>CAZKDA010000075.1:0-15108 GCA_964551455.1 uncultured Saprospiraceae bacterium
AAAAAGGGAAATTGCATACCACGGCGATGTGCTCAACACCGCTGCCAGAATACAGGGAGTTTGCAACCTTTACAGCAAAACCCTGCTCATCTCCGAAAAACTTGAACAGCATCTTACACTTACCTCCGATTATAAAAAAGAATTGGTCGGAAAAGTCGAGTTAAAAGGCAAAGCCAAACCAGTAAAGATCTTCAGCATTGAAAAATCTTGAATACCAGAGGTAAGATGCAAGATGCAAGACATCAGACATCACAATCGAACAAATCAACAACCTGCCTGCCAAACGCAGTCAGGCAGGATTAACAAATTAGCACAACTTGTCACGCAAGGCGTGAGCGACTAATCAATTAAAAAACTCGTGAGCGAAAACTATACGCTCGGGTTGCGCGTCTTCACTTTTCATAAAAACCAGTTTGTAATATTTCCCCTCCACCCAGTGGCCGATCATATTGTCGTAAAAAGGACTTCCGGGATTTCCCGACTGTCCGCCTGGATAGACGCCATAGGCGTTGATCTCGTTGCCAAGCTCCACCACCATCCGCCAGGAGGGGCCGTTGCTGTTTTTGATGGCATTCAGCGCAGTTCCGTCACCACCCACGGGAAGCTGTTGGGAGCCGAACTCAGCGATCCTGCCCAGATGCGGGATCTTCACCTGCCTGTATGCCTGGTATTCAAAAACAGGCGAATTGTTTTTCCATTCATCCACTTTTGAAAACATGATGGCGAACGACCGGTTGACCAATTCGGTCAGGGTTTCTTTTTCAGAAGTTGAGCGGTTGTCGAAAAAAATATTTTCGGGATCATCTTCCATCAGGGCAATGGTTCTCCAGGTTTCCGGGAAGAGGACATCCATAGAATCTTTCAGGTTTCGAAACTCATCCCAGATGTCTAAATACAAATGATCGAACCAAACCTCAAATAAAACGGGCGCCGGTTTTTCAGGGTCGTAACTAAAATCCCAGTTTTCAAGAATTTCTACAAATTCCAGTTGCAACTTTTCAAGGCGGGAGCGATCAAGATGCCTGAGCATGACCGGCAGCGCTTCTTCGGCTTTTTTACTGAAATTGCTGTTTTGCAGTTTCATCATATCCTCGACGGTTATGTTTTGGAGGCTGTCCAACATTTCATTTAAAAAGCGACTTCTGAAATCTTCAAAATAACCGTTGTAATAATACGGATAATCCGGCGTCGTGGAATGCTGGTTGGCCGATGACACAAATCCCCTCGCAGGGTTCCTGACCTGCGGATTGTGGGTATCCGGCACAAAGCCATACCATGCGTTTGCCGAATTGCTGCCGTCCATGACGAAACGCCCCTGTTCTTTGTGTTTCAGGGGAAACTTGCCCTGCACTTTCAATGCAATATCACCTTCGCGACTGGCAAATACGAGATTTTGAGCAGGCACATGAAACCCGCCGATACCTTTTTCGAAATCGTCAAAATTTTTAGCGCGGCTGAGGTTTTGTAATACCTGAATTTCATTCGAGCCTGAATCGTGGGCGATCCAGCGCATAGCCATATCCTGCTGCGGATGTTGCGGCGATTCATAAACCACCGGCCCCCAATGAGTATAGCGCACGGTATCCGTGACGGTTTTCCCGCCTTTTATGTAAAATGTTTCGATCTTCAGATTTACATCCTTCAACCCATCGTCAAAAAAATATCGCGTTTTTTCCGGGTTTGCCCACTTGATCCGGTACCAATCGAGCACGTCGTGACTCACATTGGTCATCCCCCAGCTTACATTTTCATTAAAACCGATAATGACTCCCGGAAAACCAGGGAGCGTTACGCCATAAACATTGAATTCTGGAGTGTGGATCTGTGCTTCATACCAAATAGAAGGCAGCGAAAGGCTCAGGTGAGGATCATTGCAAAGGATGGGGTTTCCACCTGCGGTTTTCGAGCCGGACACAGCCCAGTTGTTGCTACCCAGAAAAGACGATTGTTTGGGCAGCGCCCGATGGTCTGTTTTGCCAATCATGACGGGCGACCTTTTTTCCATTTTCAGAGGTTCAAAATCCCAATGAACATCTACCGGGATCACCGGCGATTGTTTGGGATTGTATTCCGGGAAGAGAAAATCAAAGGTTTCCCTGCCGAGGGCATGCAAGGTATTCGTGGCTTCGAGGTCATCTTCTTTCTCACAAAGCGTCTGTGCCATGGATTTGATCAGGATGGCGGATTTCAGGTTCGTCCAGGGTTCGGGTTTGTAGTTCATCAGTTTGAATTCCAGCGGATAGCAGGCAGGCTTCAGCGAATTTAAAAAAGCATTGACTCCTGCGGTATAAGCGGAAATCAGGGCAATATCTTCCGGAGAGCTTTCCCAGCCCTTCAGGGCATTTTCGGCAGCAAACACCAATCCTTTCCGGCGTTGCAGCTTGTCTCGCTGCAATAAACGCTCACCGAGGATCTCCGCAAGGCGGCCGCTGGTCGCTCTCGTAGTAATGTCCATTTGCCAAAGCCTGTTTTGCGCGGTGATAAAACCCTGCACGAAAAAAGCATCGGCGGTATTTTTAGCAAAAATGTGCGGAACCATTCGCTCATCGTACAATACTTTCACTTTGTCTTTGAGTTGTGGCGATTTGAAAGTTGCTGTTGATTGCCTGCCAACGGCATCTGCATTTTGCCAAAACCCTGTGAAAGGGTTCAGCAGCTTCATCAGCGGCGGGATATTTTTTTCACCTGTGCTGACGGGAATATTCAACAGATAGATCACAACAACGGTGAGCGCGAGGGATATGGCAAATTTGAAATACCGCATGGTTTGTCAGAATTGGATTTTTAAAAAAGTAAAACTGCTTTTCGGTAAAAATAGAGAATCTTACGACAATATTTCTGCAGACCTCACCGCTTGCCGGAAGGCAGCAAATGCCATTGCGATGCATGCATGATTTTGACTTATGAGAAAGGTTTTTAAAACAATAGTTTTTGAAGTTTTACAACATTCTATTTTGAGTCATTTTTACAAATAACTACAGAAATGATGTGCGACCACGCTGTGGTCGGGTTTTGCGCACACAATTCCAAGGCTAACTTAATATGATCCCGACGTGTCGGGATCAGGTATCATTTATTTGTTGACCCCAGCGGGGTCGCAGTTCGTTAGATCTACGTTCATCCGGAAAATTTCGACCCTGTCAGGGTCGCACCAGTTTTGCCGATAATCGCTTAGTCTTTTGGGGCATTTATTTTGAACATCAATTGCGCTTTACTCTAAAATTTTTCACGAAGTGTTGTTAAAAACAAAACAGACAATAAAAAAAGCTGATCCCGGAAATTTCCGGGATCAGCTTTTTTTGGAAGTTTAAGCAGATAATACTAATTACTGACCATTAGGCGTCAGTATTGAGGGCGAACTTTCCGGCACTCCGGCAGGTTCTTCCGCTTTTTTCAATACATTACCTTTGATCGTCAAAACTCTTTGGTTGCCCTCGCCATCTGCAACTTCGTTGGTCGTGATGGTTACTCGCTTGGCAAATTTGCCGAGCCTTTTGGTATCGTAGCGAACTTCGATAGTGCCGCTTTCCCCCGGAAAAATCGGTTCTTTCGGCCAAGTCGGAACCGTACAACCGCAACTGCCTTTGGCATTTTTGATCTGGAGGGGCTCATTGCCGGTGTTGGTGAAATGGAAAGTACGGAGCGGGTCTGAGTCTTGCTCGATATCTCCGTAATCGATTTCGGCAGATTCAAAAGTCATTTCCGGCCCGGTGGTACTCTCGGCAGGAGTAGCTTTAGTGTCTGTTTGGGCGAAGACAAAACCGCTTAACATAAAGAGAAAAGCGATGGTTGAGCTTATTTTTTTCATCTGTATTTTTTTTTGGTAAACAATCGGATACAAAATTATTTAAATAATAACCAAATTAAAATTTTGAAAGCGCCTTTTGTCAGTTAAATTATAGTTAAGAGTATGTTTAAAGAACAAAGAGCCGCCATTATTAAAATGAGTTTGCAATTTAATCATTCTTTTTCAAAGTAAACAACCTGAAACGAACGAACAATCCCATTTTCCATTTAAACAAATAACAAACCAGACGGTTTCAAAGAAGTATGGAACCAACCGGTTTTCCCAATATACCCGCTCCGGCCTTTCAATAAAAAGTGAAACCGATGCCTTAATCTTGGGATATTTTTTTGTACTTTTACGACCGCACGAGATGAAAAAAAGCTTTTCTAGCGAGTGGAATTCCAGCTCATCTTCCAGCAATATTCATCATTTCATCAATAACCTTTTAATTCACTTGACCAATGATCGACAATCCGGCCATCAATAAAAAAATCGAGAAACTAGCAGGAACTGACAACCAACACGCCAGAGAAGTGCTCAAAGATTTCTGGACTTGTTGCATCAGCAGGGAAGCCAGTTTGCTGGCCCGGAAAGAAGTCCTCACCGGTAAAGCAAAATTCGGTATCGTCGGTGACGGCAAGGAAGTACCACAGGTTGCAATGGCCAAAGCTTTCAAAAAAGGCGACTGGCGGTCTGGTTATTACAGGGATCAGACTTTTATTTTTGCGCTCGGACTGAGTACAGTCGAAGATTTTTTCGCGCAGCTATACGCCGATGCCGAAAACGATCCCTTCTCCGGAGGCAGGCAGATGAACAGCCATTATGCTTCGCCAATTATCGATGAAAATGGAAATTGGACCAACCACCGCGAATCCTACAACATCTCGGCTGACATCTCCTCTACCGGAGGACAAATGGCCAGAGGACTGGGGCTGGCTTTCGCATCAAAAAAATACAGGGAAAGTTCCAACCTCAACGAATCCACGCCTTTTTCCAACAACGGAAACGAGGTCTGCTTTTGTACCATCGGCGATGCCAGCACCTCCGAAGGCGTGTTCTGGGAGACCATCAATGCAGCCGGTGTTTTACACGTTCCCCTGGCGATCTCAGTCTGGGACGATGGCTATGGCATTTCCGTGCCCAAAGAATATCAAACCACCAAGGGCAATATCAGCGAAGTGCTGGAAGGATTCCGCCTCAACGACAAAGGCCAGGGAATGGATATTTACGAAGTAGAAGGTTGGGATTATCCGGCGCTTTGCAAAATGTATGAAACTGGTATTGAAAAAATAAGGAAAACACACATCCCGGCTGTGTTTCATATCAAAAACCTGACACAGCCCCAGGGGCACTCCACCTCTGGTTCGCACGAAAGATACAAATCCAAAGAAAGGCTGGACTGGGAACGGGACCACGATTGTATCAAAATGATGCGGCAATGGATCATTGATTCCGGGATAGCCTCCGAAAATGAACTGAATGAAATCGCAGAAGGAGCGCGGGAATACGTCCGTGAAGCTAAAAATCAAGCCTGGGAAGACTACATGTCGCAAGTCAAAGCCGATAAATCCAAACTTCTGACGATTTACAGTGATCTGGAGCAAGGTTGTACAAAAAAGGCCATGGTGGTCAAAGTTCGCGAACAACTGGAAAAACTCATCGACCCGATGTTGTCCGAAGTTGTAAAAAATGCGCGGATCATGCAGATCGAGATCGGCCACGAAAAAGTTGCGGCAGTTGAAGAACTGAAAGCCTGGCTGGCTAGGTCGAGAGTACGTGGACACAAATGGTATCATACCCATCTGTACAGTTCATCGGATGATGCAGCGCTCAAGGTGCCAGTCGTTCAGCCGGTTTATTCTGAAAAATCTCCCACGCGTAGCGGCTTCCAGATTTTGAATGCTTTTTTTGACAAACAACTGCAAAAGAATCCAGCCTTTTTTGCTTTCGGAGAAGATGTTGGCCACATCGGCGGGGTCAACCAGGGTTTTGCCGGCTTACAGGAAAAATACGGTGAAGAGCGTGTTTTTGATACAGGCATCCGCGAATGGACGATCGTAGGACAAGCCATCGGGATGGCCATGAGAGGCCTGCGGCCAATCGCTGAGATCCAATACCTCGATTACGTGATCTTTGGGTTACAACCGCTTACCGACGACCTGGCTACTTTGCGCTATCGTTCCAATGGCATTCAGAAAGCGCCCGTCATCATTCGAACTAGAGGGCATCGGCTCGAAGGGATCTGGCATGCCGGTTCCCCAATGGGTGTCCTGATCCATGCGCTCAGAGGCATGTATATATGCGTGCCGAGAAATATGACCCAGGCCGCCGGTTTTTACAACACACTGCTCCAGTCTGACGACCCGGCGCTGGTCATTGAATGTTTGAACGGTTATCGGATCAAAGAGACCTTGCCGGATAACATCGGTGAATATACGGTCCCGCTGGGCGTTCCTGAGATTTTGAAAGAGGGTACACATATTACGCTCGTCACTTATGGAAGTTGTGTAAGGGTTGCTGAAGAAGGTATCGAGCTTTTGGAAAAATATAATATTTCGGTGGAACTGATCGATGTTCAAACCCTGCTTCCTTTCGACCTCGAACATCAGATCGTGGAATCTTTAAAAAAGACCAACCGCATCGTTTTTATGGATGAAGATGTACCAGGCGGCGCAACGGCCTTTATGATGAAGGAAGTGCTGGAGACGCAAAACGGTTATCTTTACCTCGATTCTCCTCCAAAAACGCTGACAGCAAAAGAACACCGTCCACCTTATGGTTCCGATGGCGATTATTTTTCCAAGCCAAATGCCGAGGATGTATTCGAAACGATCTACGCAATCATGCACGAGGCTGAACCTGAACGGTTTCCTGAATTCTAAGTAAAAATTTGAAAGATAAAAAAGAGGTTGTTACAATGATATTACTTCGGCAACTTTTTTTCTCACGCAAAGGCGCAAAGGCGCAAAGTATTAAAATCCAGCGCTTTGCGAACTTGGCGACTTTGCGTGAAATAATACATAATAGTTGCTGATTTGTTGATTATGTAACAACCTCTTTTTCATGCTACTCCGGATAGGGTTTTTTATTTTTTGATAAACTTCCGGACACTCTTTTCATTGTCATCCAGCGTAATGTCCAAAAAGTAAACTCCAGGTGTCAAATCATTCAAATCCAGGTTGATCTTAGTTCGATCCTTCATTTCAAATGACATTGAACTTAATTTTTTTCCCAGAACGTCAACCACCAGGATATTTCCTGAATGATGACCGTCTTTCAACAATGAAACAGCGAGGAGGTCACTTGCCGGATTTGGCGCCAAACCAACCTCAAGGTCATCGGCTTCTACTTTTGCCTGTTTTATACCCGAAAAAGTGAATTTCTGATCAAAGTCAATTTGTTTTAAACGGTAGTAGTACGTTATTCCGGGTTTGACATTTTTATCCTCAAAATGATAATTTCCCTCTATTGCATTGCCTAATCCGTTTACCCAGCCAATGTTATCAAACCCTGTTTGCGGATCGGTACTTTTGTGAATTTCAAAACCACGGTTATTGACCTCATTCGCAGTTCTCCAGGATAAAAGAATTTCTTCTTTTTGGGCAGTGGCTTCAAAATGAAGGAGGTCCAAAGGCAAGGGTCCAAGCGGTTCGTCATAACAAACTTCAATGCTCCAACTAAGCAATTGCCCGCCGTTCAGGTGGGCCATATCCATGATTTCGAGTACCCAGGTGCCATCGGGATTTGATCCGTTAAAATCACTGAGACTACCTTCCGGCGCGGCAGTTTGATCGTCGTTGTACGGACAATCAAGCGTTGCTCCATCATCATCAAAATTGACGTCGAAATTGTCATTATTACCGCATTCCTGGTCAACCAAAATTACCTCCGTTGCATCAGGCGAGATCAGGGTAATTTTAAGGTCGCCGATCCACGTATGCGTGCCTTCGAGGTTTAAAACATTGATGTCGGTTATGTTTTCACCAAGCGCAATGGTCAGGTCAGAAGTAACTGTTTGAACGCCCAAAGGCAGAATTATCACGGGAACATCGGTACTGTGGAACGTTTCACAAAGGGTCAGTACTCCAATGTTTACATTTTCATTGGAAATATCAAAAAAGATATTGTCCGAACACTTGACCATGATCCTGAATTGTGTAGTCGAAATATCGGGAACAGTGATCGTATGAGCGCCATCATTGGCAACATCGGTAACAAGCGTATATGGAAAACTCAAACCACCATCTGTTGAATAGAAAATGTCAACATTATTGCAACTGACCGGCGCAGCAGTTGTATTGGCTACATCCCAAAGAATTGTTTCAGAAGTATTGACTACCCAATCCATTTGAGCATTTGGGTAGATCACAGTGAAAGGCCCTGAAGAAGCCGTTGTCGTCACGGTCATATTATCTTCGTCCGTGCAGCCGTAAGCATTGTTATTATCTCTTACCGTGAGCCTGAAATCCATGTTCCTCGAAACACTGGGAAGCACTTCCCAGGTGTCGGTACCAGGCCCGGCCAATACGGATAATCGCGGAAAGTAACGTTGCGGGTTTTCGGTAGGATAGAAGGAACGAAAAGCCGGGCCAACGGTATTGGTTGGACTCGGAGGCATAGAGGCAATTTCGTTGTCCCATTGTTCCCAGCAATAAGTCAAATCATCATTGTCGGGATCAGTTCCGATTCCGGTCAATACAAAAGGAGTGGAAACGGGGATCGTGTAATTGCTACCGGCATTTGCGGAAGGCTGATTATTGCTGGTATTAATAATATTCGCGCAGGAATTGCCGGAACCTGTTGTGAAATTGCCCATTTCCAAAACACTGATCGCATGAAAATAAGCATCGCTGTTGTTCTGCACATTTGGATTACAAATACCGGCATATCCCATTATGGTGGAAGCGCTCCCGGGTTCAAATGCCGTTGAATTGTTTCGGTTGCAGGAATTATTTTGGGTATGGTTTGCTCCGAATTGGTGACCCATTTCATGGGAAACATAATCGATATCGAAAGGATCTCCCTCAGGTGTATTCTGGCCTGTCACCCCTTTTGCTTTGTGCGAATTGTTGCAAGTTGAACTTAAATAAGCAACGCCTCCTCCTCCTGTGCTGAAAACATGGCCTATGTCATAATTGGCGCTGCCGATTACAGCATTACAGGTCGTTTGATTTTGGTTGAGCATCGCACCACCGTTTCCATTAGAATACGGATCGGTAGAAGGATTGGTAAAAATGAGATCTTCATTGTTGGGTACAAATACCATCGTAAGGCCTGCATCTGTTTCAAAAACGCCGTTCACACGGTTCATCGTTGTGGTCATGGCTGCCATTGCATCATTCACAATATCTCCGTCGTCGTGATACTGGGCGTATTCTCCGGTACAGGCTAAGGCAAGGCGGTATTCACGGAACTGGCAATCACCCGCTTGCCGGGGGGAGACAATTTGGTTTGGATCATAAATGTTTTCTTCTCCGGAATCTGAAACCCCACACTCAAAATGATCCCCATCGCTTTTGAAATCTTTTTTGAAATAAGAGATATAGGTTTGATCCTCCACATTAAACGGATCGACAAAGACCGGATTTTGCCCGACAGCCAGGATCATAGCATGAAATCCTTTGTGCGTAAAATCTATTTTAGCCACAGCATTGGGGTTGGTAATACCTGTTGCGGTGTATGTCTTTATTTGTGGGAATTTCTCAGCCAATTCCAAAGGCATCAGCGGGGACTCAAATACATTGAACTCCTGAAAGCTTCCATCCGGCATCGGGATATTAATAATGACCGAACTTCTATTGGCTTCGGCGCTAAATCGCAATGGCGCTTCGGCAAGTTTCGCTTTTAATGCAGCAGGCTGCGTCAGTTCAAAAGATTTAAACCTGACGGGCAGGGTTCGCTCTTTCTTGAGTTGTTTTGACTGTAATTCATGTTTTTCAATAGTTTTCCAAAATTCGTTTTGGGTGTAGCCTGTAGTAGCCAAAAGCAGCAACATAAGCAGGTGTGAAAATGCTCTCATGAGTGATTCATTTATCCGTTAGAATTTATTTGATCTCTATCTGGCGGTTAGAAACCAAAAGTAAGAAATAAATTCTGACAAAAGGCCACCAGAAGACTATCTTGAACAGAAAAAGTGAACTGGTAAATTTTTCTTGTTCAAAAATTGGGATGTAGCCTAAAACGACGTGACAATTTCAAACGTCCTACTGTTTTTAAAAAATAATATCTATATATTTGCCCTTTTAATTCAACTTGCGATATATCGCGAACTTGATAATGATAAGTTAAAAATAGCTTGTTCCGCAAAAAGCGGGAATGAATAATAAATGAATTTTCACACGTTATGAGAGGTAAATTCATCATTTTTCATTCATAATTCATCATTTGCAACTTGCGTCTTTTAGTAAAATCTCCAACTACATTGCATTGGCCAAAAGCATAGTAATTATCCCAACCTACAATGAAAAGGAAAATATTGCGAAAATCATTGAAGCAGTTTTTTCTTTAGAAAGGCCATTCCATATTCTCATCGTCGATGACAATTCGCCGGACGGTACCGCTGATATTGTCAAAGATATGCGCAACTTATACCCCAACTCTCTTTTTATCATCGAACGAGAAGGTAAGCTCGGCCTCGGCACCGCCTACATCATGGGATTCAAATGGGCGCTCGAACACGGCTATGATTTTATCTTTGAAATGGACGCAGACTTCTCCCACAACCCGAATGACCTTATCCGCTTACAGGATGCCTGCCTGAAAAATGGTGCAGATATGGCCGTTGGTTCCCGTTATGTAAAGGGCGGGAAGCTCGAAAACTGGCCCTGGGACAGAATATTCATCTCCTTCGGCGCTTCATTGTATGTACGGATCATCACCTGGATGCCTGTCAAAGACCCCACCGCCGGATTTATCTGCTATAAAAGAAAAGTGTTGGAAACCATAGACCTCGATCAGATCCGCTTCGTGGGTTATGCATTCCAGATCGAGATGAAATTTGCCGCGCATACCCTGGGATTCAAAATCGCCGAAATTCCCATTACCTTCGCCGACAGAACTGAAGGAACCTCAAAGATGAATTCCAGTATCGTCAGTGAGGCGATCAAAGGGGTGATCCAAATGAAATGGAAGAGCTTTTCACACAGCTACAAGCGCAGTTAAATTTTTGAAAATCCATCTTTTTATATGGACAAACGATCAAAGATGATCCGAAATTCAAGTTTTATTCGCACCAGAAATATTGTATTCTCTTTACTTTGACCGGTAAGTGGGAAAATGTGGAAAACTTTTTTTTGCCTTTTTGGTGGGTAAAGGTGGTAATTTGTGGTAAAATAATTTACCTTTGAAGCGATTACAATAACAAAAGGGAAAAATGCAACAACTACTGGGAGAATTTGAATGCAAAATTGACGCGAAAGGGAGGATGCGATTGCCATCATCCTTACTCAAGCAGTTGGAAGCAGAGGACTCCGCAAAATTTGTAATCAACAGAGGCGTGGAAAAGTGTTTGATGATGTATCCCAAAAACGTTTGGGATGTATTGAGCGCAAAAGTGAAAAAGCTCAACCAGTATGTAAAAAAGAACAGGGAATTTGTCCGGTATTTTTACAAAGGTGCAACGGAAATGGCGCCCGACAATTTTGAAAGGATCCTGTTGCCGAAACGACTGCTCGAGTACGCAGGTATCGACAAAGATGTAATCCTCTTTGCCATCGACGACCGGATTGAAGTGTGGGCGAAAGAAAAATACGACAACCTGATGGAAGCCGAACCGGAAAGTTTCTCCGACCTGGCTGAAGAAGTAATGGGAGATATTGACCTGGATGCACCTGCACCAGAAGAGTAATTTCCCAAAAACCAGGAAAATGAGCTATCACGAACCTGTTTTATTAAAAGAAAGCATTAGCGCTTTAAATATTCAAAAAGACGGAATTTATGTGGATGCAACGTATGGCGGTGGCGGTCATTCCGCTTCGATATTGCAAAAATTAGGTGCCAAAGGGCATCTCTTTGGTTTTGATCAGGATGAGGATGCTTTGCAGAATGTTGTTGAGGATGAACGCTTTACATTTATCCCCCACAACTTCAGGTACCTCAAAAGGTTTCTGCGACTGCACGGGGTAACAAGCGTCGATGGAATCCTTGCCGACCTCGGCGTTTCTTCCTATCAATTGGACAAAGCCGAAAGAGGATTTTCTTATCGCTTCGAGGCAGACCTGGATATGAGAATGAACCGGCAAAGTTCACTCACAGCAGCCGAAATCCTGAATAAATACGATGCCGCTGCTCTCCAAAACATCCTCAGCTTGTACGGAGAAGTAAGGAATTCAAAATCGCTGGCAGAAGCTATCGTTGCAGGAAGATCGCAAAGGCCGTTTAAAACCATAAACGATTTTTTGCAGGTACTGAACCCATTGATAAGAGGAAACCGAAATCGCTACCTCGCCCAGGTTTTTCAGTCGCTGAGGATTGAGGTAAATGATGAGATCGGTGCATTGAAGTCCTTCCTGGAAGAGGCGAGAGAAGTGTTGAAACCCGACGGAAAAATGGTGATCATCGCTTATCATTCCCTGGAAGACCGGTTGGTGAAAAACTTTTTCAAAACCGGAAACTTTGAAGGAGAATTGGTCAAGGACTTTTACGGAAATATAGAAAGACCTTTTAAAATCATTACCAAAAAAGCAATAACAGCTTCTGAAGCAGAGCAAAAACAAAACCCAAGAGCCAGAAGCGCAAAGATGCGCGTAGCAGAGAAATTATAGATCAACTTTTACAAAACAGCATGGCAAAATCAAAAAGCTTTAAAGAATATACGGAGTTAGGAAATATCAGCGCAGAGTTGGTTTTTAAAAACCTGCCCTTTGTCCTATTTCTGAGCTTTATGGCTATGATATACATCGCCAACGCCCATTATTCGGAGAAAAAAGTGCGCGAGATCCAAAAATTGCAATCCGAATTGAAACAAAAGCGCTGGCAGTACATGTCATTGAAATCCGAGTTGATGTTTCAAAGCAAGCGATCAGAGGTGATGAATTCCGTTGCGCCGCTGGGTTTGAAAACGATCAACCGGCAGTCATATAAAATTGTCGTCGATAAGTAATTACACTTATGAATATCAAGAATGAGGTACTGATCCGGGTGTATGTTGTATTGTTTTTTATAGTAATGTTCGGACTATTTCTTTTGGTGCAAACCGTAAAAATAAGTGTGATCGAAGGTGATAAATGGCGAGAAAGAGGAAAAGACCTTTACGTGGAATACAAACCCGTTGAAGCCGAAAGAGGAAATATTTTATCGGAAGATGGCAGCTTTTTAGCCACTTCGCTCCCGTTCTTTGAAATACGATTCGATCCGAACTCTACAGGAATGAAACCTGAGGATTTTGATCTCAATGTCGATTCACTGGCCTACTGCCTGGCCAATTTTGTTGACGATTCTTATACCGTCGGCGGCATGAAAGACTATCTCGTAGCTCAAAAGGAAGCCGGCGCCAGGAATATCCTGATAAAAAAGGAAGCCAATTACCTGGAAAAGGAAATGATAACCAAATTTCCTTTGTTCAACAAAGGCCAGTTTAAAGGCGGGCTTATCGTCAGCCCGATACCGAAACGGGTTCACCCCTTCAAACAACTGGCCTACCGCACAGTCGGCTACGTCAGGGAAGGCTACAACCCCGTCGGCCTGGAAGGGTTTTTCAACGAAACCCTGGCAGGCGAAGCCGGAAAACGGCTGATGTTCAGGGCGCCCAACGATACCTGGATACCCGTCAACGATCTCACTGAGATCGAACCCCTGCGGGGAGATGATATTGTGACCACCATCGATATCAATTTGCAGGACATCACCCATGAGGCATTGCTCAGGGCTTTGAAATACCACAATGCCGATCATGGGACGGCCATCCTGATGGAAGTCAACACCGGGGCCATCAAAGCCATTTCAAATATTGGAAAAACCGATCAAGGCTGGTTTGAAATTTACAATTATGCCGTCGGCTCCGCTACCGAACCCGGCTCGACTTTCAAGCTGGCCTCTATCATGGCGCTTCTCGATGATGGGTATATCAACCTCGAAGACAGTATAAGCATTGGATATGGAAAGACCATTTTTTATGATAAAGAAATGATCGACGCCACTACAGCCAGCTTCAACTTGGATACCATCACCATCCGCACGGCTTTCGAAATCTCATCCAATGTCGGCATGGCCAAATTAGTTCAAAAACATTATGGCGACAAACAAAGGGAGGCACAGTTCATCAAACGTCTGAAAGAATTCCGTTTGCATTTGCCCACCGGCATCGAGATCAATGGTGAAGCTTCGCCATACATCAAAGAGGCGCACAGCAAAGAAGACGATTGGAGCGGCATCACACTTCCTTGGATGTCTATAGGTTATGAAGTGATGATCACCCCGCTCCAGGTGTTGAATTTTTACAACACAATAGCCAACAACGGTACGATGATGAAGCCATACCTGGTATCTGAAATCCGCCATTTTGACGAAGTAGTTGAGCATTTTAAACCGACGGTGGTGAAAAGGAAGATCGCTTCTCAATCCACAATAAGGCAAGCAAGAGAGCTGTTGCTCGGAGTCGTCGAAAGAGGAACAGCGCTCAAGTTAAAAACTCCCAACTATCAGTTTGCCGGTAAAACCGGAACCGCCCAGATCAATTACAGGAGCTTCAACCTCAAGCAGGCTAACCTCCGTTACCAGGCTTCCTTCGCAGGATATTTTCCTGCCGAAAATCCAAAGTACTCCTGTATCGTAATGATCACAAATCCAAGAGAACATGGTTTCTATGGCAGCGATGTGGCCGGCCCGGTTTTTCGTGAAATTGCCGACAAATGCTTCGCCGCCAAAATCGATCTGCATGACGCTTTGAATAAAGAACCTAAACCGATTTTAGCCAATAACAAACTGCCGGATTTCGATGCAGGCTTAAAATCTGATTTTGAAAAAGTATTGACCCAACTCGATCTCAGCTACGAACCACACGCAGAAACCCAATGGGCGCTCCTGCAAAATGTAAATGATACATTGAAGTTGCAAAACAGGGTCATTCCCGACGATGTGGTTCCTTCGGTGACGGGCATGGGCTTGAAAGATGCTTTGTATATCCTTGAAAATCGCGGTCTGAAAGTGGTAGTGAGCGGCTCCGGCAAAGTAAGAAATCAATCAATCCTGGCCGGAACGAAAGTCCGCGGTCAAACGATCCGATTGACATTGAACTGAAAAATCTATGTTTGAAAGATGCTAGATGCTAGATGCTAGATGTCAGACGATAGACGGATAGACGATAGATGATGGATGATGGATGA
>CAZKDA010000075.1:15208-19587 GCA_964551455.1 uncultured Saprospiraceae bacterium
AAAGTCTAAAAGTCTAAAAGTCTGAAGATAATTATTCGTTTTCCGGTATTCAGGGTTGTTATCCCTCATTTTATGAAACACTTTTTACACTTTAGCACTATTATAACACTTTGAAACACTTGAAACTACTGGAAAACATACTAACTGGTTTATCGATCCGCGAAATCATTGGTGATGTGAAGATCAACATCGGAAACATCACCTTCGATTCCCGGAAAGTCAATGAAGACAGCCTCTTCGTGGCGATCAAAGGATCGCAAACCGATGGCCACCTTTTTATCGATAAAGCAGTTGAAGCCGGTGCAAGAGCAATTCTGTGCGAACAACTGCCCGAAAAGCCGAAGCGCGGGGTTACTTTCATCAAAGTAGCTGACAGCGCCGAAGCGCTGGGGCTGATCGCAACAGCTTTCCATGACTATCCGACAAACAGTATCAAACTCGTAGGCATTACGGGAACAAACGGAAAGACTACTACAGCAACGCTATTGCATCAGCTTTTTTTAAAAATGGGTTACAAGGCCGGTCTGTTGTCAACCATTGAAAACAAGATCGGCTCGAAAATCCTGCCCGCGCAATACACCACTCCCGACGCTGTGGCGCTCAACGCCCTGCTGTCGGAAATGGTGCAGGCTGGTTGCGAATACGCTTTTATGGAAGTGAGTTCGCATGCCATCCATCAGCGGCGGATCGCAGGACTGGTTTTCGCAGGAGGTGTTTTTACAAACCTGACACACGATCACCTTGACTATCACAAAACGTTCAGGGAATACCTCGAAGCGAAAAAAATGTTTTTTGATGAATTGCCAAAAGAGGCATTCGCGCTTACAAACATCGACGACCGGAACGGGCTGGTCATGGTGCAAAACACCAAAGCTAAGGTTTACCGATACAGCCTTAGAGCTTTAACCGATTTTAAAGCAAAGATCATCGAAAACAGCCTGTCCGGTTTACACCTTGAAATCGATGGGAAGGATTTTTTCACGCGGTTGATCGGCGAGTTCAATGCCTGCAACCTCCTGGCGATATACGCCACGGCTGTGTTGTTGGGCTGTGATAAGCTGGAAACGCTGACCAGCCTTAGCGAATTGAAGGCTGCCGAAGGGCGGTTCGATTATTTTCGCGATGAAAAAAAAGCCGTTGCCGCGATCGTTGATTACGCCCATACGCCCGATGCCGTTGAAAAACTGTTGAATACGGTAACCAAACTGAGGAAGGGCAACGAACGCATCATCACGGTCATTGGTTGCGGTGGCGACCGCGACAGATCCAAACGGCCTTTGATGGCAAAAACCGCCTGCGATTATAGCGATCTGGTGATTTTCACCGCGGATAATCCCCGCTCAGAAGATCCTGAAGCCATCATCGCGGAAATGGAGAATGGAGTACCAGCTTATGCGAGCCACAAAACCCTTTCGATCCAAAACCGTTTGCAGGCGATCAGGACTGCCGTAAAAATGGCTCAGAGAGGCGACATCATCGTCGTGGCAGGGAAAGGACATGAAAAATACCAGGAAATAAAAGGCGTGAAACACCCATTTG
Source organism: uncultured Saprospiraceae bacterium (assembly GCA_964551455.1). Lineage (GTDB taxonomy): Bacteria > Bacteroidota > Bacteroidia > Chitinophagales > Saprospiraceae > JAHDHW01. The sequence goes on from CAZKDA010000075.1 coordinate 16,748, forward strand.
ATGACAAAATAATCTTGAAAGAAGCCCTTGCCGGTTAGATCGATAGTAACAAAATCCGGAACAACAATCCGATCTTCCTGCAAAAGGAATATTGAAATATTATCATTCTCAGATTCAGTTAACAGTTTGCAGCGAGTAGTTGCTTTGAAGATGAAACACTTTTCCCAAAGGCATTAAGCTACCGCTGCAGCTGTTAAGTTTCGGAATGAAGTAAGAAGATGTTAGATGTCAGACAATAGACAATAGAAAGGAACAGTCTGAAATCTGAAGTCTAGTATCTGACTGACATCTACACAGGACTATATCCAAAACCGTTAAGAGCCAGAAGGGAAATGCTCTTATTTGAAAACGCGAAAAACAGCACGGCATCTTATGCTCTATGACTTATTAGAATATCTGGAGAAAACGACTAACTGGCCAGGGATAGGCTTATACAAGTTTATCAGCTTCCGGGCGGGAGCGGCTATTATCTTTTCTCTATTGATCTCAACGATATTCGGAAGTCGCATCATCAATTACCTTAGAAAGCTACAGATCGGCGAATCTGTCCGCGACCTCGGTCTGGATGGGCAGAAAGAAAAAGAAGGAACGCCGACTATGGGAGGGATCATTATCCTGATGGCGATCATCATCCCTTGTTTGCTTTGGGCTGACCTCGACAATATTTACATGCTCGTGATGCTCATGGCTGCCAGTTGGATGGCGATCATAGGCTTTATTGACGACTACATCAAAGTTTTCAAAAAAGACAAAGACGGCCTTAGCGGAAAATTCAAGATCCTCGGCCAGGTCGGCCTTGGGCTGATCGTAGCGCTGACCATGCTTTTCAACAAAAATATCGAAGTGAGGATCAGTCCCGAAAAAGCGGAAAGTTATGACCTGACAAAGGTTCGTTACGACTCTGTTTATGTGCGCGGAGAAATGACCGAAGTGGCTTACGTCAGAACAACCATGACCAACGTGCCTTTTTTCAAAAACAACCAACTCGACTATGCCCGCCTGGTTCCATTTGCCGGCGACAATGCCGAAAATCTGGCCTGGATCATTTTCATTCCTTTGGTTATCCTCGTGGTCACAGCCGTATCGAATGCAGCCAACCTGACGGACGGGATCGATGGGCTGGCAACCGGGGTCAGCGCCATCATCGGAGCCACGCTGGGCGTGCTGGCTTATGTTTCCAGTAATGCCATTGCCGCCGATTACCTGAACATTTTATTCCTGCCCGAAGCCAGCGAGCTGGTGATATTTTCCGCCTGTTTTATCGGGGCCTGTATCGGATTTTTGTGGTACAACAGCTATCCCGCCCAGATATTCATGGGCGACACCGGCAGCCTGATGCTCGGAGGCATCATTGCCTCGATGGCTATTTTGATAAGAAAAGAATTATTGATACCGATCCTTTGCGGAATTTTTCTGATTGAAAACCTCTCCGTGATGATCCAGGTATCTTATTTCAAATACACCAAAAGAAAATATGGCGAAGGCAGAAGAGTCTTTTTGATGTCGCCATTACACCATCATTTTCAAAAAAAGGGAATCCACGAATCGAAGATCGTCACGCGGTTTTGGATCATCGGGATCCTGCTGGCGGTTTTTACGGTCATTACTTTGAAAATCAGATAGATGAACGTTGCAATTCTCGGAGCGGGCGAAAGTGGTGTGGGAGCAGCGATCCTGGCAAAAAAGCTGGGATTCGGAGTGTGGGTGTCCGACAACGCAACCATTAAGGAAAATTATAAAAAGGAGCTTGAAACACACGGGATTCCTTTTGAGGAAAACAAACATACAAAACACAAGATCTTTGAAACTTCGGAAATCATCAAAAGCCCCGGTATCCCCGACGATATTGACCTGATTAAAGAATCGGTTCAAAAAGGGATACCCGTGATCTCCGAAATTGAATTTGCAGCAAAGTATGCGGAAGCTACTATCGTGGCCATCACGGGTAGCAATGGGAAAACTACCACCACCAACCTTACATATCACCTCATCAAAACCGTCGGTTTGAATGTCGGAATTGCAGGAAATGTCGGTGTGAGTTTTGCCAGGCTGATCGCCGAAAACGACTACGATTATATCGTCCTGGAGCTATCCAGCTTTCAGTTGGACGGGATCCGGTATTTCAGGCCGGATGTCGCCATTTTGTTGAACATCAGCCCCGATCATCTCGATCGTTATGATCACAAAATGGAAAATTATGTGGCTTCGAAATTCCGCATCATTCAGAATCAACAAGAAAACGACCTTTTCATCTTCAACGGAAATGATGAAAACATAAAAGCTTTTTTGAAAGACAAATCCCTCAAAATGAAATCCGCGGAAATCCGCGGAAACCTATTCGAAAAAGGAATGCTGAGGGTGAACGGAAAACACAAATTTGATCTGTCAAAAAGCAATTTGAAAGGAAGGCACAACCATTTCAACGCAGCTTGCGCTATTCGTGCTGCGCTGCATCTGGGCGTCGCACCGGACAAAATCCAGCAGGGTTTGGATACTTTCGTAAACGACCCCCACCGGCTGGAAAACGTTGCGACCATCGACGGCGTGGAGTACATCAACGACAGCAAAGCCACTAATGTGGACGCTGTCTTTTACGCGCTCGACGCTATGGAAAAAGGGGTGATCTGGATCGCAGGAGGAAAAGACAAGGGAAATGATTATTCGCCACTGATCCCCCTCGCTGATGAAAAAGTGAATGCGATCATCTGCCTGGGATTAGACAACGAAAAGATCATCCGGGCTTTTTCAAAGGTAGTAAAAACCATCCTAGAAACAAAAAGCGCAAAAGAAGCGGTAGAACTGGCTGCTTCCTTTGCCGAAGAAGGAGAAGTGGTGTTATT
>CAZKDA010000076.1:0-19553 GCA_964551455.1 uncultured Saprospiraceae bacterium
CCTGCGTTTGCATCCGCTTTTTTTCAACGGCGGGATCGAGGTCGCCGAACAGTTCCGCGCGCTGTTGTTGCAAAGCTTCCAGCGATTTGCGACTGGCATCCAAAACCTTTCGTAGCTCGGCTAATCCCGCTGTGTCTTTTTCGAGTTGCGCGGTGAATTGCCGCAATTCCTGCCTGCACAGTTCCAGGTCGTTTTTGAGATCGCTTTCCAGTTTATGAAAATGTTCGTAATCGCGTTTGTGTTTTTCCAAAAGATCGAGCGTGGCTTTGCCCGTTTCGATATCGAAAGAATGGTCGTACCGTTTCAGAATTTTATTGAGCGCCTCGACAGTCTTCCCAAAACTTTCCTTCTGTTTTGCAGCTTTTTGGCGGTTGAGCCGGAGGTTTTCGTCGATCCTTGTGATCTCCAGTTGCTGGTCTTTAAGCTGGTTCCGAAAATCCGTGGCTTCTTTTTCCAGCTTTTCCACCTTTGCATTGAGGGCAATGAGTCGTTCTCTTTTGTTGCGAAAATCATTCAGTTTTTTTTCAAAATCCGAAATCTTCAGGTTGAGAATGCTGTGCCGCGTAATCGCAAAATCCGTTTTTGACAATTCGGGCGCGATGCTGGAAATTCTTTGTTCGTATTCCAGGAGTTTGTTGAACTGGTTTTGCACCTGACCGCTCAGTTGTTTCACTTCATCGCCCTCGAGCGCTTCGATCTGTGCTTCGATATCCTTTTGCCGGTTGAGGAGATTCCGGTGAGGTTTGGTCAGCATGTCGATTTGCAATTTCACCTGATCCAGTTCTTTTTTTGCCTGATCGGTGAAGGGTTTGAACTGCTTTTCCCTGAACGGATGCGTTTGCGAAAAGCAAAGCGGACAAGGCTCGCCGTCTTTCAGGTTTGTGCGATCTTTTTCATAATTGGCGATCATAAGCTGCTGTTCATAAACCTGTTGTTTGAAATCGAGTTGGGTCGTGAGGTGATCGAGCGCTTCCAGCGACGACATGACCTCTTTGCTGATCCAAAGCTCTTCCTGCCTGAGGTTTTCGAGTTGGTCTTCGTAAAGGGAAAGCTCTTTCAGCAAAGCCTGGTATTCTTCGTTCAGCATTTTCAGTTGCTGGAGGTTTCTGTTGTGCGTTCCCAGGTTTTCGATCTCTTCGGTCAGTTTGTTCAACAGTTCGTTTCTGCTTTGCACAAATTCTTCGGGGGCCAGTTTCGCAAATTCATCCGACAATTTATTGATCTCCGTTTCGATGCTCGTCAGTTTTTTGTGGGTGGTTTCGTATTGCGATTGTGCTTTCTCCAATGATTTTTCTGAGGTCGCAATTTCCCGGTTAAGCTCTTTTTCGTTTTTATAAATATCCCGCAATCCGTCGTAATGGTGCCTGATGCTTTGTAACTCGTCTGCAAGGTTTTTATAGATTTTGTGATTTTTCAACCATTGGCCGGTATCCTGGAATTCCTTTTCGAGCTTTTCCAGATTTTGTTGTGTGGAAGTCAGTTGGGTTTGGAGGCCGGCGAGGTTTTCCGATTGCTTTTGCCATTCCAGTTCATCTTTTTTCAACGGCGCTGTTTTCTCTGCGATCCCGATGTCGAGGGCAGTTACTTTATCGAAAAGTTCAGCTTTTTCATCCAAACCCGTTTTAACAGTTTTCAACTCCCGGCTGACGGATTCGAAGGTTTGTTTTTTGAAATGTTCATCCGTTTCGAGTTCCACGAGGCGTGCCTTCAGTTGATCCAGTTCCGAGGTAATTTCGGATTGTGAAGCCAGCAGATCGTCGAGTTTGCCGAGTTTGGTGTGAAAAGGGATGGTCTTTTGGTGGCGGGTCAATTTTTCCAGGTCATTTTCAACCGCTTTTTTTTCTTCGGCGATTGCTTGGGTTTCATCCTGCAATTTTGCCAATTGTTGTTCGAGAGACTCGATCTTTTGCAACCAGTTGAGTTGGCTTTGTTTTTCTTCCATCACTTTCTTAAACGCAAGCCCATCATTTTGTAAAACATCCAGGCGTTTGTTCAGATCAGCCAGTTCATCGGCATCCAGCACTTTCAGGTTTTCCATATCCCGTTGCAGGTCTTTCAGTTTTTCACCTTCCAGCTTATGCCTTTGAAAAGCAGCCATCGAGATCTGCGAATAAACTTCCGTGCCTGTGATTCTCTCCAGCAGTTCGCTTTGCTTTTTTTCATCGGCTTTCAGAAAAGCTGCAAAATCCCCCTGCATGAGCATCACGGAACGCGTAAACCGCTCGTAATCAAGGCCGGTGATCTGTTCCACCTGCTCATCGACATCTTTGATCTTTTCCGCAATGATTTTAAAAGCGCCTTCTTTTTCGTCCCACCTGGCCAGCTCGCGCTTTGGAGCCTGGAAATTGCCATCGGCTTTTTTTCCTGCACGGTGAAGGCTCCATTTTGCAAAATAGATCTGGTTCGCGGCTTCAAAAACAACCTCCGCATAGCATTCGGAAGCGCCGAATGACATCACCTCTTTGACATCCTTGTTGCGATGGACTGTGCCGTAAAGCGCCAGCGTAATGGCGTCCAGAATGGTGGTTTTCCCGGCGCCCGTATCCCCCGTGATGGCAAAAAGTCCCGATCCGGCAATCGGCTCTTCTACAAGGTCGATCATCGTTTCCAACCGAAGGGAATGCAGGTTTTTTATGCCGACTTTAAGGATTTTCATTTTTTATAAGTTCGTGATTTGTGGTTTGGGGTTTTTCACGCAAAGACGCAAAGGCGCTAAGTTTAAATTCAACATTCCATCGTTTACTGTTCACTGTTCATTGTTCATTGTTCACTGTTCACTGTTTACTGTTTACTGTTTACTGTTTACTGTTCACTGTTTACTGTTTACTGTTTACTGTTTACTGTTTACTGTTTACTGTTCACTGTTCACTGTTCACTGTTCACTGTTCACTGTTTACTGTTTACTGTTTACCGTTTACTGTTCACATCACTCTCACTACTCCTTTTCCTCCTCCATCCAGTTTTGCAATTCATTGAAAGTGGCGATCAGTTCGTCCATTTCATCCGGGAGACTGCCGTAGCTTTCGCATTTTTTTCGGAACACATCAAGTGGTTTCATCTCATCGAGATCAATCAGATCGGTTTGGTTGTCGAGGCTGAAAAGCTGGCGGTTGGTGCGGATTTTTAAAAGCTCCAGATTCATGTCTTTGACATATTCGTTGAGCAATTTATCAAGATTTGGGATCAGCTTTTCCGATTCGATGATAACTTCCACCCAGGCAGGATGTTCATTCGAAGCGACTTTTGCGGCAAGCTTTTCCAGCTTTCGCTGAACACCTTCGAAATCACCCTTGATCGTGACAAGCTGACGAAAAACCGGAACAGGAAGCAATTCGATATTTTCAATCTTCTTTCCTTCAAAATGGATCAATGTCACGGATTTTTTATCTTGGATCTCACTGAAACTCAAGGGGATGACCGAGCCTGAATATCTGATATGCTCCATGCCGCCCACAGCTTGTGCGCGGTGCAGATGCCCCAGCGCTACGTAATCAAATATTTCGGGGAATTGTTCCGCTTCGATATTTTCCATGTTGCCGATGTAAATGTTGTCCTGTTTGTCGGAACTCATTGCTCCCTTTGCATAAAGGTGTCCGGTGGCGATAATGGGAACGTTCAGCTTTTTGTAGTTTTCAAGGAGTTCAGCCACTTGCTTGTAATGTTTGTAAATGCCTTCTTTGATGCGGTTTATTCGATCTGCCGAAGATTCGCCGGCAAGGCTGTTCCTCAAATCGCGATCTCTCAGAAAAGGCACTGCGGCAACGATGGCTTCGACATTCCCCTTTCGGTCTTTTAATTCAATGATCTCATCCTGCGGGTCGTTGGTTGCGGCTCCGATTACGAGGATGTCCAGCATTTCGAGCAATTCTTTCGGCGCTTCGAGCATGGCCGGAGAGTCGTGGTTGCCACCTGTGATGACCGCAAATCGACAGCCCGTGCTTTGCAGCTTTGTCAAAAACCGGTAGTACAATTTACGGGCATAATTGGGCGGATTGCCGATGTCAAAAATATCTCCGGCAACGACAAGCAGGTCGATCTTTTGAGTTTCAATGATACCGAGCAGCCAGTCAAGCGCTTGTTGGTGCTCCGGTTCCCGGTCGTAAAAGAGGAATTTCTGACCCAGGTGCCAGTCTGCGGTGTGTAGGATTTTCATTGTCGAAAATTAGTTCAAAAAGTTTAAACCCTGTAATTTTTTTGTGAACAATTAAACCTGGCCGTTTAGAAAAGCCAGAGCGCGGTATTCCGACCAGGCGTGTGGTTTTCGCCACAGATCGAAACCGACATGGCCGCCCAGGTCAGGCGCTTCGAGAAAAATGTTCGGATGTTTTTCACAAAACTCAAAAGGATAGCAATTCGCGCTGAGAATGGGGTCATTTTTGGCATTCACGAGAAGCGTCGGAATAACGATGCCTCCCATAAAATTTTGAGCAGAACCCTGGTAGTAAAAATCTTCGGCGTTGCGATATCCATTGAGCGGAGCCGTGAAAAAGTCATCGAAATCCTGCCAGCGGTTAATTTCTTCAAAGTTTTTCATGTCAATCAGATCCGGGAATTGCTGCGCTTTGATTTCCATTTTGGTTTTCAGCATTTTCAAAAAGCGTTTTTTATAAAAACCTACCTTAGGAAAATTGAGCAGATCGGCGCTGCCTTTCAGGTCAGTCGGGCTGGAAAAGGCGATGGCTTTGTAAATTTGCTCCGGGATATTTTTTCCATGAACGCCGAGGTATTTCAGGATGATATTTCCGCCCATGCTGAAACCAATGAGCGCTATTTTTTCATAGTTTTTGGTTTTGAGAATATGCCCGATCACTTCGGCAATGTCGCCGATCTCGCCGTGGTTGTAAAGCCTTGGCCGGAGGTTCATCTCACCACTACAACTTCTGCAATTCCAGGCCACCACATCCCATTTGTGTCTGGAAAACAATTTTGCCATACCTTTCATGTAGTGCCTGCCGGAATTGCCTTCGAGACCGTGAGATAACAAAACCAGGTTTTTGCTACCCTTATCGATCCAGTCGAGGTCCACAAAATCGCCGTCGGAAAGTGTAAAGCGTTCGCGTTCGTATTTTATTCCATTGATCTTGCGAAAGAGCGCCGGCATAATGGTTTGCATGTGACCATTGTACTGATAGAAAGGTGGTCCCTTGTAAGTGGATTTTAGTAAGACAGGCATGTTTGTAATTGTTTCGTGTAAAAGTAATAATTTCGGGACTATTTGGTGTCTTGGTGTTTTGGTATCCGGTGGCAGGTATCCGGTGTTCGGTGTTCGGTATCAGGTATCAGGTATCAGGTATGCGGTATCCGGTTTTCCCGCCTGCCGTTTCCCGCCTGCCCTCCCGCTAATGAAGCGGGATCGGGGTTTCCCTTCACACTCCACACTCACACTCACTCTCCCTCCTCCCGTTTTCTGTTTCCGGTTTTATCAATCTGCCCGGAACTTTTCTCAAATCAGAGATTTTCTCTATATTTAAAAAACTTTTTGGAAACAATTATTCAAAACAAACTTTGGAACTATGGTATCGACAGAACAAATGAAAACGATCATTCCTGATATGAACTGGGGGAAAGCCCAGGTTTATATGCCGCATATCAACACGGTCTTACCAAAATTTGGCATCGACACTTCGCTTAGGATGGCGCATTTCCTGGCGCAGATCTCCCACGAAAGCGGCGGGCTGCATTACATCGAAGAAAATCTAAACTACTCCGCCAAGGCGTTGAGGGTCACTTTTAGAAAGTATTTCGATACTTTGGAATTGGCTCAGGCTTATGAACGCCAGCCAGAAAAGATTGCCAACCGCGTGTATGCCAACCGAATGGGCAATGGCGATGAAGCCAGCGGCGATGGCTGGAAGTACCGCGGACGCGGATTGATCCAACTCACCGGAAAAGAAAACTATCAGCATTTCAGCAAAGAGTTTGGTGTGGATTGCGTCAATAATCCCGATCTGATCAAGGAACCCGAATGGGCGCTTACCTCTGCCTGCTGGTTCTGGAAAAAACGCAGCCTCAACAAATACGCCGACACTGATGACATCCACATGGTCACCAAACGAATCAACGGCGGTACCAACGGCCTGCTCCACCGGCAGCACTACCTCGAAGCTTATAAGCAGCTTTTCAAGATGATGGAAATTGGTGTTTGAGGTTTGTAACCGCCAGATTACTTTGAATCGTGAACAAACTCTGATCGGGTTTTGCTAAATTCGCAGCCAAACGAATTACTATGCAAAGCATCATCATCAAGAACGCCCAAATTGTAAACAGAGGCGAGATCATCAACGGAGATATTCTGATAAAAAAAGGCTTTATTGAAAGGATCGATCCGACTATCGGAACCGCTGCAAACATCGAACTGGTTGCTGAAGGTAAATTTGTGCTGCCCGGGATCATCGACGACCAGGTGCATTTCCGGGAGCCGGGGCTAACACACAAAGCAGACCTTTACACCGAACCTAAAGCAGCCGTTGCCGGCGGGGTGACTTCTTTCATGGAAATGCCCAACACCAAACCTCCGGCGCTTACGCAGCAGCTTTTGCAGCATAAATACGACATTGCCGCAGAAAAATCACTGGCGAATTATTCCTTTTTCATGGGCGCTTCCAATGACAACCTGGAGGAGGTTTTGAAAACCGACCCGCGAAAGGTTTGCGGCATCAAAGCTTTTATGGGTTCGAGTACAGGGAATATGCTCGTGGATGATCCCGTAACTCTGGAAGCTTTATTTTCAAAAGTGAATATGCTGATCGCCACACATTGCGAAGATGAAACTACGATCCGCCGGAATACCGAAACTTTTTTGAAACGATTCGGTGAAAACATTCCTGTCAAATACCACCCGGAGATCCGTTCTGCCGAAGGTTGCTATCTGTCTTCCTCAATGGCTGTGGCATTAGCCAAAAAACATAATACCCGCCTGCATATCCTGCACATCTCCACCGCCGATGAACTGTCGCTTTTCCGAAACGATATCCCCCTGAAGGAAAAAAGGATCACTTCGGAGGTTTGCGTTCATCACCTGTATTTCGACAGCGATGATTATGAAAAACTAGGCTCACAGATCAAATGCAATCCTGCCGTAAAAAGCCCGGAACATCAGCAGGCTTTGTTCCCCGCGCTCCTGGACAACCGCCTCGACATCATCGCCACCGACCATGCGCCCCACACCTGGGATGAAAAACAAGGCAATTACCTCAACACGCCTTCCGGCGTCCCCCTGATCCAACACTCCCTGAATATCATGCTGGAATTTTACCATGCGGGTAAAATCTCCCTGGAACGCATTGCCGAAAAGATGTGCCACGCCCCGAGCGATTGTTTTAATATCGAAAAGCGCGGCTACCTTGATGAAGGCCATTGGGCGGATCTCTCGATCCTGGATTTGGAAAAAGAATGGAAGGTTGACAAAAGCAATATCCACTACAAATGCCGCTGGTCGCCGTTCGAAGGGCATACCTTCAAAGGGCAGGTGGAAGCCACCATCGTCAGCGGCCATCTGGCTTATCATCAGGGGCAGTTTTTTGAGGAGAAGAAGGGGGAAAGGATGGGGTTTTTGGGGTGAAGAGTGAACGCAGAAGGCGCTGATAGGGCGGATGATCACAGATTTTTGAAGATCGTACAATGGTATAAGATGAGAAAAGCAGGACAAACAATTCAATGAATCTGGAATGTTAACCACAAAAGAAACATCTTGGATCCCGAAGAAGTCGGAAAAAGGGAACAAGAAAAACAAATAACGCCCTCGATTTGGTAAATCCAAAACAACGCGGACTTGGAAAATTTAGCTGGACTACAATCCGTACTCTCTGTTGCGGGTAATACGGAAATTCTATACAATGAATCATTGCTTAGCCTTGAAGGATTGGATAATTTAACCACCATTTCGGGCAATTTGATAATTCAAGAAAACAATTCTTTGGCTTCAATGAGTGGCCTATCAGCATTATCTGCTATTGACGGATATGTGGTCATCGAATCGAATGATGCTTTAAATAACCTTTCAGGCTTTGAAAATTTGACTTCTGTGGGAAGTTATTTACGCATTAAAGAAAATTCTTCTCTCGGTTCACTGGCAGGCTTTGAATCTTTGGTTACGATTGGCGACAGCCTTATCATTTCAGACAATTCCTCATTAGTTACGCTGATGGGAATTGAAAACATTGATCCTGCCACGATCTCACATTTGACAATAAAAAACAACTCTGAACTATCTGTTTGTAATATCCCAAATATCTGTGAATACCTGATCAATGGTGAAGAAGCGGTTATTTCCAATAATGCTTTGAGCTGTTTTACACCACCTATTGTGATTACGGAGTGTTTGTCCTCAACAGATGAAACCCAAATGGAAGAAGGGATCATTGTTTTCCCAAATCCTGCCGGAAAGTCCGTTACAATAACAAACCGAAGCGGCGAAAATATCGGCCATGTGGTCATTTATAACCAACTTGGACAGGCAGTTATGCAAACGCAGTCTCAAAATCAAGTCAACGACATTTCCCGGCTTTCTAATGGACTATACATTCTGGAGGCACATTCGGGCGACCGGAAGTATTTTGAAAAACTGGTTGTAGAATAAGTTCAGATCAATATCCCTGCAATACTAGCTGTGATCCACGAGGCGATAGCCCCGCCGATCATGGCTTTCAATGCGATTTTGGAAATATCCTTTTTCCTGGTGGGGGCTATGCCGCCGATGCCTCCCATCTGAATGCCGATGGATGCAAAATTGGCGAATCCGCAAAGCGCATAGCTGGCAATAATGGCAGTTCGATCTGACAATTCTCCCGCCGCGCGTATATCGCTCAGGTCTTTGTAGGCGATGAGTTCTGTCAGCACGATCTTTTCGCCGAGTAGCGTACCGAGTGTGTCGGCTTCGTTCCAGGGAGCGCCCATACACCAGGCCAGCGGTCGGAAAATAAATCCGAATATCTCTGCCAGTGAAGTATTTGCAAATTCCAGCAGCCAATCAATCATAGCAATCATGGCTACAAACGCAATAAGCATAGCAGCGATATTAGCCGCCAGCTTCAGGCCATCGATGGCGCCATCGCCCAGCGCTTCCATGACATTATCGGCGGTTTTCTCCACATTGACTTTCAAAGTACCTTTGGTTTCTGATTCTTCGGTTTCCGGATACATGATTTTAGCGATGACGATAGCAGCAGGCGCGCTCATGATCGAGGCCGCCATGAGGTGTCCGGCAATGCCGGGAATGTCCTTCAACATGGCAACATAAATGGCCATAACGCCGCCGGCCACCGTAGCAAAACCTCCCACCATGATGGTCATGATCTCCGATTTTGTCATACCTTTTACGAAAGGTCGGACGAGCAGCGGGGCTTCTGTCTGGCCGACAAAAATACTGGCTACAACGCTCAGGGTTTCCGAGCCGCTGGTTCCCATGGTTTTTTGCACCAGTTTTGCAATCCCTTTTACCACAAACTGCATGACGCCCAGGTGGTACAACACAGCGATCAAAGCAGAGAAAAAAATAATCGTGGGTAAAACCCTTACGGCAAAATTGATGAGCGGTGTTTCCACCTGGTTAGTAATAAAAGAGGCAAAAAGGAAATCCCCGCCTTTATCGGAAAAGGATAATAACTTTTTGATAGCCGTGTCGAAAAATTCAAAGAAAGGCAACCCGATCGGAGTTTTCAGGATGAAAAGTGCAAAACCAAGTTGCAATGCAAGTCCCCAAAAGACCAGTTTAAAATCAATTTTGCTACGGTTGTTGCTCAGAAGATAAGCCGCGCCCAGCAAAACGACGACCCCGATGATCCCTGTAAATTTTTCCATAGTTTTTTGTTTTGTTTTGATCCGATCAAATGTAGGAAATTTAAAAGCAAAACCAAAGCAGGCACCGGTGGAACCGGAAGAAAGTTCGTGGTTCAAAATCCCTTCCCAGTTGAGCATTTTCAGCCAGATTATTTAATTTTACCAGCCATATTTTCAAACAATGAAACAAAAACCTTTTCTCATAGGTATTACCGGCGGAAGCGGCTCCGGAAAAACGACCTTTATCAGGCGGCTCCGCGAAGCATTTTCCGTAGATGAATTGTGTATCCTGTCGCAGGATGATTACTACCGGCCACGGGATATGCAGCGAATTGACGAACAAGGCATCATCAATTTCGACCTGCCCAAATCGATCGATAAAAAAGCTTTTCAGGAAGATGTGCAAAAACTGGTCGATGGCATTTCCGTTATCCGGGAAGAATATACCTTCAACAATAAAAAAGCAACACCCAAAACCCTGACTTTCAAACCCGCGCCGATAGTGATCGTAGAAGGCATTTTTGTTTTTCACTTCACTAAAATCCGGAAGCTGCTTGACCTCAGCGTTTTTCTACACGCCAAAGAAAACCTCAAAGTGATCCGCAGGATCAAACGCGATCAAGTGGAGCGAAGCTACCCCATCGAAGATGTGTTGTATCGATACGAACACCACGTGTTGCCAACTTTTGAAAAATACATCAAACCGTACAGCGAACTCGCCGACATTATTATCAACAACAACGAACACTTCGAAAATGGCCTGAGCGTCTTTCAGGGCTTTATCCGATCAAAGCTCCGCGAAACGGAATGAAAAACCGGAGGCGGGAGGCGGGAAGCCGGAAATCCCGACGAAGTCGAGACACCAGATACCAGATACCGGATACCGGACACTGGATACCGGACACTGGATACCGGATACCTGATACCCAACACTGAACACCGAATACCGAGCACCGAATACCGGACACCGGATACCGGACACCGGATACCGGAAATCCCGACTTGTCGGGAACACCGGATACCGGATACCGGATACCGAACACTGAACACCGAATACCGAGCACCGAATACCTGATACCGGATACCGGATACCTGATACCTGATACCTGATACCGAACACCTGAAACCCAACTCAAAAGAAAAGCGAAATCGAGGTGAGCAAAAAAGACCAGAGGATAATAGAGATGACCATGAATGGAACCGTTCTGCGGTCTTTATCAAAATATCTGGCTGCAAGGAGACTTCCCAGCGGGATTGAAAACAAGCTCGGCGTAAGTATCGACAACCCGATCAGCCCGTATTTGCCTTTTACAGCAATGATAAACCGATTCCTTCGGGTGAATTTCCTTTTGACCTTTTTCGTTTTTCTGATGCCAAATATCCTGACGAACCACCCGGCGATCAGATCAAAAAAGTCGCGAACGGGTTTCAACTCACCAATGTAGAAAAAAAGCACAAAACCCGTCAACCCGCCAAAGCATGTGATCAGGATGGTTTCCCAAAAAGAATATCCGGCAACGACCACAGCCGGTATCGACCAAAAAAACTTTACACTACTGAATGCTACTAATCCTAATAATTTAAGCAACTCTTCCAATTTTTTTTAATTTAAACAGATTACAAACACTCCGGCATGTTGAACGGTTCAGTTTGCTATCTCTAAACATCTTTCACCGTATTTTATTTTTCAATGCCGCTTAATCCATAACTAATTGCGTTCCTGAATTTGATTTTCTATTTCAAATAAATCATTATTCACTACCCTACCCCATCCCAAAGAAACTCAGCTTTTTACAAATTTGACATGATCTGCAATGCGCTTTCATTGAAATAATGTTGAGATACATTGAATATTTTTTCCACTTGATGAATTTACAAACATCTTTGTTGTCGATTCAATCAATGAAATTTTTCACAAAAAAAATAGTATAAAATGAAGCAATTAATTTTTGGAAGTTTAATGATTTTTATGATGAGCATGTTTTTAAACAATGTTTTTGCTCAGCAACCATCCGCAACAAAAACCGACCGCCTGAAATCCGAACTGAATTTGTCTGACCAACAGGCTTCTAAAATTGAAAAAATATTCCAGTCAAAGCACGAAAAAATGAAATCCATGAGAAGTGCGGAATATAATTCTCCCGAAGAAAAGCACACAGCAATGCGCAACCTCCGGCAGTCATTCAACAAGGAGATCGAAAATGTGCTCGACAAAGACCAACTGGCAAAGTACCAGGAAATGAAAAAAGACCGCAAAGGTAAATACGGCAAGCACGGCAAAGGCGCCCATTTTAAACATCGCGGCGATGGCAAAGGAAAAGAATTCAGAACACAAATCCGGGCTTACAAAGATGAGCACATCAAACCGGTGATGCTGAAACAACGGACGAAGCTGGAATCAAAAATTTCCAAAGCAGACAAAAAAACCATCGCTCAACTCAGGGCAGACCACGACAAAAAGAGAGCAGACAACACCGATAAAAAAGCGCGTTTTGAAGAAATGAAAAAAAGCAAATCGCAGGGAAAATACGATGGCCATAAAAAGCACAAAGGTCGTAAAGCCGGTTCTTTCAATGAAGAAAACCGCGAAAAGCTGAAAGGATTAGTGGAAAAGTACGAATCGGATATTCAACTCCTTTTTGATGAAATAGCTCCGCAGCAGGAAAAATGGAAAAAAGACATCCGGGAAATCGCCAATAGCACTCTGGAAATGGAAGGTAAAGAATTGGATAAAAAACGCGGCTTCCACGGCGACAAAATGAAAATGATGAAAATGAGCCGTTTTCTGCTCCTCGATCCCAATGAAAAGCCAAAGCCTGCAATAGCGCAAAACCTGGTTACAAAGGTCAATGTTTTTCCAAATCCGGCTACCGACGCAGCCACCATTGAATACGAAGTTGTTGAAGCAGGAGAAGTGCTCATTGAATTGAGAGACAACAAAGGAAACCTCCTCGAAACCCTGAAAAAATCCTTCCACGAGAAAGGAGCGCACCGACTTCCCGTTTCACTTGAAAATTATCAGGGAGAGCGATTTCACATCGTCATCCAGGATAAAAACGGGAGTTCCACAACCAAAAATATAGTGAGAGTCAAATAGGTGATTTTAGTATTTTCAGGCGCTTCGCCTGGTATGTTCATAACAATAGTGGTTTCATTATATGGAATCACTATTGTTTTTTGTTAGACGGCGAACGACGCAGATTTTTATGATGAAGCGTTGTTTCTTTTTTTATAAAAGAATTACACCTTTTCACATAATAGATCATAATTTTCTGCGTCCTTCTGCGTCAATTTACCACCTCATTTGCGACAAAAAAAACCGCCTGCGGTTTCATCACCACAGACGGTTATACAAACTATGAAAATGAATCAAATTTTAACTACTTTTTCACCATGAACTTCTTCGTTTTTACAGCTTCGCCTTCCGCATGTACCACTCCGAGATAAACCCCGTCATTGAAATTATCCAGCCTGAAAATGACCGGCTCGCCGTAAAGCTCATCAACCTTCTGGCGAACCAGCAACTGACCCTGCAAATTGTAAATCTCAATGGTCAGGGATTGACCAAAAAAGGCATTCAGATCAAAATACACTTCGTGTTTTGCCGGATTAGGGAAAATCGAAAAGTCGGCTGAAAAACCTGATTGATTGATCTGGGAACCGCCGGCTTCATAAATATTTGCACCATTATTATCAATGAAAGGCTCGATGACCGGACCGATGTCACCGTCGCAAAAACTAAAGGCATCGTTGATCCCCTGTGTTGCCTGTGCCAAAAAGTCGAAATGCGGGGCATAAATACTTCCTAAGGCAATATTTGTCAAACGGAAGAGGTCTGAAACAGTCGGATTGTGTGGCATGCTGATGATCAGAACCATGTGTACCGGAACTCCGGTATCGCTCAGCAACATATCGCCAAGCATAGGGTTGAGCCTGAGATTGATGGCCATAAAAATTTGTGCTGCCAACAATGGATTAGCCATGGTGCCATCAGGGTTGATGACGATATTTCCGGGAATGCAGGTCAGCGGATTATTGGTATGATTGCCCCAGGGGATGTGATATGGCGCAGCATTTCCAAAGCCTGCCGCCAGCCACTCCACGATACATTCCGCATCGTCGAAAGTGAGTGTCAGGGAAACACCCGGCAATCCCAAAGTAATTGGTCCCATCGAGAGTGCATCCTGGATCAGCATGAGGGGAGTGCTGAAAATTTCCTGCGTACAGGTATTCATATTTCCACAATCGTCTTCCGCCATCCAGGTTCTTTCGATGGTACATTCCCAACTACAATTTCCTGAAATCACCTGGTCATCATAATCCAGGGTTAGCGGTGGGCTGCAAATATCGGCAGCGGTCGCCATGCCGGTAACCGAAGGATCATCGGATTCGTCGCATGAGATCGTAATATCAGCGGGGCAAAAAATGTCCGGAGGCGTCGTGTCAATGATCTCAAAACTGGCGTCGGTAGATGCCGTATTCCCGCCATTGTCTTCTGCTGTGAAACGATATGTATGCACCTCTGCCCCGCCGCAAGTGACGACAGTACTCAACAACATGTTCGACCAGCTTACATTCGTATCGCAGTTATCAACAGCTGAAGCGCCGCCATTTGCAGCCAGCCAGGCATTCAGCCCCATCGGGCCGACGAGATTACCCATGCCATCGCACTCCACCACGCGGTCGCTGGCTTGTGTTACGATAGTAGGAGCCTCAGTGTCAATGGCAAAATCCGCATTGTTTATATCAAAAAAGATATTATCCGAACATTCCACCCGGATCCTGGCTTCGCAGGAGTTGACTATCGGAATGGTCACAACCTCCGAACCATCGTTTGGCGTGCTGTTTTCCAAAACAATGGAAAAGGTCTGGCCGCCATCGAGTGATAGTAAAATATTGACATTGTCGCAATTGATCGGAGCATTTGTGGTACCGGCTACACTCCAGGTTACGGTTTCCGTGTTGTCAATGGAAGGATTCCAGGTGGTTGCAAAGTTTTGGGAGGTCACTTCAAAAACACCGCCGTTGTCGTTGACAATGACCGTAGTGGCAGAACAATGGATTCCGCCGCCAGCCGGGTTGAAGTCCCTTCCGGTCAAGCGGAAAACGATATTTCTGTCCACCAGCGATAATGCTTCGAAATTGTCCATATTGTCATTGTTGAGGATAAAATCAAGCTCCGGGAAAGTACGTGCAGGCGAACTGCTTGGCGGATAGCTCCTGAACAGAGGAGCAATATTACTATTACCTGCAACATTCCCGATGAAGCCCCAGGTTGGGGTTCCGGCGCCATCTTCGTCATATTGTTCCCAACAATAAAAAATGGGATCGCCGTCAGCGTCGTTTCCCGTTCCGGTCAAGGTAAATGGCGTCCCGATGGGGATGTTAAACGTAGTGTTCGTCGGGTCGGCGTCCACCACTGGAGGGGTGTTGTTGGTGTTGGTCGTAGTCGCGCAATTGCCGCCTCCGTTTATAAAATTGACAATCTCTGTCAGGCTGTGCGTATGGAAATAATCATCGGCGACACCGGAAGCCGGAACATTTTGACCCGCGCTGCAAATACCCCGGTACGACATGATCGTCGTTCCGCTGCCGATCTCGTAGGAGGTTGTTGCGGAAATATTCCCATTCGCCCCAGTGGTACAGGAACCGCCGGAACCATTGAACGTATGATTAGCGCCAAATTCATGGCCAAATTCATGGGCGGTGAGCCGCGCAAAGCCCGCAGTGGTGTTGTTGCCTCCGCCAGACCAGCCTCTGCCTTTTTGCAAACCGCCGGTACAGTTGGTACAGCCGCCATTGTTGCACACTACGCCAATGCCCGCTACGCCACCGCTTGAGAAATTTGCAGTCAGTGAAGTGTTGTGAAGCACATGCCCGACGTCGTAGTTGCCGGCTGCAAAGTTAGCGGCTATGGCATCGGCTGCCTGGACCGTCCTGGTAGGTGCTCCCATGTTGTTGTCGGGCGTAAAGGGGTCGGTCAGGCTATCTGTATAAACAAATGGAGTGAGCAGGTTAAAACGGATGGCCAGCTCCCTGTCGTAAATAGCCTGGACATTGTTGATCACGGTAGTGGCGACGGCAGTGGCGCTTGGAATGGTTCCGCCGTTGGCATCGTGAAATTCACCGGTTAAGACTACCGCGAGGTTGTAGGTACGTCGGGTATCGCCGTTGGTGTAGCTCAACAAGTTTCCGCTTGTAAATTGTAATGCCTGTCCTTCAATGAATTCCTGGTCGCTTTTGGTCATTTCGCTTCCAAATTCACACACACCTGGCGCCGGTTCGATTACTTCTTCTTCGCTTTCCGGAACCAGGATATAAATCTCCGGTTCACTGAGGTTTTGTGGTTTGATGACCATTGAACCCTTTCGGGATATGATAAAAATATTCAACCACTCGCCAGTGAGTGTTATCCTGCCGGAAAGCATCGGATCTTCTATCCCGCGGAACAGATAGGTTTTAATATCCGGATAAGCCGTTGCAAAATCAATGGACAGGATCGGAGATTCCCAGACCGCAACTTCGAGCGGCCCTTCCGGCATTGGAATTTCAAGGGTATAACTCTGATCGGGAATAACATTTTCGTGAGGCGCATTCAGCAGCCTGGCGCTGAAATCTTCAAAATCAACGGGTATGGTTTGAAAGGAATTATTTCCGGTCTGTGCCGGCAAAATGTTCCAGATAAACAACAAGCCTATCGTCAGGATCATTTTAAATTGCAAACCCGATAAAGGTTGCAACATCCTGAACATTGTAAAAAAATTGAATCGCTGAAGCGACATGCCATTTTTGGGAAAGTGGATTTTAAGGCTCATAATTGTTTTCATTTAAAAAATTAAGTGATGGAATTATATGGATTCGTGATTGATGGATGAGAACAGTTCATCCAAACAGTGTAGTTTTTTTTTAAAAAATTATTGGAGAAATTGTGCAAGGATCACATTACAAAACCGGCCAGGAATGATGTAACTTTCACACTGGCAGCGCCGGATTTGCAACTGCAAAATTTTCAATCGAAAAAAGGGATGTAGAAAAACTCAACACTTGATAAATAAGGTACCAAAATGTTTTGTAATGATTGTCAGACCACGCGCTAAATATAAAAACTTTTTGTGATATAGACAATAATTGAATTTTAAATAATCTTAAATCATTGCAACACACAACACTCATGATGTTTTGTTGGATTGCAAAATGATACTGCCTGGGATACAAAAAAAACAATCCGGCCACATTCCTGTGAACCGGATCACCCTTCGAAAATTCAATGTATTTTAAACCTTAAAGCAACTCAAAGAAAAGCGTGAGGTAATAAACCTTGTCCAGCCTGGAGTTTGGGAGATCGACTTTTTGGCTGTCCAGTTTTTTGCGGACAAACTCGCTGAGGTATTCGCTGTCGGCATCTATGTTCACGATTTGTATCTCACCTTTGGGGCTGAGGGTGAAGCTAACGCTGACGTTGCCTTCGGCGATCCCATTTTCTTTCAGTTTCGGGTTTTGAACCATTTTTGACAATGCAGCCCGCAGTTCGACTGCCGTAGGTTCGATAATGTTATTTGCGTGTAATTGTGTGCTCAGGAAAGACGTGGAGACTAACAAAATTCCGATTAAACCAAATTTTAATGTTTTCATTGATATTCAATTTTAGGACTATGAAATATTTTTATCTTCACAATTTATCCTAATGACGTACAAGAGCCTATCCATGTTTTTTCATCCATGAAACTCCTCTACCAATGAATACCTTTTTCCTATGAAAACACAAAAATTTCAGACATGACCCAGCGAAGTTTCAAGGCCGTTAATACAAAGTCTAAAGTCTGAAGTCTAACCTCTCTTTTAGTTATTCTCAGGGATTTCAATACCCAGATTTTGCATCAGTTTTCTGGTGAGATCGTGTTCTTCCGGGCCGTAAAGCACGATGGAAACGCCGTTGCCATCTACGGAGTTGAGAATGTAATCGTAACCTTCGGCTTCCGCCAGTGACTTTAGCGCAGCTTCTACCTTTTCGAGGATAGGTTGGAGCAATGCCTGTCTTTTTTCCATGAGTTTTTTATCGGCATCGGTGGCTTCTTTTGACAGCTCACCGTCCAGAGTGATGAGATCTTTTTCAAGTGTTTCAAGAGCAGCCGCATCGTCCGGCGATCCCTTTTGTTTCATTTCCTGGTAGTCGGCATATTTTGCCTGGGCGTATTGTTGTTTGGTTTGCAACTTTTCCGCGAGCTTCTGCTGGAAGGTTTGCACCTCCTGGTTCATCGCCTTTGTTTCGGGCATCAACGCCAGCACGATCTCGATGTTCGCATAACCGATTTTCAAATCTTGGCTGAAAACACCGGCAGTTACGCAGAGGGTCAGCATGAGTACAGGGAATATCTTTTTAAAAGTCATGTTTTTATTTTTTGATAATAGTAGAAATATTCAATTTTAAAATGTGTTGATTTGGCTGATTGAGCCTGTCCTCCCGTAAATGAAGCGGGATCGGGGTTGATTAGGCCTGTCCCGACAAGTCGGGGTTGATTAGGCCTGTCCCGACCTGTCGGGGTTGATTAGCAAATTAACAAATTAACACATTAGCACATTAGCACATTAGCACATTAGCAAATTAGCAAATTAGCAAATTAACACATCAACACATCAACACATCAACACATTAACATTCAGTCCTTTGGAATTTCAACGCCCAGCCTTTCAAACAATAGTTCTGAAACATCATAAGAATCGGCGGCATGCAGCACAATACTGGAACCATTAGTCGCAGAATTCAAAATGAAGGTATAACCATGCTCTTCGGCCAGTCCTTTCAACTCTTTTTCCAGCTTTTCGATGACAGGCTCCATCAGTTCGCTTTGTTTCCTGGCGAGGTCTCTGTCAGATTTTTCAACCGACTTTCGCAACTCTTCCTGAAGTTTTTCCAATTCTTTTTCCAATGGCGCCAAAGCAGCAGGAGTAACGCCTGGTTGCTGCGCCATTTCAGTATATTCCTCAACTTTTACGTCAAAATATTTTTTCTTCGCTTCCAGCTTCTTGGTTACCTGCTTTTGAAAATTTTCAATTTCATATTGTACCTGCTGCGTTTCAGGGAGATAAGCCAGGATCAGGTCGAGATTGGTATATCCGATCTTTTGCTGTGCATGTGCAACATTCTGGCTGCAAAGTATCAACAAAATAAAAACCAAAGGAAGTGTAAATCGCATGATATTTTTTTTGGCAAAAGTACTCAATTTCACAGTAATCCGGCTCAAGTTTCCATTTACTCATGTTCTTGGCTATAATATCACTCCATAACCTTTAGTCTATAACTCATAGCTTTTCACCCCAAACCTTCGATCTCCCGGATCACCTGCTTCATACCCGAAGTCGCTTTTTCAGCAAAAACGCTGAGGTGACTGATCCCCGAAAGCTCGAAGCTGCTCCCCGGATTGGGGTCAACATAAAAAACTTTGGCGCGAGGCTGAGCAAACCCCACAAGCCCGGCTGCCGGATAAACCTGCATGGAAGTACCCACAATGATTACAATATCGGCGCGGGATGTAAGCTCCGCAGCGACGGGAAGCATGGGCACCATTTCACCAAACCACACGATGTGCGGACGGAGTTGAGCGCCCTTTTCACAAAGATCACCGATATTTAGATCGCCTGGCCAATCATAGACGAGGTCTTCATAAACAGTACTTCGCACTTTTAGCAATTCGCCGTGAAGATGCACGATATTTTTGCTGCCCGCGCGTTCGTGGAGGTCGTCCACGTTTTGGGTAATGACCTGCACCTCGTGGCTT
>CAZKDA010000077.1:0-19355 GCA_964551455.1 uncultured Saprospiraceae bacterium
GTTATTTGTTCGCGGATGTCTTCCTCGATGAAATATTCCATAGCGTCCATTTCGAGCCTCGCCAATTGTACGGCCTCCTCAAGCGATTTGCTGGCAGCGATTTCTGTCTCAAATGCAATTGCATCTTTTTCGGACAATTGGCCGCGTATAAATTTATCTATTTTATCGATCATGTAATCGTCTAATTCCATATAGATTAATTTGCCAAGCTGGTTCAAGCTGGATTATCTTTTAAATATTTACGGAGTTTTTCGCGGCAACGGTACGTCGTTTTTTTTGCCATGTCCGCATTTTCAAGGCCTAATTCTTTAGCTAATTCAATTCCTTTGTAACCAAGCTGGATTAGTTGGAACACCTTTTTACACTTTTCACCGAACTTGGCAGCTAATAATTTCAGGTATTGAATCCTTTCCTTTTTCAGGATATAGTCCTCGGCATTTTCCACTGTTCGATCATGTTTTTGAGGATCAAACTCGTCGAAATGTTTTTTTCGTTGCTGTTGTTTCCACCATTGTCGTTTTGCAATAGCCATGAAATAAGTTTTTAACGAGCTGTTTCCTTTAAAACGGTTGTTGCGAATATTCCTGTCAAAATAGATCAATGTATCGTTGGCTATTTCGATCGCATCAGTTTCGTTCCCGCCATTCTTGAGTATGTAGTTTATAACCATTTCTTTCCAGTTCAACTTAATAAACACATATTTCAACGTTTGGTTACGGTCGGTAATTGAGCCTTTCAGCGCTTCAACTATTTTATCATCAGACCAAATTGGTGCTTTCATGGTTTAGTACCTATAATTTTTGTTTCGTACCCAATTGCGGGCAAATAATTTTTCTTTATAAAAATAATACGCTTTGGGCACCAATCCTATCTTCATGGTACTAAGATGAAGAATCAATCCATATTTCTTCACCCTTACGCTTCCAATTTCAAACACTACGAATAAAAGTTGGGATCGTATCTAAATCAAACCATGATGGAAAAAGATCACTTAGATGAAAATCAACAAGCAGCAAACAATCCCTTAGATCAAAACCAAACTGATCCGGCGCAGGCGCATGGCGCTCAAAATCCGATTATACAAAAGATAAAGGAGTTTAATTTTCGAGAAAAGCACAAGCAGCGGCGATACATTGCACTTGCCTGTTTCGCTGGTATTTTCGGTTCTGTTTTGCCGTGGATCACTTTCCCGTTTTTAGGTTCTATCAATGGGTTGTCACTTTATGGAAAATATACGTTGCCGTTATTTATTCTCGTCTTAATCTTTTCTCTTGCTGGTAATCGATCCAGTCGTATTAAAGGCCGGTTTCGTATCATTATCCCTTCATCAATTTGTATTTTCTTGGTATTGTTCCTTTTTTTCAGCGGGGTAAATAAGATGGATGTTTTTGGCGGGTTTATTTCGACAACAGGTACTTTTCAACTAGGGGTATACATGGTATTGTTAGCAGGGATTGCTATTCCGGTATTGTTGTTAACGGTCAAGGATCCTGAACCAACTCATACCGCGAGTTGATTGGCATAAGTGTTTGTATAAAATTTCATCGCTAATTGAAAGAGAGCATTTTTTTGTTCCCTTGAATAGGGTTTATGTTTTTGATCTTTAGAGTTGCTGCTTCAAACAGGTTGGGTGGGTTATCCCCCATTCCCACCACAAAAAAACAAACACAGCGGCATATTCCAATCCCACCAGCCAGAGGTTTTCGTAGTATTCCACATAGCTGTAATTGATGTAAGTCAAAACGACCAAATACGACCACAACACCGGAAATCTGAATGGTGTAAAAACACTGACGACCACCGGCAGCATCACATACCAGGGATGCACCGTAGTGGCTAAAAAAAGGTAAACACTGATCGTAAAAAGCATGGATGTGAACAGATTTTCAAAGGTCGGACGCTTTTCTTTATAAATGAAAAACAGAATGGTCACCAAAGCTGTCAGCCCCAAAGCAGGGCCGATCAGGGCAATCTGATTGTAACCGCTGATGGATTTGAAAATCCACCGGAGGAGGTAATAGATGCTCGCGTTGAATTCAAACTTTTGGAAATAGAGATTGAGGCTGTTGCCTAGATGTTGAAAAAAAACGGCGTCGGTCAACGGAAGAAAAAGCAAGATCAGGCATATCCCAACGATCCCGAAATATTGAAAACTTCGCGCCCAGCCTAATCTGCGTATCAGCAAAGGAAGGAACATCAGCGGCAGCAACTTGGAAGCAACGGAAAGCGCAAAAGCAACCGCGCTGAGTTGGAAACGATCTTTCACCAACAACCAAACGGACAACAGCAGAAAGAAGATCATGGCGCCTTCAAAATGCAGGTTGCCGGTGATCTCGATCATTACCAAGGGGTTGAGGGCGTAGAGCAAAACGTTTTTCAAAGGCAGTTTGAAATGTCGCAAAAGTTTGACGATCAGAAAGATCGAGCCGGCTTCGAAGGCTGCCATGAAGCTTTTCATCACCATCGCGTTCCCCGCCCAGCTTTCCGGAAAGAGCCAGCAACCGGTGGCGAAAATGGCCTGGCAAACCGGTGGATAGACCGTAAAATATCCGGGAGAATTCAGCTTTTCGAAAAGCTCCGGGGTGATGCCCGGAATCTGCGTTTGGCTTTCCATCAGGTTTGCCGGAAGGTGGTGGAATGGGTTGATGCTATTGATCGCCAGCGTCCCGTCCCAGATGAAGCGATAGACATCATCAGAAAGATTAGGGAATGAAAAGATGAGAACAATCCGCAGTAAAATGCCCAGCCCCGTGAAAAACCAGATCGTGCTACTGCTTTCCGCAAAATGGAAAACCAAAAAGTAGGCAACGAAACTGAACGTATAAAACAAAAAGATCTGTTGAAAATCGGCCTGTCCAACGGTGAAGCCCAGCATTGAAACTACAATGAAAATGACCAAAGCTGCAACGAAGTACATTGCTGTTCTGAAAACCGAACCCTGGCTAAATCTCAAAGGATGTCGTTTTTTAAATTTTCAAAATATCGAACCCTGTCCGTTTAGTAACTGGTTGAAAATAAAATATCAAACATAGTCTGAAGTCTAAAATCTGGTGTCTAAAGTCTATCGTCTGATATCTCCCTTCAAATGCCGGACGGAGTAAAAACAGATCGTCCCAAATCCGACCATCAGCAGCAGGTGAAAAATGAAAAACGGATTGCCCGGAAGATAGCTCCCGAAGATGATCGCCAGCAGGAAATAAATGCTCAGCAAGCCTTCGAAAATCGTAGTCATCGGCAACTTTGCTGCAAGATAATTTTGCTTTCTGAAAGTATCGCGGATGCTCGTGACATTGAACTTCGGGGTTCTGACAAAAGCCGATTGCCTGCCGATGTAACCCTGGATCACCGCTAGCGAATTGTGCAGCGAAAGACCCATCGACAAGGCTAAAAACAATGGAAATAATACGATGAACTTGAGCAACTTTTTGAAGTAAGGTTCCTGCCTCAATTCAGCCTGCACGTTGGCTACGTAAAACGCCGAAATGATGCAAGCTGTAGCCAGGAGAAAATATTTAAAAAGACCCAAATCCACTGAAATGACAGGCAGAAAAAACATCATGGGAACGCTGAAAACCCCTGCCAGAAAAATGAACAAAAACACGCCGCTCGCTAAAAGATGCCCCGTGGCGTGTAGTTTCTGCCGCAATGAAAGATTTGATTTCCAAACTTTAGGCAATAACTTGCGGGCATTCTCAGCACCCCCTTTCATCCACCGGAATTGCTGCGATTTCAGGCCATTCATTTCAGAAGGCAGCTCCGCCGGCGATCCAAACTTTTCGAGATAGACAATTTTCCAGCCTTTCAGTTGGGCGCGATAACTCAGGTCGAGGTCTTCCGTCAGGGTATCCGCTTGCCAGCCACCGGCATCCTCGATGGTTTGCTTTCGCCACACCCCGGCAGTACCATTAAACTGGAGCAGGCAATCGCCGGCTTGCCGCCCAAATTGCTCTATGGTAAAATGAACATTCAGTTGCATAGCCTGAAGGCGGGTGAGTATGCTGAAATCCCGGTTGATATGTTCCCAGCGCGTTTGAACAACGCCGACATTTTTTTGATTGAAATAGGGTAGGGTTGTAAAAAGAAAATCTTGGCGCGGCAGGAAATCAGCATCGAAAATAGCGATGAATTCTCCATTGGCATACGGCATCGCTTCCTTTAAAGCCCCGGCTTTGTAGCCCTGTCGGTCTTGGCGGTGGAACAATTTGATATTGAACCCCTTAGCTTTGTACTCCGCCACTTTCCGGCGCGAAATTTCAAGGGTTTCGTCGGTGGAATCATCCAGGACGTGGATCTCAAATTTTTCTTTGGGGTAGTCCATCGTTGCGACATGATCGATGAGCCGTTCTACCACATACATTTCATTAAAAACCGGCAGTTGTATGGTCACAAACGGCAAGTCATTTCCCAGATTGATATTCCCCTGTGGCAGCGATTTATGTTTTCTGTAAAATTGTTTGTAATAATACAACAAATGAAATTGCAACAGGCAGTAAACGGTAATGTAGGTCAACGCTATCGCGTAAATCGCCAAAGTAATGTATGCGAGAATCGTCCACATGGTTGTTAATGTGCTAATTTGTTGATAACGCCTTGCGGCCTGCCTGTGTGTCTCAACAGACAAGCGTCACAAGTTATGCTAATTTGCGGATTTGAAATTCAAGTTTCTGGTTTTCCCGACTTGTCCCGATTTGTCAGGATTTCCGGCCTCCCTCCACACTCACACTCACACTCACACTCACACTCACACCCACACTCACACTCACACCCACACTCACACCCACACCCACACTCACACTCCACACTCACACTCCACACTCACACTCCACACTCACACTGATTTTCCCGCCTGCCCTCCCGCTAATGAAGCGGGATCGGGGTTTCCCGTTTCTAGTGCAACAAGTATGAAATAAATAATAAATCGAAAACAAAGTAAACAAGTCAAAATACATTTACGTTGGGTATCAACGATTTACAGCCTGAAATTCAACGCGATACTCCCGTCAGGCGGGCGGGTTTATCCGTGAACAAGTATAAAATGCATCCTTTGGTTTTTATTTTTAAACCATCCCGCTTGCCGACCTGCCGAGAGCAGGCAGGTTTAGCGGGATCCCGCGCTGCCTGTCCCGCGCTGCGTGGGCGGGAAAAAACACAGAGAAGGCACAGAGAACGCAAAGTGAAACTTTGTGGCTTTTATGCAAAACTTTGTGGGATGCTTTGTGTCTTTTATCAGGGTTTTGATGCAAAACTGAATAGTTTATCATTTATATTGAATAAAAAATTACAATTCGTGTAACCTTTCCCGGGTTAAAGTTACTTACACGACAACGAACCATACATTTCAACTTATGGATAATAAACCACATCAGGAATTTTTAGAATGGTACCGCCCGCTACACGAGGGTTTCACAAGGTTTTGCAGCAGCCAGGCATTCGGAATCATGGACGCCGAGGACCTGGTTCAGGAAAGTCTTTTGGCAACACTCCAGAGTTTCCACAAGATTAAAAACAAGGAGCTTTTGTTGTCTTACCTCTTTTCGGTTGCTTCCAATATTGTCAAAAACAAAAAAAGAAGGTTGAAATTTAGTGCTTCGTGGGATGAGCAGATCATGGAAAAGCTGGAGAGCCGGGTCGATGATCCTGAAACGGCGCTGGATATTCATTATCTCTACAAGGCCATCGAACAGCTTCCGGCAAATCAACGAGAAGCGATCGTATTGTTTGAGATCAGCGGGTTCAGCGTAAAGGAAATTGCCAAAATACAGCAAAGCAGTACCGAAGCAGTGAAAACCCGGCTGAGTCGAAGCCGTAAAAAGTTGAAAGAAATGCTGAGCGAACAGGACAGCAAACTGACGCTTTCACAACGCCTGGCCATCTATTCTTCCATTTTATTTTAAAGATCAACTGATGAAGCGACCTGTGAATATCAAATCCACTTTCCGGGAGATCAGGAAACTCCCCCTTGAAGTCAGCTTTGAAAAAATCGAAAGCTGGATCATTCGCCAAAAGATAGAACCCCTGCAACCCCTTAGCTGGTTGGGTTTAACTTTCGGTAAATTCTTCAACCGCAGTAAGAATTAAAACGGTTTCCAATTTACAATTCCAACTTTCGGCACACGCCATCACTTTTCAATAAAAAAGTAAATAATTAGTCAAATGTAACCTTAACGCGTCGGGTCACAACTTCTGACATCTAATGTCTATTGTCTAATGTCTATTATCTAAAGTCTATTATCCCGACTGTGTCGGGATCTACTCCCGCTAAACCAGCGGGATTCGATCTGATAACTACCAAAAATTTACCCGTATGAATTATCAAAAAGAGTTTTTTAAATACGCAAACCGCCACCTGTCAATCGGCAGCGCCGGCCTTGAACATTTTGTCCAAAAAACCACTCCTGCCTATCCCAATCTGCAATCTTTCACCCCAGCGGTGATCGAAGAGCGGCAATTGAACGTAGCCTCGATGGATGTTTTTTCACGATTGATGATGGATAGGATCATTTTCCTGGGAGTTCCGATCGACGACTACGTAGCCAATGTCATTCAGGCGCAGTTGTTATTCATGGATTCCATCGATCCGAAACGCGACGTCAGCATTTACATCAACAGCCCCGGAGGTTCGGTGACTGCCGGGCTTGGCATTTATGACACCATGAATTTTATCAACCCTGATATTGCTACCATTTGTACAGGAGTAGCCGCTTCGATGGCAGCGGTTTTGTTGTCGTCGGGTACTAAGGGAAAGCGAACCTGCCTCAAACATAGCCGCGTAATGATCCATCAGCCGGCGGGAGGAATGCAGGGGCAGCTTTCTGACATGGAGATCACTTACAAGCTCTTCAAAGAATTGCAAAAGGAGTTGTACGGTATTTTGAGTGAAAATACCGGTCAGCCTTACAAAACCATTTTAAAAGACTGCGACCGCGACAACTGGATGATGGCTGATGAGGCGAAAGCTTATGGATTAGTGGATGAGGTGCTGAAAAAGTCGGGAGCCAGGTAAAACTGAAGCCTTGTTCATTGAATGTTGTCGTATGGTAGATTTCTCAGAGAATTTGCGGCAAAAGTGTCAGGATACTGCTTCGCCAATTTGCGCATGGGCGTGTATCTTGCTATTGAGCACTTTGGGATCAAAAGGTTTGGTAACAAAATCATCCATTCCGGCGCTGATGGCTTCGTCGTGGATTTCGAGCACTGCCGATGCGGTCAACGCGATGATGGGAATTGAAGTGTATTTCCCACCCAGCCTTCTGATTTTTTTGGCTGCTTCAAAACCATCGAGTACAGGCATTTGCAGATCCATCAAAACTAAGTGGTAGGATTTTTCCCGGATCATCTGGAAGGCTTCTTCGCCATTTTCGGCAATGTCCGTTTCGATGCCCCATTTGGCTAAAAACTTCACTGCAACGATCTGGTTGATCTTGTTGTCTTCAGCCAGCAATATTTTTACCCCTTTTAGCGAAAACATTTCAGACTCATTGTTATCGTCGTTTTTGAGTTTATCGGGCAAATTCGGGCTTTTACTTTTTTCCGATAATTTAAAAGTAAGGTTGAAACTGAACTGCGAGCCTTTTCCTACGATGCTTTCCACGTTGATCTTTCCTCCCTGAAGCTCTACCAGTTGTTTGCTGATCGCCAATCCCAGCCCGGTACCTCCGTATTTGCGTGTGGTATTGCTGCTGGCCTGTGTGAAATTATCAAAAATGGTTTCTAGTTTATCTTCCGGGATTCCAATGCCGGTGTCCAAAACAGAAAAATGGATTTCGATGTCATCTTCCTGTAAATTGACAAGCTCAACCTGGATGATCACATGGCCTTTTCCTGTAAATTTGATGGCGTTGCCGGCAAGGTTATTTAAAACCTGGGAAAGCCGTACCGGATCGCCCTTCACAAAATCAGGCAATGCCGGATCGTATTTCATCTGGAGGCTGATCCCTTTGTCATCAGCCAATCCGGAGAGCGCATGGCGAATGCTCGAAATGATATATTTCAAATTGAAATCAACCGATTCAAAATCAATTTTGCCGGATTCGATCTTGCTGAAGTCGAGAATGTCATTGATGATGGTTACGAGGTTTTCGGCAGAAAACTTCAGCGTATGTAAGTTTTCCAACTGGTCGGGGCGGGGATCGTCTTCGAGGAGCAAGTGCGTCATGCCGATCACGGCGTTCATCGGTGTGCGGATTTCGTGGCTCATGGCCGACAAAAACTGTGCTTTGGCTCTCGAAGCGTCGATTGCTTCCTCTTTGGCGCTGATCAATTCCCGCTCGGTGACTTTTCGCTGGGTAACGTCCCTGGCGATACAAATCGCCCGGAGCATTTTATCGCGCCGGAAACTCATCTGCACCTTTTGGCCGACCCAGACAATATCGTTGCTTTTCGTGTAGATCGGAAATTCGTAATAAGTGCCGACAGCTTTTTCTTTGATCTGGGTTAAATAAAATTCATTGTGGGCGACTCTGTGTTCTTCATGGATCATGAAATTGAAATTCATCGTTTTCAATTCTTTGAGGCTGTAGCCGGTCACTCTTTCGAATGTGGGGTTGATATATGAAAACTTCCCCCTTCCGTTGATGACGTAAATCAGATCATCGGCATCCTCGATAAATTTCCGGTATTTCAATTCGCTTTGCTCCAGCTTTTTGTTGAGCATTTGTTGATTGGTCATCATCTTTTCCATGTGCCGGTCAACGGTTGATTTTGAGTTTAAAAACTCCAAAACCACGAGGTAGATCAAAAAAATGGGCAACACGGCATGGATAGTCATGCCAAAAAGCAGGATGGGGTTTTGTGCCACGATGGCCTCAAGATGCGTTCCGTAAAGATTGATCCCGGAATATTTGAAACAAACCATTGTGAAAATCGCTGAGATCGCCGCAAGTGTAAAACCCTTCCCCCACTTTTTTCCCAAAAGAAAACTCCCACACACAGCGATCACCACATACCAGGCGCCTACACCTAAACCGTCGGGTTTGTTTATGATCAGATGAACATTGAAGGTTATCAGAAAAGAAAGCAGCAGCATAAATTTGCTGGTAAAAGAAACGCTTCCCGTATGTTTTAATACCAATGGAACCAGCATCATCAGGATCAAACCAAGCCCGCTGATCAGGGCTGCCAAAGGAAGAATTAGAAAAATGGTTGGAAGTGAAAAAAGTAAGGTAAAAAAAGACATCAACGCCACACGAAACAACAGCCTGACTTTCGCCTGTTCTAAAAAATCATCCGCTTCTTTCAAATAACCGCTTTGATACAAACCTTTGATGCGTTCATTCAACATATTATTTCTTTGTTTTTTATCGGGAGCCATCAATACTTCTCAATCTTAAGTCTTGCGGTTTATCGGCAATAGGCATCAATTGTAATCATCCAAACTTATTGCCAAAATTTATCTCTTTTCGGTTTGTGTGATTTTTATTTTTAGATTAATCTAAAAATATTTATATTTGCACCATAAACTTAATTCTGTTTCGATGATCTCACATACCGAAGAAAATTATCTCAAGGCAATTTTTAAACTGTCGGAAAACGACAACAACGCCGTCAGTACGAATGCCATTTCCAAAGAAATGAACACCAGCGCGGCTTCCGTAACCGATATGCTCAAACGCCTTGCTGAAAAAAACCTCATCAACTACGAAAAATACAAGGGCGTGACCCTGACAAAAAACGGCAACCTGCTGGCTACCAGACTGATCCGCCGCCACCGCCTGTGGGAAGTCTTTTTGCTCCAACACCTCGATTTTTCGTGGGACGAAGTGCACGACATCGCCGAGCAACTGGAACATATCCAGTCTGATGAATTGATCGAAAGACTTGACAAGTTTCTCGATTTTCCAAAATTCGACCCTCATGGCGACCCGATCCCGGATGCCGATGGTAATTTTACGTATCGCAAAAGGATTTTGTTGAGCAATTTGAAAAAAAGCGAAAAGGGGATCATCGTCGGCGTCAACGATCATTCGACGGCTTTTTTGCAATACCTGGATCAGCATAAACTCAACCTGGGCGCAAACCTCACAGTTCTGGAACACTTCGATTATGATGGTTCTAAAAAGGTAAACCTCAACAGCCAGACCGAGCATATATTATCCTCCAAGGTTTGCCAGAATTTATTCATGCAAAAATCATAAACCTTGAAAACTACAATCCACATCGCTTTTATTTCATGGCTCGTTTTGCTATCCGGCGCTTTGCCTGCGCAAAACAAACCCAAAGTGGTGGCCACGGCTTCCATGATCGCCGACATGGCAAAAAATATCGCCGGCGACAAGTTGGACATCCAATGCATCGTACCGATCGGAAGCGACCCGCATTTACACGAACCCACGCCGCGCGATGCATCGCTCATCGCTCATGCTCAACTGGTGTTGAAAAACGGGCTGACCTTTGAAGGCTGGCTGACAAAACTGATCGACAATTCGGGTACAAAAGCAGAGGTTGTACTGGTCACTGAGGGCATTAAATCCCTGGAAAGTCTGACCTACCAAAACTCCTTTGATCCGCATGCCTGGATGGATGCAAGCAATGGGTTGATCTATATCCGAAACATCAGAGATGCTTTTATCGAACTCGATCCCGAAAACCAGCCAACTTACGAAGCTAATTACGAGAGCTATAAAAAAAAGCTGGAAACGCTCGACCGTTTTATCCTCGAACAGATCAAAACCATTCCCGAGAAAAAGAGAATACTCATCACCTCCCATGATGCTTTTCAATATTATGGCCGCAGGTACGGCATCCGCCTGGAATCTATCATGGGCACTTCAACGGACGCCGATGTGCAAACCGCCGACATCATGCGGGTCAGCAAGATCATCAGGGAATCCGAAGTGCCGGCGATCTTCGCAGAAAGCACGATCAATCCCAAATTGATGCAACAACTGGCCAAAGACAATAAGATCAGGATCGGAGGGCAGTTATACACCGATTCGGTCGGCGATAAAGACAGTCCTGCACCTACTTATTATGATATGTTGAAACACAATACGGTCACGATTGTGAATGCCTTGCGCGACGCTCAGATGGACGACTTGGGTTCAACAGGCAAAACCAATGATGTGCAAAACCTGCTGTTCTATGCTTTGATCGGCGTTTTGTTTTTTGGCGGATTTTTTATCGTTTACAAAAAGCTTAACCGATGAATACGATCCCTGTCATTTCTATAAAAGGGCTTTCGGTTTCTTATGATAAAATGCGGGTTTTGACCAATATTTATCTCGAATTGGAAGCTGGAAAAATTTACGGCGTCATCGGCCCGAATGGAGCAGGAAAATCCACCCTTTTCAAAGCAGTACTCGGATTGATAGAATTTAACACCGGAACCGTCCTGATCAATGAACAACCCATCGCCAGCCAGCGAAAAAAAATGGTTTATGTTCCTCAAAAAACCGATATCGACTGGAATTTCCCGGCTACGGTTTTTGATGTGGTGTTGATGGGAAGATATCCCCACAAAAAAATTTTCAGCAGGATCAACAAACACGACAGAGACCTCGCCATGAATGCCCTGCACGAAGTCGGGATAGCGCATTTCAGGAATAGCCAGATCGGCGAACTTTCCGGCGGACAACAGCAGCGGGTTTTTCTTGCAAGGGCTTTATGCCAGCAAGCCGAGATTTTTTTGCTCGACGAACCTTTTGTCGGTGTGGACATGACAACTGAAGAGCAGATCATCCAAATTCTCAAAAAACTGGCAAAAGAAGGCAAAACGCTCCTCGTGGTTCATCACGACCTTTACACCGTCGATCGTTATTTTGACAAGGTGATCCTGCTCAACCAGCGGCTCATCGCTTATGGCGATACAAAAACGACTTTCACTAAAAACAATATCGCAAAGGCCTATGGCGGCCAGCTTCCGATCCTGCACAAAACCGGCATGATGGAATAATTTAACGTGAGTTACCCCGACCAGTCGGGGTACGCGGTATGGATTTGAAAACCCTAAACCAGCATGATTGAGATCGGGAAAAATGTCAAGCAATGCAAGGACAAAATGAATTTAACCATTTATTGCCACGTGTGATTTTTTTATGGCTGTCCTCCGCAACCTACATGGCTGATACAGGCAGACCTTTTCAAGGCAACAAATTTGTGCGACCACGTTGTGGTCGTATTTTTATTTGATTGCTATTTCTAACGTACTTTGACCGCGCTGCGGTCATGAAGCAAATGCCTTATACCGTGACCGCAGCGCGGTCAAAGTACGTTAGTTTTTTATCTATAGAATGATCGACCACAGCGTGGTCGCACATGCTCTGAAATCCGAATTTTT
Organism: uncultured Saprospiraceae bacterium; assembly: GCA_964551455.1. GTDB lineage: Bacteria > Bacteroidota > Bacteroidia > Chitinophagales > Saprospiraceae > JAHDHW01. Next base: position 12,275 of record CAZKDA010000077.1, read on the forward strand.
ATATTTGACCTAATCCATAACGCGTACCCCGACTGGTCGGGGTAAAGTCTGACGTCTTCTTCAAATTCAAAATGCCTCTCTGAAATGAATCAGAAAGGCATTGGTTTTCATGGGATCATATTATTTTTTCACGATTACTTGAATAACAAATTCACACCGACTCGCAGATTGGAATTCCTGCTGTCGTAGGGGCGGAAAGCGGAGATCAGATTATCCGTCACACCAAAAAACTGGACGGGGCCAAGCTTCGCCATGAGGTTGAGTCCGAAGTTATCGAAAGTTTTGTTGCGAACAGCGTAAGTAGCGCCCAGCGAAAGTTTTGTTCCAAACTTGACCCTCGCGCTCGCAGCAAAGGAGGGATAAACTTTGCCGCGGTACATTTCCGTGTAAAACAATCCGCCGAGATCCCACAACTCGCCGAGGCGGTAACTCGCGCTGAGATAAACCTTGGCCGGCAGCATGGTGGTATAACTCCTGTTGGTTTCTTTGAAATCCAGGATGTCTCCGATCGAATCGAGGGCATTTTCAAAGGTAACGGAATCGCCACGAAACACCCCTGAAATATCAACCCCTTCGTAAGTATGGGAACCCTGGCTGTGATAGTTTTTCGCATTCTTTTTCCAGGTAATAAAACCCAGATCGACAATGCTCGCAGCTACATCGATATTCCTAATCTTAAAAGTAGCGCCCAGGTCAATTGCCGCACCAAGATTTGAAGCGAACACTTCCTTAAAAGTCACGTCGCCAAAATCCACGTCAAAGTCTTCACCTCCTTCATAATTAAAAAATGCAGAAGTGTTGATGAGATAATCGGTATCGAAAGTCAATTGATAAATATCTGGGTCGGTGTAAACCCTCACATCGGTTCGTTTGGAAGATATATCGCCGATCCCCGTCAGTATTTTCAACTTCGCCCCGGCGCCGACATCGAATATCTTGGTTGCCAGGCCAATGCCGAATTCATTGTAAGCAAAAGCCTGTACATCAGGCCCGATGTTTACCGTTTGACCAATAAATTGAGAATTTCCATTCCAGGCAAGCTGAACGAGTTCCTTCGGGTAGTCCATGAAAGTATTGAGCTTTATTGCATGGTTCAAACTGAGTTTCAGGTCTTTGATGCCAATGGAAAAGCTAAAGGTTTCGACCTCTACGGTTGAAAAAAGCTGGTTTTGAGCATCCATCCGATCAATCACAGCGCCGATGTCCAACACATTTTCGCCATTTTCATTGGTAATCACCACATCGTTGTAACTGGCGCCGTTATGAGAAATATTAAAATAAAGGCTTGGCAGTGAATAGTGGACTTTAGAAAATTCATTGGTAAATGCGGGATTGGTTTTCCCGGATTGCCAGATCTCTTTCATAAAATGAAGACCGAGTTCCTGCTGTGCAAAGCCGGAGCAAAAAGCCAACAACCCAAAAAATAAAAGGATGTGTTTTCTCAACATTTCAAATTTCGATTTACGCATTTTGAATGAAAGGTTTACGCGTTTTTATAATACCTGCCACACCTGGCGAGGCTCATCCTCCGACTCCAATTTTCATACCCATTCTAACCTCCACCTGCTGTGAAGACAGTATTTTGACCATGGTTTGTCCATTGTTTACGGTAGAAAAAGATGAGCGCATGTAAAGCTGTTTGGCTGCTTTTATATTTTCAAGGCGAGCGCCTTCGATAGTAGTAAAAGTTGTCTTTTCGGAAATATCAACCGGCAATCCTCCGGCGCCAACCGGGGCAGCCTGAATGACATTGACATTGGGGGTGAAAAGGGAATCGAGAACGCTGCCGTTTTCGTCGGCAAAGAAGATCTGGATGCCCACATCCAACGGGATACCATTTTCTGAAATCACTTTAAACTCCACGAAGTCATAGTTTTTGTAGCTGTCAAAATCAATGGAAAAAGTATCGCGGGCTTCAAAACCACTTGCGGTGCCGTACATCGGTAATTCCACTTCCACCTGGACATTCATAAAGCTCGAATCCGTCATGAATCCGCGAATGTTGAAATTGCTGTCCGGGTTGGCAACGACGTCGAAGTCGTAGTCAATAGCGGTCGGGCCCGCGCCGAGTATGACGTCGATGTTGGAATTGTCTTTATTAAAATCGAAATGTGTGGTCTTGGTTTGGCCAACTTCGCTGAGCGACGGATAATCCACGACGATATTGTCGAGGTAAACACTTTCAATGGGGAGGATTTCATTGTTTACGGTAAAGACATTCAGCACATTAGCTTTTGACCTCACAGGGAACCCGAATGAATTGTTGACTTTCAGGTTAATCTTGGGATCTGCAAAATAGACATCGCCGCGGGTCCAGTTTCCAAAAAAGTCGATCACGATGGTGTCGCGTTCGAGTTCGTAGATATCGCTGCCCAGGTAACCCTCCACATAAGAGGCTTCAAAGTTGTTGAGTTTTATAAAAAAAATACCCAGTCTCTCGTTCATCCCGGTGCTGTGGCGATATGCCTGGTAATGAATTTTAATGGTATCATCGACGGGTGTCAGCCTGTATCCGGTCAGATCGAAAGGGCCGATCTGCGGGACCGTTACCCCGCCGGAGTGAGTCGTTGAGTACTGAAAAGGCACTCCGTTCAATGTCGCTTCGGGAAGTGTCACGGTGACGGTTATCTGACCTGGGAGGGTAGTAACTGTATCTATAAAGCCGTATTCAAATGTCCCGCTTTTTAAAATGGCGTAATCGATATCGATGCTATTGGGTACGCTGAACGGCAACGGGAATAGTGTATCTGGTATCGGCAGTGGTAAATTATTGTAAGCGTTGAGGGTGTCGAAAATATCCGTGCTCGATCTCCCTGCCACATTGCCTTTGTAAAAAACGGTGATCAAGCCGTCTTCACCGATCTGGACGAGCGTATTTTCACCAAATTGATCGAGAATATCCTGCAATGAAGTTTTGGCTTTAAATACCGGTATGGCAAATTCGGCGTCGTAATTCACAACTTTCATGTTGTCCAAAGAATCTATTTTCCTGCACGATGCAATCGCCAAAATGCACAGCAGCACGCATCCGGTGAATAATTTTAAAAATTGGCTGGTCATATTAAATTATTAGATTTTGGGTATTTTAACCTATTTGTAAAATGCTTTATTACTTCGTTTTTAAAACTAACCGACTTTAACGGATTTTTAACCGCATAGGTTAAAGCCCGATAATGTTAACTACCAAATATATAGTGCGGAAATGGGAAGTACGGTTGTGCGCGGATTGGATTTGTGTCAGCAAGCTGTCAAATTACAAACGCAACTTTGACGCTATTTTTAATTGACGCGCAAAGTTCTCACTAAAAAGCCAATATTACAAATCATTTTATCATAATTCATACTCCTGCCCTAACTTGGGTATTTCAACTTCGCGAAACCCGTTTTTATTCAACAGCGAAGCAAAGCTTTGTTGCCTGTCGATTTCCCCGTGAACCAAAAACACTTTTTTCACACTGTTTTTTTGATTGCTGATAAAATCGAGCATTTCGTGGCGGTCGCCATGCGCCGAAAAGGAATCCATGACTTCGATCTCCGCTCTGACGATTTTCGTTTCTCCGAACATTTTTACCGTTTCAATGCCATCTCGCAGCATTCCGCCAAGCGTATCCGGCGAGCAATAGCCCACGATGAGAATAGTGTTTTTTGATTGATCGACGCTGTTGAAAATATGATGCCTTACCCTGCCTGCATCCGCCATGCCCGAAGCGCTGATAATAATACAGGGCGTTTCAGAATTGTTCAACGACTTGGAAACGTCAACGGAATGGACATAAGTCAGCGCATTAAAACCAAATGGATTATCATCCGTGAGCATGTACTCGTTGAGCTTGTTGTCAAAACATTCGGGATGTGCGCCGAAAACTGTTGTGGCATTTACAGCAAGCGGGCTGTCCACATAAACCGGTATCTTGGGCAACTTGCCCGAAGATTCAAGTTGGTCGAGCATATATACGATCTCCTGCGTCCGGCCTACGCTGAATGCCGGAATGATAAGCTTTCCCCTTTTGTCCACACAGGTTTTTTTGATAATAGCGAGAAATTTTTCCATCTCGGCGGGAGCATTGTCGTGGTCTTTATCCCCGTATGTCGATTCACAGATCAGGTATTCCACTTCCGGCATGGGGATCGGGTCGCGGAGGATCGGGCGATTCGGGCGGCCAATGTCGCCGGTAAACCCAAACATGATCTCCCTGTTCCCTTCCCTGATCCGCAGCGTCACAGTCGCACTCCCCAAGATATGCCCTGCATCTTTGAATAAGACCTGGACATTTTCAGCCACGGGATACCATTTGTTGTAAGCTATGCCAATAAACGAATCCATCGCTTCAGTAGCATTTTCCGCAGTGTAGAGTGGTATCCTGAAATTTTTTTTCTTTTTCTTCGCTACTTTTTCATTGTAATACTCTGCATCCCGCTCCTGTATCCTGGCGCTGTCGAGCAGCATGATGGCGCAAAGACTGCGCGTGGCATGGGTACAGATGATATTTCCATTGAAGCCATCTTTTACGAGTTTGGGAATGCGTCCGCTGTGGTCGATGTGTGCATGCGAAAGGATGAGGCAATCGATCTCTGATGGATCAAAAAACCAGGATTCGTTAAAGTTTTTCATTTTTTCATTGTAACCCTGGTAAAGGCCACAATCCAATAATATCTTATAACCATTGTCAAGGGTAACTAAGTGAGCGCTCCCGGTAACTTCCCTGGCTGCTCCGCAAAATTTTAACTTCATAGTTTGGCTTAAATTTACAATGCTTGCCGGCTCAATTGCCGCAAAGCATCTGTTGAGTTTTTGTGCTTTCGGAAAAGCGAATATACCAAAAGCCTGGAATTATTCAGTGATTTTTAAGGCAGGCTACAAACCATGAACTAATCTACTTCGCAAAGATCCGATCAAAATCCTTAAACGACTTGAACTCCAGCGCGTTGCCGCTGGGGTCGTAGAAAAACATGGTGGCCTGTTCGCCGGGTTCGCCTTTGAAGCGGATGTAGGGTTCGATTACAAACTCAATCCCGCTGGCCTTCAGTTTTTCAGCGAGATTTTCCCATTCATTCCATTCGAGGATGGCGCCGAAATGCCGTACGGGTACGTCTTTGCCATCCACCAGGTTGGTTGGTTCGGACTGATGGTTTTCATCCACGAGGTGCGCCGTGATCTGGTTTCCCCAGAAATCGAGATCGATCCAGCGCTCGGAAGTCCTGCCGACGGGGCAGCCCAGCAGCTCTTCGTAAAATTTGCGGGTTTTGTACAAGTCAGTAACGGGGAATGCTAAGTGGAATAGGCTCATTTGCGTGTTGTTATAATTGCAGGTAAAAAATTGAAATGCTGATTTTTTTAAACTTCTCAAAAATAAAAAGGTTTCTGAATATGTATTTTCATACCTGCGATCCTTCTGAAAATTTCGGGGATCATAATATCCAAAATGCCTCTGCCCCCAGTTACCGGCAAATTATTCAGGTAGTTACCGTTTTTCTTTGGGGCAGAATTATTTGTTTTTCATATATTTGAGTAAAAATAAAGCATCCACAGCTTGAAACCAATCGCCAAAATACTGGCTTTTTACATGTTCATCGGAAGTCTGATCCCGAATTCGGATTTCAGTCGGCTGATCCATCTTCCCGATCTCGTGGAGCACTTCCAGATTCATTTGGAAGAGGCGGCAGACCAGGGTGGCAGTTTTACGATCTTTGATTTTTTGAATATCCACTATTTCAATCCCAACGACCACCAGCACGACGGCCACGATGACCACGATAACTGCCCCTTCCAGTTTTTTCATGCCTTCACAACCTTTACCATTTCAACCGTAGAGTTTCACTTGCGTGGACTACCGTTTTCCCTTGCAACAGATAATCCTTCCTATAAAAATGCTTTTTACCTGAAAGGATTCGTAACCACTGAGATCCAGCCACCATCCGTTTCATAATCTTCTTCTTGTATTTCATGTGCATCACGCAGGGGTGAAGATCTCTGCGTCTTGATTTAACAAATTGCTTTCTATGTCTCGGTTTTCACCGCAGGCTGCCAGTTTTCCTAAAAAGCAAATTGTGTTTTCCATCACCCCAAAATCTATTTTTCAAAAATGATCAATCGAATTATTCGCTTTTCGATATACAACAAGCTCATAATCGGCTTGCTGATCGCGGCATTGATTGGTTGGGGAGTCTATTCCCTCCAGCATTTGCCGATCGATGCGGTACCGGATATTACCGACAACCAGGTGCAGGTTATTACGAATGCACCGAGCCTTGCAGCTCAAGAGGTAGAGCAACTCATCACTTACCCGCTGGAAATGGCTTTAGGGAATATACCCGGAGTCGTGGAGATACGCTCGGTTTCGCGTTTTGGGTTGTCTTTGATCACTGTGGTTTTTGAGGAAAGTATGGACATTTACCTGGCTCGTCAACTCATCAGCGAACGCATCAGGCAGGCAGAATCCGAAATCCCGCGGGAATTCGGACAGCCTGAAATGGGACCGATCACCACCGGGCTTGGCGAGATTTACCAGTATGTGATCTTCGCTGCCGAAGGATTTGAAGATCAATACACATCCACGGAATTGAGAAGCATCCAGGACTGGGTAATCAAACGACAGTTGACAGGCATCGACGGGGTTGTTGAAATCAATAGCAGCGGCGGTCACCTCAAACAATACGAAGTCGCATTCAACCCCGATAACCTGAGAAGCATGGGTGTAACAATCGGGGAGTTGGTTGAGGCCCTTTCGGAAAACAATGCAAATACCGGCGGTTCTTATATTGAAAAAAAGCATTACACCTATTTCATCCGTGGCGAGGGGCGGCTCAACTCTCTGGAAGACATCGGGAATGTCGTTGTGAAAAATGTAAACGGTTTTCCTATCCTGGTCAAACACGTTGCAAAAGTAAAATTCGGACATGCTCCGCGTTTCGGTGCGGTGACGATGAACGGAAAAGGCGAAGTTGTGGCCGGACAGGTCATTATGCTCAAAGGAGCCAACTCTGCGGAAGTAACCGAAAGGGTAAAAACGCGCATGGAAAAAATAATAAAGTCATTGCCCGAAGGCGTAGTGGTTGAACCTTACCTCGACCGAACGAAACT
>CAZKDA010000078.1:0-12207 GCA_964551455.1 uncultured Saprospiraceae bacterium
CGGAGCGAATCCCGCTTTTTCTCGAAAAAGCGGGACGATGAAATCGGGAACACCAACTACAAACTACAAACTACTTCCCCGGGATCAATCCGGTTCATACAATTAAAATGACCTTTCGGGCAACGGTCGTAGCCGATCTTGGAGCATGGCCGGCAGGGCAAGTCGCGTATTTCAATGGTAGTATTTTTATCCATCCCATTTTTATAATACGTATACATTCCAAACTCAGGGATCGTATTGCCCCACACGGAGATGATGGGTTTTCCGAATGCTGCCGCAATGTGCATCATGCCGGTATCGTGGGTGATGACTTTGTATGCCTGCCTGACCAGCGATGCCGATTCGTGGAGGCTGAGTTTTCCGCAGGTATTGATGACATGATCGCCGGCTTCCGTCTGTATCCGGTCGCCGGTTTGGCGGTCACCGGGGCCGCCTAAAAGTACGACGGGAATGCTGATCCCTTTGCAAATTTCGATGATCTTCCCTTCCGGAAGGCGCTTCGTTGCATGCGCCGCTCCGATGGCAAAAGCGATGTATTTCGAAGGGAGATGGTTCAGGTTTTCAGTTAAAAACTGCGGGGCGTCCAATTCCGAATCCGGAGGGATAAAATAATCCAGGCCCTCGCCATCATTCACCACGCCAAGCGATGCAACGGTTTCGAGATAGCGATCGACGATATGCTTATCAGGCAAACGGTTCAGCTTAAAATTGACCATGAGCCACTTTTCAAAGTTGAGCTTGTTGAATGAAAAATTCGGAGCATTCAAAGCCATTTTTACTTTCAGGCTTCTGAGGTTTTTGTGCAGATCGACGACATAATCATATCGCTCGTTTTTGAGTTCCCCGATGACTTCCGACACTTCCTTTTCTATGCCGTAAACTTTTGAAATATAAGGATTGGGATCGACGATTGCCCGGAAAGCATTTTTGGTAAGAAAATGAACCCCGGCGCCCAACTGGCGATGCAGGCAGCGAACAACCGGCGTAGTAAGCACAATATCGCCGATAGAGCTGAACCTGATGATTAAAATTTTCGGGGAAGGCTTTGCGGTCATGGTGTAGTTTTCTCGCGTCGCGTATATGTTTACTGTCGGGGCAGGAACAAAAAAGCCCTTCCGGCTGGAAGGGACCCAAAAATCTAATTTTATGAAAATTTTTTCTGTGCCACCAAATTATGTATTTTTTTAATATTGTCCAAAAGATGTTTGATTTTTATCCCGAAGATCAATTTTTTAATGCAAACCTGTTCTTTATACCCCTCTTGATTTTGACAGCTTAGGATTGTGCTCTAAAGAAAAAAAACCCTTCCAACTTAGAAGGGTCAAATAATCTTTATACATGAAAAACATTATCTATTTTCGATGCCAATTTACGAAAATATTTAATGTTTTCTAAAATGAACTGTTATTTTTTTTCAATCAAGTATCTTTTTTTATGGCAATTTTTACAACGGTTTACTTCTTTGCCAACTCCCAAATTTTGGATGTTTATCTGACAAATTTTAAGTGATACAAAAATATGTAACAATCAATTTATTGAATAATTTTGCGCGATGAATATTTAGATAAAACCATAAACTAATTAAACACATGAAAAACGCTTCACTATTACTAATCTTTTCAATGCTGCTCAGCGCATCGGGCTTTGCACAAATTACAATCACCCAGGCAGATATGCCTGTGATCGGCGACATGCAGGCCAACGTCAACGCGGAGGTCACTGCCGGGCTGTCGGTCGGATCTTCCGGCGCCAATCAAACCTGGGATTTTTCGGGGCTTTTACCTGTTGATACTATCTACACCGAATTTTTAGACCCTGCCCTCGCTCCAGAAGGCAACCTGTTTCCTACGGCAACACTGGCATTCGGCACCGCGGACGAGTACACTTACATCGAAGCCAACAGTTCGGGCGCTTATTTACTGGGTTTTACGGCGGACACCTCCGGCATGGGCGATTATTTCAGCCTTGCGTTGGATAACCCTGAACAATTTTTTGAATTCCCCACAACTTACGGCACCAGTTTTTCCGCAGAAAGAAAGTTAACTTTAACCTTCGAAAGCCCTGATCCGCCTTTTGATTCGGTCAGGATCATCACACACGGTTATAAAGATGTTGAATTCGACGGCTTTGGCACAGTCATCACGCCAATGGGATCCTTTGATGGATTGCGGGAAGTGGCGATCATCGAATATTTCGATACGATTCAAGGTTACATTCTTGGAATGTGGCAAACTACACTGACGGATAATTACAGCGATACCACATACACCTGGTACTCCAAAGACAGTAAAGGGCCGTTGGTAAACGCTACCTTGTTTGAAGGTATGATCGCTGAGATCAGCTACCAGATCCTCGAACCCGCTGCAATTGCCCCGGTTGCTGCATTTTCGTTTGAAGATCAGGGACAGGGCGCCATCGACTTTACCGATGAATCAACCAACGCCCCGACCTCCTGGCAATGGGATTTTGGCGATGGAAATGCCAGCATGGATCAAAACCCTTCGCATACCTACGATGAAACGGGGATGTACGAAGTTTGCCTGACGGCAACCAATGCAGGGGGGTCGGACATGACCTGCCAAACGCTGGATATTACCGTCACTTCAGTTAATACTTTGATTGAAAATATCCAGTTGGAATTGTTCCCCAATCCTGCAAGCGACTGGCTCCGTTTGACGATCAGCGGCAGTGAATCCAAAGACTGCGATTTTGTTTTGTACAACGCACTTGGGCAAGTTGTTTTTAGCCAAAAAACAAACGGCGACGGGCAGTTCGATATGGATATCCGACACCTCGATACCGGCCTTTATCATTTTGTACTGAACGCCGAGAACGGTAAACTCTTGGCTAACGGCAGTGTTGTGAAAAAGGCTCCTTAAGATTTCTTTCCCATCTGCGGGAAAAATCGCCAGAACCCGGTCGCGGTTTTGGCGATTTTTTTTTGATTCAGAGTTTTACGATGCTATCGCCGGTTCTGATCACTCCCGGCTTTACTACTTTAGCATTGATGCCGCGGAGGTGTAGTTGTTTGCCAATGGGGGAATTGACGAATTTCATGGCTTCCAGCCCGAAGCGTTCCACAAATTTTTTACAACCATTGTGTGGTATCGGGGTCACTTCGACCACAGCCTGCCCAATGGCGAGGCGATCACCGGCAGTGAGATTTTCTTCACTCAGGTCGAAATCGACATAAAGCTGATCGCCGGCGAGTTGCCAGCGGTCTTTAGTGCGGGCAACCAACGCAATGGCGCGCGCATTCATAATATTGAGTTGCATATCCGGGTGCCCCAATCCGTTGTCGGTACGGGAGCTACCCCTCGTCAACCAGTTATCACCCTCCAGCCCTACCTTCAGATCGAGCATCCCCTCTTCGAGCACTTCCCTTTCATTTTCCTCCGGGCGACGAGCGATAAGCATGAGCGTTCCGTGATCTTTTGGTGAGCGGCGGATGTGATCCAATCCGGCTTCCAGTTCTTCTTTTAAAAGTGGTGTAAACATGTTTGTTAATTTGTTGATCTGCTAATTTGGTAATCCTGCCCTCCCGCCCCGACACCGGTGTCGGGGCGGGATCGGGGTTGCTGATTTGTTGATACCGCCTGTGTCGGCCTGTCTGCCGAAGTATACAGGCAGGCACACGTTTGTTGATTTGATAATACTGTTCACCGTTCACCGTTCACCGTTCACCGTTCACTGTTTACTGTTTACTGTTTACTGTTTGCAAAAATAATATTTGAAAAGTAAAATAGCATTCCGAAAGGATATGTTTACGGACGGGGTTGATTTTTATAAATCCCGGACTTTTTAAGGCAATTCAAAATATGGTCCATCTACCAATCAGGTTATTGTTGTTTGAGTTTTATGGTATTTGCCCCGATAGTGTACGCATAAACAGCAGCAGGGTAAAAATGAAGCCTGATACCTGAATGATCAATGCTTTGCTCTTTGTCAATGCTCGTTACCACAGCATCACTTAGTTGATTGACTTTACAAAACTCAATTAAACTTTTCAATTCATGAGGTTTATCCAAATACCGGTTGCTCCACTTAATTTCCAACCCCCAGAGCGGTTTCATTTTTTTATTATCCAATTGCACCATATCGACTTCCCCTTCTGTCCTTCCACTTTTCCATTTAGCATAGTAAAGATCAATATTCTCATGGTGCATCCATTGAGCATAAATGGCGGTTTCCACTATATTTCCAACCTCATCGTCAGTGGGTGATACCGGAGAAAAAAGCGCTGTGTGCAAAGAAGGATTGGTTAGAAAAATTTTGTAGCCGGTCATTCTTTTAAACTGCCTGGCATTGCCGTCAATTTTGTTAACCAGCTTAATGAGGAAAGCAGCTTCCAGGTATTCGAGGTAACGTTTCAAAACGCCCTTGTCCAGGCCGCTTTCTTTAGCCATTTTTTCGGGTGAAAACTCTCTGCCAGTATTGTATGCCAGATAAGCAAAAAAGCGATTGAGTTCCTGCACATCTCTTATACCATAAAGACTAGGCAGGTCGCGCAGCAATACTTTATCAATAATATCACTTTTAATAAAACGCGGCATATTTTGCTTAATGGTATCCGAAAAGATCACCTCCGGATAACCGCCGAAATTAAGATAGTCGATAAATTGCCGGTTGAGTTCTTTAATATCTACCGCTGAATAAAATGGAAAATCCTTTCCCTTGTATTGGGTAATGCTTTGGCTAATGAGCGTTTGTAAACCCTGAAGGTGCAAAAACTCCTGGAAAGTCAATGGCGGGAGCAGAAAATCGCTAAACCTTCCCGCTCCGCTTTCAGTGCTTTTCAGGCGAAGAGCAGCTGCCGCCGAGCCTGAAGCAATAAATTTTGTTTTTGGATAGCTATCAACCAATACTTTTAAATGGCGCTCCCAATCTTTCAAATATTGGATTTCATCAAAAAAGACATAGTTGCCCTCTGTATCGTCATTGCCGGCGGCTTGCCTTGCCAGGGCATAAAGCTCGTCCAAGCCTAAGTGAATATATATAGGATTGTCAATGCTGGTAAAAAATATCTGCTGTGGCTTCACATTATCCGCCAGCAATTGATGAATGGCATGGTGCATCATTACCGTTTTGCCTACCCTCCGGGGGCCCATCAGAATGACGGCACGTTGTATAGTCGTTTCCTGCACCTGCGGCATAAAAAGGTCAAAGTACATCCTCCGGGGCATCCGTGCCAGATATTCATCAATGGCTTTGGTCGTCCACCAGGGGTTTTCAAACCGCAATCGCTCTACGATCTTTTCAGCAGGAATAGTGTATTCTTTTTTCATTTGCGAGGTTATCTTTACACAAATGTAAATATAAAAAGATTACAATGCTCTTATTTTTACAAATAATGTACTTTTAAGACCTTATTTAAAAAATAGAAGCGTTATTTTTACCAGATTCGCAACTATTCAGCAAGCGAAAAAATAATGACTGAACAGCAAAATTTTGTAAAGGACAGTTCTAAAAATTGATTATTTCACGCCAAGGCGCATCCCGCTAAATAAGCGGGAATAATTAAACTTTTGCGTTCTTAGTCCCGATAAAGAATTGGGATGAACCACTATATTTTGAATTTTTAGAACCGCCCTAAAATTATTCTGTTTAAACATTTCGTTTTTCGCTGGCAGGTTTCCTTTCTTATTGGCTATTGGCTCTGCCCTTTCTGTCCTCAACGATTCCCTTACACTAACCGGTTGTTTGTGCCAGCATGTTTTTCAGGTAGTGATTGAAAAAATTATTTGCGGCCATTTGGTGGGGTCGCAGCACTTCGGTTGCACCACATGCAGACAACTGGCGGAAGTCGTTTTCTGTTTGTGCCGAGAGGTAGATCTGCCCCTGGTAGTTTTTCCTTTTTAAGGCTTTGATAAATTGCTGGGAATGCTCAAAACCCGGAATCGTACTGACGATGATCTTTGCATTTTGAAAAGGAACATGTTCGAGCAGTTCCGGGTCTTCGAGGTCGCCGTAAACTATGTTTTTTCCTTTTTGTTGCCATTCTTTTACAATCGCCGGGTCGAAATCTATTCCAAGGTATTTGATCTCGCGGTGCTGATCGAGCATTTCGGAAAGACGGGTACCAAACCTCCCCAGGCCAATGATGATCACATCAAATTGGTAAGTGTGGTGTGCGACGTCCTCGTATTCCCTGAATGGAACCTTCCGTTGAAATATCTGAAGCGCCGGCGCTATGAATTCATAAATTTGGTGGGAATACAAGATCAGGTAAGTGGACAAACCAATGGTGATCAACCCAACCAAAGTGATCAACCCCACAATACTTTCGGTGATGTGCCCAACCGCAAGACCCAGCCCGGCGAATATCAAAGAAAATTCGCTGATCTGTGCAACCGTAAGCCCGGCCAGGAAGGAGGTACGCTTCCGGTATCCCATCGCACCCATGATGATCAGAACGATGATGGGATTGCCGATCAACACGAAAACAGAGAAGACGAGTGCCGACGAAACCTGGCTCCCGATCACGCTTAGATCGAGATTGGCTCCCAGGTTTACAAAAAAGAACAACAATAAAAAATCCCTTAGACTGATCAACCTGCTGCTAATGACATCTTTAAAATCGGAAGAAGCCAGGCTGACGCCCGCCAGGAAAGCGCCTACCTCGCTGCTGAACCCCATAAGCTCGCCGAGCGTAGCCAGCAGTACCGCCCAGGCTATGGCGAAAAGGCTCAACAACTCCGACGACTTTGCCAGGAAGGCGCTCAGGCGGGGGATGATCCAACGCATCGAGATCAGGGTGACAGCCAGCAAAGCAATACCAGCCATTATGGTTTTCGGTATGGCTTGGGTCAATGAAGCGTCTTCGCCTTTTCTCATGGCTGAAAGTACGATCATCACCAGGATGACCACAATGTCCTGCACAATTAAAAACCCAATAGCGATCTGCCCGTGAAGCGAATCAATCTCCTTTTTGTCAGATAATAATTTTACAATAATGATCGTGCTCGAAAAAGTGAGGGCTACGGCGATATAAAAACTATGCAGCGATGAAAACCCCAATGCCAACCCGATGAGGTATCCAAAGAAAGAAGTAAAGAAAACCTGCCCCAACCCCGTCATCAGGGCAATCTTTCCCACGGATCTTATAATACGCAAATCGAGTTTTAAACCCACAATAAAGAGCAGTATGGCAATGCCAATTTCTGCCAGCAAATGGATGTTCTCTTCTGATTTCGCCACGTTTAAAACCGAAGGCCCCACGATGATGCCCAGCGCTATGAACATGACGATCAAGGGCTGTTTGAGTAACTGCCCCACTGCACCCAAAAGGGCTGCGAGCGCCAGGATAACAGCAAACTCGTAAAATGGGTTTTCGGTCAACTGATTTAACCAGGTCATTGTGAAATTATGATTAACGGGATGGAGCCTTTGTAAACCAGGTCATTGATGAAATAATCCCTGAAGAGGGAATCCATCAGCGTTCTGGAACTTTGTTGTGCTACCAAAAAAATATCGCTTTTGTTCCGAAAATAACCCTGTATCTCCTGAAAAGGCTTGGCACCTTTGAACATCTCGCTATTGGTGTTGAATGCTTTAAATTTATTTTCCAGTTCTTTGAGGTATTTCCCGGTTTCCAGTTCATCGTCCGTTTCCGTAACTATCGAAATAAAAGTGGTTTTCACAACAGAACCGGACAGGTTTTTCATAACCTGTTTCAACATTTCGGCATTGACGGGATATTTAGGGCTTACGACCACCACCAGTTCTTTGGGAAGTGTAATATGCTCAGCCATTGGAATGGCAACGGTCGGCAGACGGGTTTCTTCAATGACCATGAGCGTTGTACTCCCCATGAAAACTTTCTTTAACATTCCTGTTTCTTTCAAACCCGCTACCACCCAATCGAAATAGTCCTTGTCTTTGAGTTCTTTAAAAAGGGTTAGCAAATGTTTGTCGCTGACTAAAAATTGCGGAGCAGGGCTGAAATATTCCCCGGCTTGCTCCTTCAGCTTTCGTAAAGCGACTTCCTTTTCATAATCAATGATGTCCTTTCTGCTTTTCTCATCCGCAAGCGCAGGCACCATTCCGGGTACCCGGTGAACAAACACGACACGGGCGCCGATCAGCCTGCTGAATTCGGCGGTGAACTGTATGACTTTGTTCGAATATTCCGAAAAGTCGATGAGCGAAATGATCCTGTTCTGCTTTTTCATGGCTATGTTTTGTATGATACAGCTTTAAAACGGGAAATTAGGAAAGAATTTTTATCTGTGCAATGAGTGGGGGCATGGTTGGGGATTATCGCGCCAATAGCGCGATAATCCCCAGCGAAGCAAAAAGAAATAGCCAGGATCAAAACTCAACCCTGGCTATTTTAGCCGCACACCTTTGAGGTTTTGGAAACCTCGAAGGTGTGCGGGACGAAATTTTCTAATTTTTTACAACCAATCCGGTAGCATGGTCAGGAAGACCGCCATCCGTATCGATTTGCGTCAGTTGTCCATTGAGGCCAACTACGCGGTAAGTGAGGATAGCATTGTTGCCACCTCCCAAAACGTAAAGGTATTGGAAATCCCTGTCCATAGCGCCATCGAGCGGGCCGGAGTTTGCATTAGTTGTATTGCCGAAGTTGGAAAAGCCCAATTGCATACCGGGGTTTACGGAAAGGGAAGAAATGTTGTTGGAGCCGGTGTTCATCACATAAGCGTTGCGGATGAATTTATCCATGACCACCCAGCAAGCTCCGGCGGTTCCCAGTTGCAGCGGCCCGTCCATCACGAACATCTGACCTGTATTGCTCACGAAATAAGATGTTGCCACACTGCCCTCGCCGGTTCCTCCCGCCTCGGAAACGAGAATGCTGTTGCCATGCCCAAGACCGAATCCGAACGGCACGGCGCCCACTGAAGGGAAGGTATGTATGTTGTTTCCGGGACGGCCGTATTGATCTACTGTATAAGTCGTGATGGTGTTCGTCGCTTTTTCCGTAATGATCAAAGCCCTTCCGTTGCGGGCGAAAGAGATTTGCGCAGGAGCCGTTCCGCTACCGCTCAACGAGCGGGTAGAATTAGGCAGCGGAACCAGTTGTCCAAAACGATTGTGCACAAATCCGGTGAAGTTGTCGCTGCCCGCATTGAGTACATAGATCACCCCGCGATATACCGTCACGCTGACCGGACGTATTCCGCCGGAGTTCACCTTACCCTGAAGCGCCAGATTGCCATTCGGAGCGCAGGAGAAAAAGCTGATCTCATTGCTGCCGGCATTGACGACGTACAAAAGTCCTTTGCTGGCATTAAAGGCCATAGCGCCCTGGTTGCCAAGCCCGCTACCGGAACCTGTTCCGCCCGTGCTGTGGCTTTCCGCCTGGAAGATGGTTCCGTTGGGGTTGCTTCTGAACTTGATGACTTGATTACCGCCGGCTTCATTACTCAGGGTGTAAATGAGCGGATCGAAATCTCTTTCAGCCGCTTCCTCATACTGTACACCCAGCGCCTGCAAAATGTCTTTTTCATTGGTCAGAAAATCCTCTTCAAGCAAGTCGAATTCAATGTAATCGATATCATCGGCAACCTGTTGGGTTTCTGCTTTAGGAGTAATGTCAGGCAGGGCCTCCTCCTTGTTACAGGATGTGATGAAAAGCGCAAAAATTGCTACCGCGAATAAACAGTGTAATTTGTTCATAATAATTGTTGTTTTAGGGTTTAAAAAATTGATTTGATACAAAACTGTGCAATGAATATCACCAACTATTTACAGAGATGTTAGATTTTCCTCGTAGTTTGTCTTTTGTACTACAAAGAAAGGGCAAAACCTTACAATTCGCGGCTTGCGGTTGATTAAGTTTTTGTATCTTTTTGTGTTTTTCCTGTTCAGCTTTGATCGCTCTGCGCTCGTCTTTTCTGAAAAATCTCTTTTCGAAATCATCCTGTTAATAGAATTTTATCTATCTTCAGCACCAGAATTACTTACCATACTAGGAGATTACTTAACAAATATCGTGGGGAAACGATTTTCTCCAACCATAGCTATTTATTGATGAATCCATCAGTGCAGGAGGGGTGAGAGGGGAGGAGGCGAAGGAGGATTGAGTTTAGTTTTAAGCTTATTATTGAATAATGAATAAAGCTTTATCACATAGAATTGAAATGTTCAATGACTTCTGAAACACACCCTTGTAAATCCTTTATTATTTGTTCTTGCCAGAACCTAAAAACCGTATAACCCAACTTTTCTAAAGCTTCATTATTTTCTTGATCCCTTAATATATTCCTTTCAATTTTTGGTATCCAAAAGTCCCTGTTTGCTTTTATTTTAGTTTTTTTTACTTCCCAATTGTATCCATGCCAAAACTCGCCATCAACGAATACTACTGTTTTGTATTTATTAAAAACTATATCAGGTTTTCCTGGTAATTTTTTCCAATTAATACGATATCGAAACCCCTTAGCCCAAAATTCTTTTCTAAGTATTATCTCAGGCTTCGTGTTTTTTCCCCGAATGTTGCTCATCCGCTTTGAACGGCTCGGAGTTGTATAAAATCCAAATTCCTCCTTAAACTGAGGTAATATAATATCAGTACTACTTTTTTTTTCAAATTTTTTCAAAACATTATATTTGCAAATTTCGATTAAAAAATAAATATCGTAAATTGCCAATATTTTTAATATGAAAACACAAAAAAAGACTTACATAGACCTATTTGCCGGATGTGGCGGCCTATCACTTGGACTCTATAACAGTGGCCAGTGGAAAGGTTTATTTGCAATCGAGAAAAGTGCAGATGCTTTTCAAACCTTGAAGCACAACCTTATTAAGAACAAAAAACACTTTTGCTGGCCTACATGGTTACCACAAACCCAACATGATATAAATGACATCTTAAAAAGATATTCAGCGGAATTAAAAAGCTTAAAGAACCATGTCGACCTAGTAGTAGGAGGCCCTCCATGTCAAGGATTCTCAACCGCAGGAAGAAGAATAGAAAGTGATGATAGAAACAAACTCATCAATTCATATATCTCCTTTGTACGTTTGGTTCAGCCAAAGGTCATTTTTTTTGAAAATGTAAAAGGATTCACTCAACAATTTGATAAAAATAAGGTAAGGGGAAGGATTTATTCTGAATATGTTAAAAAGGAATTAGATAGGTCATCAAAATCAAAAGATTTCATCGGCTATGATGTTTATGGAGAACTGGTTGATTTCTCTGAATTTGGTATCCCTCAAAAAAGAACAAGATTTATTTTAGTTGGAGTACGAAAAGATTATGCTGAAAGAGTGAATCCTAAAGTTTTTTTTGATGCACTTAGATTGAATAAGGAATTGTTTTTTGCTTCTAAAAACCTAAATATATCCACAACTTTAGAAGAAGCTATTTCTGACCTGCTCAAAAGTAACGGACAAATTGAAACTCTTAATTTTAAAATGTTTAAGTCTGGTGTTTATAGTAATATTTCTTCTCCTTATCAAAAACATATGAGGTTGGAAATAAATGGCAACAGCAAACCAGATAGTCATCGGTTTGTAAACCATAATAAAGAAACAGAAAATAAATTTGAATATATCCTTCAAAACGCTGAAAAAAATAAACCACTCAGTGAAGCACTAAAAAAAGAGCTTGGGATAAAAAAGCATACTATCATACCTCTTTCAGGCACAACGCCTACTCCAACTATTACCACTTTGCCAGATGATTATATTCACTATTGTGAACCAAGAATTTTTACGGTTAGGGAATATGCACGTATTCAATCTTTTCCGGATTGGTATGAATTCAAAGGTAAATATACAACTGGTGGCAAATTAAGAACTAAAGAGGTTCCAAGATATTCTCAAGTAGGAAATGCAATTCCTCCTCTTTTTGGAGAACAAGTAGGAATAGTGTTAAATCATATGATTGACTAATGCAGAAACCACTTCAGTTTAGAATTAGTGCCGCACTAAAGAACATTATTGGAAGTGACCTGATAAGTGACGACTACATTGCAATTTTTGAATTGGTTAAAAACTCCTATGACGCTCATGCTTCCAAAGTAGAAATTTTATTCGATCAGATAAATACTCCCAATGCCAAAATTGTTATAAAAGATAACGGAAAAGGCATGGACTACGATGACCTCATCAATAAGTGGTTGTTTGTTGCTTACTCAGCGAAGAAAGAAGGAACAGAAGAAGAAAGTTACAATTACAGAGACAGAATTAAAGCGAAAAGAGCCTATGCAGGTGCTAAAGGTATTGGTCGATTCT
>CAZKDA010000078.1:12217-19180 GCA_964551455.1 uncultured Saprospiraceae bacterium
TCTCTTGTGATAGGCTTGGTGGCACTCTTTATCTGGAAACAGTTAAAGACGAAAAGAAACCCAAAATTGAAACATTACTTACTGAATGGGATAAGTTTGAAGGAAATATCAAAGATGAGTTTGTGGATATCAGTGTCCTACACGACACGATAGAAAAGAGCAATTATGGATTAAAACATGGCACTGTCTTAGAAATAACAAACCTCAAAAGTGAATGGAATAGGGAAAAATTTCTGAAGTTGAAAAGTGATCTAGCGAAGTTGATCAACCCCAACACTCAGCCAAAAGATGATCAATTCGAAATTGAATTAATAGTACCCAGTGAATTAGGTGAGGATAAAAAGTACAAGGATTATGGAAACGTTGTAAATGGAAAAATACAAAATCTCATTTTCGAAACACTTGACCTTAAGACTACTAAAATCGTTTCCAGGGTTTCAGATGAAAACGCTAAGGAAATAGAAACATCACTTTTTGAGGGTGGAAAGCTTGTTTATAGAATCACTGAAGAAAATTTACTTGCCAATCTTCATAACGTTGATCTTGAAATTTACTACCTGAATCGTTCAGCAAAATACACCTTCACAAGACGTATGGGGGTTGAACCTGTTAACTACGGGCATGTTTTTATATATAAAAATGGAGTCCGAATTTATCCATATGGTGAACGAGGAGAAGATCCTTTAAAAATGGACAATAGAAAGGCTCAAGGTCGCACTAGATACCTAGGAACGAGAGAAGTAATAGGTTTTATATCAATCAATGAACCCAATGATGAATTTAGAGAAACTACAAGTAGAGGGGATGGTTTGCTCAAGACTAAAGAATATTTTCAGTTAATAGATTGGTTTTACCAGAACCTGAAAAGAGTTGAACGCTACATCATAGATATTGTAGATTGGGGAAACTTCCTTTCTGAAGAAGACTACATCAATTTCAATGCTTTTTTTACCAAAGGTGAAGGAGAAAAAGCTGTTAGGGATGTTAACGAAAATCTAGTAAAACTCATAGAGTCAATTGCTTCCGCTAAAAATATTAAAAGCATTCAACTTGCCTCTGATATTTTAGATATTTTAGAAAAGAAAAGTGAAAAATCTGTTCAAAAGTCCTTAAAAGATATTTCTGAAGCGATTGAAGATGAAGCTTTTGATAAAAAAGAGATACTAGAACGCATTCGACATACAAGTCAAAAGCTTGAACAACTCAAAAAGGCAAAAGATGAAGCTGAAGAAGAAGCTCTTGAAAAGGGAATAAAAAATGAGGAGGTTTCGGAGAACCTCGAGCAGCAGATAAAGAAAGGTGCTTTTCAAGGAGCATTGATTGGGACAGATAAAGAACGCATAATTTCAATGCAACATCAAGTTTATCATTCATCAAGCAGGATACATCGAAATTTAAAACTCTTGATGAAAAAGCTAGATTTGACTTCTCTTGATGAAGTTTCTAAGAAATACATCAAAGTTATTTCCCTCGAAGCTTCGAAAATTAATTCTATAGCCAACTTCATCACGAAAGCCAATTTCAATCTTAGAGCCTCCGAAATAGATACAGAATTGGTTGATTTCATAGTAGATTATTTGGATGAAATTTATATCCTTGAAGATGCTGTAATTGATACCGACCTAAGAATTGATATAGAAAGAAATAATTCTTCATTTGAAACTACAATTCGTCCGTTAGAAATCACAACCGTTTTAGATAATTTTATATCCAATGCAGAAAAAGCTGAAGCATCCTTTGTGAAATTTGATTTTGTCACAAAGGGTTCAAAACTTGAATTAAGAGTAAGTGATGATGGCAAAGGAATCAAGGCAGATAAACTTAATGATATATTTGATTTAGGTTATACCACCACAGGGGGGTCTGGAATTGGATTATATCAGATTAAAGACATTATTGAGGCTAAAATGAAAGGCAAAATTGAAGTTGAATCAAAAGTAAACGTTGGTACCACCTTTAAAATCACTTTCTCATGAAACTGACTTACAAAATCCTTTGGTTAGATGACAAAATCGAAGAACTTTTTATTGAAGATGAATACCATCAGGAGCTTAAAAAGTATCTAATAGACCAGGGTTTTATTCCAGAAATAGTAACTGTTTCAACAGAAGATGAATTCTTTGAGAAACTTGATTCTTCCTTTGATTTAATTATGACAGACTATCACCTAAAGGAGAAAGCGGGGCAAACAAGAGATGGCGATGTAATTGTAAAAGCAATAAGGGATCAATCAATTTTTACTGAAATCCTTTTCTATTCTGCTAGAGGAGAAGTAAAGGATACTTATAAGCTTGACAGAATTAGTTTTGTTGAAACCAATAAAATGACAGATCCTCATCAAGAAGCTTTAATGAAATCAGCAATTAAACTTATAGAATTGACAATAAAGAAATTTCAACATATTGTTGTCATGAGAGGAATGATTATGCACGAAACCAGCACTCTTGATGAAACAACATTAGAAATCCTTGAGGCCTATCTTGAAAAGGTCAATGATGAAGAACTAAGCAATTTTATTTTCGACTCTATTATCTCTTTTCATTCTGAAAAGCATAAGAAATCCTCTGAATACAAATTAAAAGGAAAAATTAATAAGATTATTAATGACCCTCTGCTATTAACCTCTGCTCAAAGGGCCAACGCTATTAGTGAAATAATAAAAAAGAAAGGCTTAGAGAATTTTATGGATGACTTTAAAACAGAAGTAATTAAAGTTAGAAACCAATTTGCTCATGCTGTGTTGAATATGGACGAAAATGGTCGCGAATTCTTTAGAAATAAATCTGAAGGAATCACCTTTGATAATGAGTTGTGTAAGAAAATTCGCATAGACATAAATAAGCATAAGGGAAATCTAGACAGGCTTATCGAACAATTAAAACAGAAATAACAATTTTGCTAATATAAAGTTTTTCCCACTCGATAAACTCTCATGAACATAAGCCTTTATAGTTGCTCCTTTCAAATAGGGGAAAAGTCCGCGTTATCTATTTTTCAAGTAAGAACGTGCCAGGGAACAATTTCCTTCTCAAATAAAATGCTCAAGCAATTAACAAACAGAAAAAAATCCAATTAACAATGATCACCCCCACCCAAGCATACAACAACACCCAATCCGATAAAGACCGTGAGATTTGTAATTTGCTAGCACAGGTCATAGCCAGGAATCTTCCAAAAGCAGAAAACAAAATCTGGCACGGGCACCCGGTCTGGTTTATCGAGGGCAACCCTGTTGTGGGATACAGCAAGCTGAAAAACTGCATACGGCTGCTCTTTTGGAGCGGGCAGTCTTTTGAGGAGGAAGGCTTAGTGCCGGAAGGGAAATTCAAAGCTGCCGAAGCCAGATATACCGATATCGGACAGGTCACTGTGGCCGCTTTGGAACGATGGCTTGAAAAGGCGAAAACCATTCAATGGGATTACAAAAACATCGTAAAAAGAAAAGGCAGACTGGAACGATTGAGTTGACCACATCACGCGGCTGAATCGCAAGGCCTCCCCGGTTAAGCCAGCCTCACAAACCACATCTCCACTTCCCCTTTGCCTTTGGCCTTAATTTTCCCCCTTGCCTCGAACTGAAATTGCGGATCATCCTTGCCAGGACAATTCGGTCTTCCGGATTTGAATTGTATGCATTTTTTGTATTGTGAATAAAATTTTCTTGGCCTGGGTGCTTGCAGGGAGGCGTTGTGCGACTCCGATGGAGTCGGAGATTATTTCAATTTGTGCTCTAACATAATTTGACCACGATGTGGTCACAAAAATATCAGCGGCTGGTTTCGGTTACAATAATCACGTATGGCAGCCCCTTGAATATTGATCCCGCTGGATATCTGGCGGGATCATATTTCGTTAAAAAAACCTACATTATTATACTCACACGACTCCATCGGAGCCGCACAAAATTTCTCCCGCATTGACTTAGCATCTTAATCAAAAACCCTTGCAATGGAGCAAAATCACCCAACTATATTTCAGGTTTTTGGCGTCTGTAAAAAGGTAGGCTGTTATTTTTTAAAACCCTTAAATTTTAATCAGACGATGAAAATATTGATCGTTTTTTCTATGATGCTCTTCCTTTGCCCGCTAGTGAAAGCGCAATGTGATTTTGACCCAACCGTAGAGGGAGAACTTATTTTATGCCCTTTTAATTCAACAACCCTTTCTACGCAGGAATACGATTCCTATCAATGGTACAAGCGGGAATACGGTTCATCCACGCCAGTACCCATCGACGGAGCAACCGGCCAAACGATCATGGTCAGCAATCCGGACGATGTATTGTATTCTTTCTCTGTAGAGGCAACCCTGGATAATTGCACGGAAACTTCTCCCGAAGTGTTGGTGGACGGTTGGGCGTTTTTGCCGGTGACGGTAGCATCAACCGGGGATTTCACCGTCGGCAATAACGGAGAATCCATCGTGTGTATCGGTGATACCATGTATTTTACTTTGAATCTGCCCTACAACACGAACATCACCTGGTACAAAAACGGAACCCCCATACCCGGTGAAACTTCTACGGTGCTTACGGTCACGAGCGAAGGAAATTATACGGTCAGCGGAGCGCCGGACATTTGCCCGGATTTTGTACAATTCATTGGCGTTACGCTGGTGGTGGAATTTACCGATTGCACATTAGCTGTCGATCCGGAACCGGGAGCCGACGAACCTGTGCTGATATACCCCAACCCCGCGACAGACCGGATCACTCTGGAGAGCGAATCCACACAGCTACGCGAAATCAGCATTTATAATAGCCTGGGGCAACTCGCTCACCGGGAAATTACTTCCGGCCATAAGGTAACGATCGATGTTTCGGGATTTGCAAAAGGGATCTATTTTGTAGCGATCAGCCATGAAAATGGAACTTCGCTGAGGAAACTGATCGTGGAATAAAGGGGATTATGGGGGATGATCCCGACAAGTCGGGATGGGGATTATGGGAGATACCCATATCCCCGTGCTGCCGAAGATAACACAATCTCTTTGTAAACCTAAAGTATATAATTCCACGCATGAAATTTTGCCGAACACAATGCGTGGATAAAATCAGTGTTTCACTAATTTATAGGTTTGAAAAAAGTTGCCATCGTGGACTTTTAAAAAATAAATGCCATTTGGTTCATTTTGAATATCGATTTCAAGATGATGCAAGGAAGGATGGCCTTTTGCAGCAAAAACTACTTGACCATTGACGTTGTATAACGTAAAGTGTAATTTTCTGTTAGTTTGGAAATTAACAATGAATACCCCATTAGAAGGATTAGGCCGGATGGTTACATTTAGTTTTTTTTCAACCGAATTGCTTGACAAAAGCAGATCTTCGTCGGGAGTTACAATTCCGGTGGTATCGCCCCCTTTAACATAGCTTATCAAAACAATTTTCGAGGTATTGTCGAGAATAGATTCCCAATGAAATACTCTCCCCAATCCAGTGGTATAAATGGAATGAAAGTCGGTCGAACCACAATCGGTTTGTATCAAAGTATCTGAATTATTACTGATAAAGGTATAGCCATTTTGTGTATAAAAATACGGGCCGGGAGGAAAATCGCCTGTTCCATTCGTGATTCTCCCGGAAACCGGATCTTTCGAAATCTGAGCAATCCTGTAATATATTGGCGAATCCCAATCTGAGCAATTCGGTCCCCAAAGATCATTGGTAACCAACTCATTATTAAACTTTTTCTTTAAAACAAAATCACGATCTATAGGAATGGTAAGATTCGTATTACTGGAACTGTAAAAATACTCAAACCAGCCCAGTTGGGTTTCCAAAGTATCACTCCTGATCAAATTTATGTTATAAACTATTTGTGAATCGTTTTCGGTTTTTCCCAAAACACTTACTTTTTCCACACCAGTGACCCATCCTTGAAGCCCAAAAAGAAATTTCCTATATTGGAAAACATCTCCGACTTCAAAATCATAAAAATCATGGTATTTCGGGATCAGTTCTCCAACATCCCTGCCTTCTATCCCTTTGAGTGAATAATGGTTACCGTCCTTCCCGAAGCGGATGATGCCATGATCTTTTGAAAGAATGATGGTGTCGTTATTGCTCAGTAAGATAGTTTTTAAAGAATCGGCGGAGTTGAATATTTCCGCTTCCGAAACCTCGATGACCGTAGCCTGGATGTTGTTAATGCTGTCAAATATCCAGGAGTCATTGAGCAAAGCAGTAGTGTTTAAGATAAATTGTTGTTCACCTTCAAAATCATACAGCCCGCTGGCTTTTTTGACCATCCTTTTTTGTAAAAACTGGCCTTGGTTTGCAATTTTAAACATTCCGGTAACTTGGGCAACCGAATCACAAACCGGGCAATCCACAACAATTCTGTTCAGGTAGAAAACCGAATCACCATCAATCACATTTATTGAGTCAATCCATATTGTGTTGGTGATGTAATTTGAAGTATTTGATTGAAAATTGTATTTATCCTGAAAATTTACAGGCATCCAATTTTGTGCAAAAATAAAGAAGGGCGCAAAGAAGATTAAATGGAAAACATTTTTCATAGCTACCTTTTTAGTTAAAGATTAATTTTTTTTAAAATTTACTAAACCAGCAAACTGTAGCATAAGCCTTATGGAATTCATATTGCCCAAATATAACGGATACGGACTGAACAAAAAAACACGAACATAAAAAGATTTGTCACATAAAAACCAAAACGGTCATATTCATTCGCGCATAATGCAAGAAAAATCTATTCACCTCCGGCAAAGATCCCGTAAGAGGATTAATTATAAGATTTGAACAAACTCCGTAGTACCTGCCTGTCAGCAGACAGGGTGAAATATAAAACACCATTAGTGAATCGCATATCCTGACCTCAACCGGATGTTCTTTCATATAAAACTATTTCTGCGCAACGTGAGTTAATAACAAAAAAGAGAAAATGAAAAGCAAAATGATATACGGACTTGTCATATTCCTGGTACTCAATTTTGCGGCTC
>CAZKDA010000079.1:0-19133 GCA_964551455.1 uncultured Saprospiraceae bacterium
TAGCTCGTCGGGCTCATAACCCGAAGGTCGTAGGTTCAAGTCCTGCCTCCGCTACTAAACACAAACATTTAACCCTTGTAAATCAATGATTTATGAGGGTTTTGTTTTTTTGAGTACCTAGATCGTGCCGAGTAGGCTTAAAATACTCAGTTTTTTGCTCTTTTTGAACCTATTGACTCTGCGGGTTTTCAAATAACTTAACATCATAAAATTACAACGATTTTCCTACCATTTCAACCTCTCTGAATTGCTTTCAACTATTCCTGTATCTTTGTGATCAGCATCCAGAGCACGATATGTGCACCAACCTGCCACGATACTGGCGAAGGTGGTTTGATGATGTGGATTTTTTTAATCAAAAATAAGATCATGTCTAAGCTTGACTTCCTACCAATTTTATACAACAATTTTGGACATCCGGGTATCATACAACTGATCCTGAGCATCCTGAAGCTAGAAGAAAAGCTGAATGATTTGGATGGGCAATCTGAATATTTCCGATGGGCTTCACAGAGCCATTTTAAGCGTCTGTTAGCACTGAAAAAACAGTATGAGACAATGAGGCTGGAATACAATGAAAATAGCTTAGATTTGCTCATAAATGCCTTAAAAAAAGAGGAACATCATCTCCAAAAAGGAATCAAATCAACACTTCCGATCTTTGCAAAGATTGTTATCAAAAAAGCATCGGATAACAGGATTGCTAGGTTGAGAGATTATATCAAAACCAAGGCTGTAACGGATCGATTGCCCAGTATAACCAAGTTGAAGAATGATGAGGATTTGTTATTGAAATTAATAGCATAATTTGCCTATCCACCACACTTGTCCCACCACGATTTGGAGCTATATTCATCCATATTTTCTATCATACAGCCCCCTCGTTCGGCGTAGTCCCGTTTGGCGTATGCATTTTCGCCGAACGGGACTGCGACGTAGTGTTGGCAAAAGTCCGTTTTGCAAAAGCCGGAGCATAGCATCATAGAAAAAGAAAGGCGTCGTAGTATTATTTGCGGCGCTTTTTTTTATTGAATAGCTTTGAGTTTTGCGGCTTTGATAAGGCTGTCTAGCGTATTTAAAATATTCAACTTATCAACTTCATTGAGTTTTTCAATATCTTGTAAATTAGCGCCAGAGGCTTGGGGAAATCTGGCACACTACCTCAGAGAGGTGGCGCGAGCGGGGGATTGTCCTAACCTGAAAAAGAAAAAGCCCTTCCAACCTGGAAAGGCTTCTACTCCATATACTTAAATGACTATAATTTTCATCTTAGTAATAGGGTTAAAAATAAAGTAAGCAAGCCATCATACATAATAATTGATTCAGAGTCTGAAGTCTGACATAACGCCGAAGGCGTCACAAGTTCTGGTATCTTGCATCTGAAGTCTGACATCTTTTTCCTACCTGATAAGCGTCATGGTTTTAACAGCGGTGCCGAGCGGTGTAGCCAGGCGGTAATACAATACACCGAACCCGGCCAGTTCGCTTTTGCTGATGCTGATCTCGTTGTATCCGGCATTGAAATCTCCGCGGATCGCCTTCACCTCGTTACCAGAAACATCATAGACTGTCAGCGTTCCGGAAGTGGAAGCAGGCAGGTAGAAACTGATGTTGGTTTCATCCTTGAACGGATTTGGCTGGTTTTGATACAACTCAAAACGGTCAGCATGGCGGATGTCACCCTGCGCTGTTCTAAACCCAAGTGTTACATCCAGTAGGCCGTTGGGGTTGTAGGCTTCGGCCATTGTGTAGCGGGAGCCGATCGAAAGCACATCGCTGAGCCTGACGGTTTTTTGGGCAGTAAAATTCAGGCTGAAAAGCGGTTCGTCTGTATCTATATCCACGGCGGCATCGCTGTTCCAACTGGTAGTAATGACTCCTTTGTCCAATAGGGTGAATCCGAAATTGTGTTCCGCAAGGTCGCGAAGTTTTCCGGGCTTCATATCGTTGAATTCAATTATCTCCGGGTCGAAATTGAAAGTGAACTGATAACCCAGAATGTTTTTGAAATCATTGGCTGTAAAAACCAAATCGTAACTTTCTCCGGCAACCATTTCACGATCATCAAGTATGAATTCCAATTCGCCGTTGGTAGTCCGGTCAGCTGAACCTCCCGTAATGTTACCAGGAATGGCGCTTCCATTGACATCGCCGATCTTCACCCCGACGAAATCCGCCACGATGTCCTGATCCAGCCCATTTACGCTGAATATCTCCGGGAATTGCGATGCAAATGGGTTTTCAGGATCAGGGAATACAAATCCTGCATCCACGAACCGCCAGGAGGTGTTGTCCTGGAACTCATCATCGATGAACAGGATCAGCCTTCTCAAATGAACCAGGTCGAAAGCGGTGACTGTACCGCTGTGGTTGATATCGGCTGCAATGATCTTGTACGGCGAATTCAGTTTTTCAATGGCTAGAATGTGTCTGGTGATCAGCACTATATCGAAAGTGGAAACTCCGTTCAAATGGTTCGTGTTTTTCTCAGGCGTCACTACGTAATTGGCCATTTCCGGCAGGTTTGAAAATTCATACAATCCCGTTGATTCCGTCACCATATCGCCGGAAATGCCCGGGATCGAACCTTCAAGGTGTACGGCCACCTCGTTGACTGTTTCTGTTTCTTCGTTGGCGATTTCACCGGAAATCTGGAAATTGTTGGTTTGACCGTTGCATTCAGGGCCGGTGTTGTTTTCCACCATAATATAAGTTGTGGTATAAGCCCAGTTTCCATTGATGTCTCTGATCCAGATATCTACGGTATGTGCACCCACAGTAGTGAATATCCAGCTCGGCATTGCCGAGACAGGCGGCACGGTCTGGCCGGGACCTTGCGAAGGTGACTGAACGAGCCATTCCGCAATACCGCAATTGTCAAAACTTGGCGAAGAAGGATTGTCCCAATCGTTTGCCCAGAGTTCGATCTCACAGTTTTCCATCAACTCCACCGCAAGTCCTTCAATAACCACCGGCGTCGGCGCTTTACAATCGGCAATGATAAACTGATAGGTACAGGTAGCAACGTTGCCACAACCATCTTCCACATCCCAGCGGATCGTGTGGGTTCCCAATGGAAAATCCAACTGACCGTTAGTGTAATTCAAATGTGCATCGCTGGCGTCCTGGCCTTCATCATGGATTTCGAAAGTGCCATTTGAATGCAGGTCGATCCAGTAGTAATAATTCAGATCGAGGCTGTCGGTACAGTCGTCGGTAGCCTTGAGAACCAGTTCTGCGCTTCCTTCCAGGCAATTCGGATCGTAGGTACAAAACGCTACATCCTCGCAATCGGAAAGGATCACCGGCGCATCGGAATTCAACACTTTTATGGTTTGTGTGTATTCCCAATAACCCGCCCCGGTCGCCGGATTATAAGTACACCAGTCAACTACGGTCCAGGTTCGCAATATCTTCAGGCATGCGGGATCCTGGATGGACAGGTTGAGGTCTTCGTAAGTTACAGCCACAAGGTCGCAACCGTCTTCGATGATGGTTGGCTCACCGGTGATGTCCGGGGTCAGGCCCGGATCACAAGAGTCGGTTTCATAATCGCAGGGCCAGATCACACCATCATTCGGATTTTGGTTGAAACAGTTGGTATCGGTGATGAAGAAAGGACTGCTGTTCACCACCTGGATGGATTGAACACAGGATGAAGTGCGACCTCCCGGATCGGTTGCCGTCCAGATGCGGAAGATGGTTCCCTCACCGCAGTTATCGAGCGAGCCTTGATTGATGTAGCTCAATTCAGCGCTGCAATTATCTGTTGCAATGGCAAATCCCGTTACGTTGAGGTCATAAGGATCGGCGTAGCAATCCAGGACGATATTCGGCGGGCACTGGATGGCAGGACTCAGCTTATCCTGAACTTCAACCTCTACCATACAACTGTTGGTATTTCCTGCTGCATCTATGACCTGCAATTCCACGAGCACCACATCGCCATCCTGATTAACATCGCAACAATAGAATGGCACGTAGTCGCCAAACTCGGTAGCATCGTTGCCAGGGCAGTTCGGATTGTCCATGCGGCGTACCTTGAATCCTGCCAGTTGGCAGTTGTCAAAGGAACCATTGTTAAATGCAAGCGCTCCGACGTAGGCAGGTTCGTCGGCTGTCAGGCCTACCACATAGCTGGCGAGGCAGACCGGAACCGGCGGCGTAGCATCGATCACCTCCACATCGACGTTACAGGTGGCGATATTTCCGCATTGATCTTTGGCGGTGTAGGTGATCACGCTCGTTCCCAATGGCAATTCAAACGAACCGGTGGAGGAACTTACCGAAATATCCACTACGCCGCTGCATTCGTCGGTCACTGTCAGCCCGTTAACATCCGGGTCAAATTCTGCGGTACAGCTGTTGTTTCCGGTAAACAACTGAATGGTCTGCTGGCAATTTTCAATTAAAGGCGGCGTCATGTCCAGCACCTTGATGATCTGAGTGTGGGAAAGCGGATTGCCAGGACCGAGCGGCAGACACATATTCCTTACGTTGAAAGTTCGAAGGATTTCGTAAGAGTTGTTACAAACATCATAAATATCGTCTGTAACATTTATTGAAAAATGACACAAGCCACCCAGCATCAGCGGGAGTCCGTTGATCATGGGTTGCCCGGTATTCGAGGGATCGGTGAGTGACGGATCCTCCAGCACATCAATGCATTCCAGCGCCGGAAGCGTAAAATTATCGAGATCGGCAGGGAAGGATACATCTGCCAGATCAAACGGCTCGATCGTGATGATCTGGACACAGCCGGTTGAATTTCCCGACTCATCGGTGATCGTCCAGGTTCTTTCGATTACGGCTCGCGGGTCGCCGCAATTTCCATTGTCCGTGTAATCATCTTCGTATTCAATCGTCACGGAAGTTTCGCAACTTTCCAATATCGGTTCTCCCGTAAAGGAAGGCTCGATGGAGTCATTGCATTTTATAGTAACATCTTCGGGGCATGCCACCTCCGGGTTCAGCTTGTCTTCAACAAAAACTTCTCCCCAGCAGGAATTGCCCGACACGGGATCAGTCACCACTACGATCAAGGTCTGGCCTATGTTTTCCAGCGTGAGGCAAGGGCTTGTGGGGATCGGATCGCAACCCGGATGGCATTCATAAATTTCCACAATATAATTGTTGTAGCAGGTGTATGAACTGCCCTCCAGGATCACATCCGGTGTGATACAGAATTCGCAATTTTCGTCAAGCGACAGGTTCACCAGATCATTACAAGCCAGGCCTGTATCCGGGTTCTGATATTCCTTAACGGTAACATTGAAAGTGCAGGAGCTTTGGTTTCCGGCAGCATCTTCTACAAATATGGTCACTTCGGTTGTTCCAACCTCAAAGAAGGAGCCGCTCGGCGGTATCGACCAGGAGTTTACAACACCGCAATTATCCGTTCCGGTAACGTTAAAACTATACTGTATCTCACATTCGCCAGCATCGAGGTTGAATGTGATATCCGGGGGACAGATCGCAATGGGGTTTTCCTGATCTTCAACGGTCACCGTAAAGCTACAGGTGCTCGTATTTCCCCAGGCATCCAGCAATGAATAGGTTACGGTGGTAGTTCCGACGCAGAAGAATTCTGTGGCGTAATATCCGCCCATGCCGTCCAGCAAACCACCGTCAGGAACACATTCGGCATCATCGCTAGTGTATTCTACCGAGATGGCGCCGATGCAGCAGTTATCGCCCACGAGGGGATGCAGCCAGGTGTATTCCGCGCCGCATTCTCCCGGATCGTTGGCTAAGGTTACATCTTCGGGGACGTATTCCTCAAGGGCGTTGACCTGGAGTACAAAATTATCGAGGCTACCCGTTTCAGTTGAGCTGCTGGTGATCTCCAGAGTCCAGATGCCCAGGGCGTTTTCACCGAAGAAATTTTTCAGCATTTCAAAAGGTGTAAAAACTTGTCCCGCTCCCAGCGGGCCACAGGCAGCATTGGCAACGGGGTTTACGGCATCATCGTCGAGGCCAAGATCGAAATCGGCTTCACCGGCACACAATTCTTCGAATAGCAGCACCTCGGTTCCAGAAGGGCTGATCAGCTTGAAACGCAATGCTCCCATGTCGGGGTAGTTTCCTTCCAGGCTCACGATGTTGACATCGCCGACAATGTAAGGTGTGTTGATGGAAACGTTTATTTCTGTGCAAATAGAATTGTCATTGATGACGAGCGGCAATCCCGGAACCATGTATTCCAGGCTGTCGTGTTTGGCACAAAACGGCGCTTCCTCGTCGTTGACCGTCACCTCAAAACTGCATGTAGCGATGCTCGGCGCTTCCGATTGCAAAGACGTCAAAGTGGAATTTGCGGGCATTTGTGGAAGTCCCGGATTCAGCGACCCGATCGAAGCCATGTTGCAGGCGTCGATCAAAGCCCAGTCGTCGGCTGTATCTGTATCGCAAACCATTTTTCTAAAAATATCCCCGCTGTCCAAAACCCCTGAAAAACCGCTGCAATCCATAGCGCCATTGGTGGCAACCTGGTCGAAAACCTGGTTTCCATACGAAATGACATAACAGGCAGCAAGCGAAGCATCGCCGTCAAAAGCAAAGTCAAAAATGTATGTTTCGCCTGCGGCAACGATCACACCGTTCGGAACGATAAAGGTTTCATCGGCTGCGGGGTTATCAGAAGTTCTTTCGATAACCAGGCAACTGATGTCCAGATCGGCAGGACCGAAATTGGTGATCTCAACCTGATCGGGAGCGCCTGATTGTGAAATTTCAGTGATCAACAACAAAGGCTGATCCTGCACAAAATATTCTACCGTGTTTATCCCGACTGGAAATTTAAAACCGCTGGCATCCTCAAATCCGCATTCCAGCAAATTGCCGTCCATATCTTTGATCGTGTAAGTCACCGCGAGGTTGTCCGGGCAATTGTCGTCAATGGATTCCAACGCTATGTCATCCACTACTGCGCCACACATCAAGGGATCATTGGTCACTTCGACATCCGAAGGACAGGAGATCACCGGCGGTGTATGGTAGTCGTTTACAATCACTTTTACCATGCAGGTATCGGCATTTCCGCAGGCATCGACAGCCTCCCAGCTAAGGATCGTCGTTCCCACAGGGAACAGGCTTCCTGATGACAATCCCGTTCCATCGATCTGGGTGACTGTTACTTCACTACAGTTATCCGTAGCATTTGGCAGTGAAAAATTAGCAAACGAAGCACACCATCCCGCCGGAGCATCGACGATGACATTCGGCGCAGGACAATTGAAAAACACCGGCGAAGTTGTATCAACGATAGAAAAAGTGAGTTGCTGGGTGGTAGAATTTCCACATTCATCCGTTGCCGTAAAGTTGACGGTATAAACTCCGGTATTTCCACAACCCGGTTCAAAGCTCGTTTCGGCATCGAAGTCGTGGCTCCAACTGATCGCATCACTACAGGCATCGGTGGCTTCGAGACCTCCATTGTTGACCAGCCAGGAAAGGAGCGCTACATCGTTATTTCCGCTAAAGTTTTCACATTCGACGGTCACGTCCAGTTCATCGACCTCAATGACGGGGGGAGTGGTATCATCGGATTCATAAGTAGCGATGCAGTTTGTGGTATTTCCGGCTTCATCCGTGACGGTGAAAAGGTACTGCTGTTCGATGGTGTTGCCACATCCGGATATATCGAGGAATAGTATGGTTTCCACCGTAACATCACTACAAAGATCAGCAGCCGTTGCTTCGATGGCTTCGATCCAGTCTTCCACATTTTCAAAAGAACATTCGACATCGAGTTCATCGAAACAATCGATGGTTGGCGCTTCGCAATCCTCGACGATGACATTGAAAGAACATGTCCCTTCGGGGTTTCCATTGGCATCAAGGATAGTGTAGGTGATGACGGAAGTTCCGAGGTTCAGCGTTTCGCCGGTTGCGTCGTTGTTTCCGCTGGCAGTAGTGGCGCCTGATATTTCATAAGTTATGGTATAGTTCGGACAGTTTTCGATAGCAAGGGTGGGGGAGATGCTGGCATCGCTGATCCACGCACAGGTTCCGAGGTCGGCACAGACGACGACGTCATTTGAAGGACAGAAGATATTCGGATCATCGGTATCGACGACGGTGATGTCGAAGGTACAGGTTGATTCGTTTCCACAATTATCAGTCGCGGTAAAAACAATGGTAGTGGTACCGAGCGGGAAATTCTGTCCCGAAGGAATGCCTGAAGTCAGGACGACAGAAGCTACGCCGTTGCAATCCTGAGCAACCGGTGTGGAATAAATGACAAAAGCAGCGCATTCATCGACATCCACACCGACAGAGAGGTCATCGGGGCAATTGATGAAAACGGGAGGCATGTTGTCATCGGTGATGATGATATCAGCGGAAGCGGAAGCCATGTTACCGCAATCATCCTCAGCAATCCATGTAACGGTTACGGAACCGCCGCAAAGATCAGGCAGGCTGTCGAAATCATGGGTGACGGCAATGTCAGGCAAACTGCTGCAATTGTCGGAAACGGAATAATCGTCGAGCCATGCGAAGATGAGCGTAGAAAAATCCTCACCACATTCGAGGTGCAGATTTTCGGGCGCCGTGATGATAGGGGCAGTAATATCGTGCGTAGAATAAATTCCGGGAGCAGTGGCAATGTTGCCGCACTCATCGGTAACAGTAAATATGAAATGATACACAGCGGCATCGTCGCAAGAGTAATCAATATTCACAAGGGCATAATCGATGATGGTTTCGCTGCAAGCCTCCACATCGACAGTGACGGCGGAAGCCGCCCAATCAAGGGGATCGGCGACATCACAACTCACCGGCCCCGGATCCGAAGCAATGGAGATGACAGGCGGTGTCGTATCGATGATGTGCGCATAAGCGATTTCTGAAATTGCCATATTGCCACAGACATCCGTTGCCGTAAAGGTGTAAGGAATAGTTTTCGAACCGCCACAGAGGTTGAAAGGTGTTCCGGCATTGAAAGACAATACAGGGTTTGGATCACACTGATCTACAGCGATCATACCCCCGAATGAAGCCGCCCATGCCGCAATCGTGCCGTTGGGATCCTCGGAGCCGTCGCACTCGACAAAGAGATCGGAAGGCGGCGTCATAATCACAGGCTTTTTGGTGTCGATCACCGAAATGGTTGCGGAGCAAGTAACGATTTCGCCATCGCAATTATCTTCAACGGTAAAAGTAACGATGACCGAACTACCACATTCGGGCAGCGCGGAGAAGTCATTGGAAACAAAAACATCTGAGCAGATATCGGAGGCATACGCACTGGCGAGCCAGTTGGCGATGATGGCTTCGTTGTTGGTGTCCTTACATTCCATAGAGATGTCGGCAGGACAGAAGATCGTCGGAGCGGTGGTATCTTCGATGGTAAATGTTGCGGAGGTATTGGCGACATTACCACATTCATCCGTAGCATAGAATATGACGGTTACAGCGCCGGTTTCACCGCAAAGGTTAGAAAGGATATTTCCGTTTACACCATAATCATGACTCCAGGAGACACTACCGCAGAGATCAGAAGCCTCGGCTCCGGCGTGGTCATTGAGCCAGCCGATGAGCTGTGCGGGGTTGGAATTGCCGTCGCATTCTACGGTCATGTCCTGAGCTTCGATATCGATGGAAGGAGGCGTAGTATCCACAATATGAAAGCTGGCATATTTCACGGTGGTATTTCCGCAGGCGTCGGTTGCGGTAAATTGCCAAACCTGCTCTTCCGTGTCGCCACATTTTGAAATAGTATTAAAAAGAATGCTGCTCACTGCTACTCCCGGACAGTTATCCGTTGCGGAAGCAGATGCTTTCCAGATTTCTAAAATATCGTTCAGCGAACCTGATCCGCACTCGGCGGTGTTGGTTTCGGTGGGTAAACTAAGTTCCGGGGCGATTTTATCGGTTTCGATATTCAAAGTATATGAAGCAGTGCAACCATTTGGGTCGTTCAAAGTGTATGTAACGGGAAACGTTCCGCAAGTGGTTATGGTGTAAGAACCCGTCATTCCATTTCCATCATCAACGACATCCTGGCCTGTAAACTCGCCTCCGGGAGTCGTTGCGGTTAAAATAATAACATCGCCGATGCAAAATTCAGAATCACTGAACGTGAATGAGGCATCCTGTGCGGTGCCGTCCGAAACTGAAATTTGCTGACAAAAAATTTCAGAACAGGATACGGCTTCGTTGCTGCCACAGGCTTCGAAAGCAAGGGTTTCGTCCATACAAACAACTACGATTCCCGTTCCGGTGATGGTTACGTTGCCCGAATTATCCACAGTTGCGGGGCCGCTGCTGATGCTCCAGGTTCTGGTTAAATCGCCATTTGGAGAATACGCGGGGCTGTTGATCAAAGCAGGATAAACGTGATTTACAGGTGGGTCTCCGGCGCTGTAACAAACCTGGTCCTGTATGTCGAAACCGGGTTGGGGTTGTTGTGTAACAAAAAGATATGCTGTTTTGGGGGATTCATCACAGTCGTCGTCCAAAGTGGCCGGCGGGTCGTAAGTTACTTCATAACAACCGGCGGTTGAGTATTGCAGGCTGTTGCCAACGATAGTTCCGCCAGGGTTCGGCGTCAAAGTCCAGGTTCCGCCGTAGGCATTCTCGGTGGAGTTTTCGCCGTCGATCAGGCCATCGAGATTGAAAATCCCGGAAGCGGAAATCGAACATTCAACAGCGCCATCGGAGAGCGTCACGATTTGTTCTTCCACTACAATAATATCTTCACAAATAGTCGCCACGCAGCCCGGAGGGCCAACATCCGCGCAAACCGTATAAGTGCCAGCCGGCGCTCCGTTTGAAAAAAACGTTCCGTCAGTTCCATGATCTTTGACATCGCCAGGCTCATTGCCGGAGCCGCCGCCCAATCCGCCATACCAGGTGATATGATCCGGATCGGTTGGAATATGGTTTCCGGTAACGGTCAGGTGGCGGTCGGATTCCGTATCGCAAATATGGCTGGTAAGGGTGATGTCCAGGTTGCTGGCCATTGGCAGGATCACGATCTCCTGGCAAAACTGTTCGGAACAGGTAACCGCGTCGCCGGAGCCGCATTTTGCATAATTCAAAGTTTCATCCAGGCAAATATGGACAATTCCTGTGCTTTTGACGGAAACGACGCCTGCTGCATTTACGGTAGCTATGTCATCATCTGAAGAAGTCCAGGTTCTGATGGGATTTGCCGGAAGGCCGTTGAATTTATAAAGCGGACTATTGACCAAAGCTGTCAGGGTGATATTCGAACCTTCGACATAACAGATCTGATCGAGGATATCGAAATTGGGTTGTGGCTGCTGGGTGATCAAAACATGGACGTCTTTGTTTTCAACATTACAACTACCGTCGTTGGTATCGTGCGCATCGTAGATCAATTCAAAACAGCCGGCTGTAAAATATTCCAGCGTATTGCCCGAAACATTAGCTCCTGCATTGGAAGACATTGACCATTCGCCGCCGTAAATATTCGAGCTGGAATCATCACCGTCGATCAGGCCGTCGAGGTTGAAAATCCCGGAGGCGGAAATGGAACAGATCACTTTTGCATCGTCAAGATCGAGTACCTGCTCTTCGATCACGATCATATTTTCGCAGATCGTCACGACGCAGCCCGGAGGGCCGACATCCGCGCATATCGTGTAAGAAGCAGGTGGCGCATTACGTGCGTAAAATACGCCGGTGAGACCATTATCGGCAACCTGGCCGGGATTCGTACCTTCGCTCAGTCCGCCATACCAGGTGATATAGTTGGGATTGTTGGGGATATTATTTCCTGAAACAGTAAGGATCAGGTTATTTCCATTTTGGCAAACGTCGTTGTCGGCATCACCTGTAAATACGATATCCAGGTTGTCCGGGCATTGGCTGTGGAGCGTATTATTTATCAGAAAAAAAGCAAAAAAGCATGAAAAGGTCAAAGCCATGCTTTTGCCTACGCGAAAAATTTTGGTTGGCAAAAGTGTAAAAAATGTTCGTTTCATAGGATTTGTGATTTGTCAGTCATTTAGAGCCAGAGTTAGTGATCCGTTGAGCTTGTTTTCGGTACCAAAAACCTGGCAGGCGGAGCAACAAAAAGCCGTTAGCGGCACACGCTGGTTTACAACAATGCTCTTATATGAAAAGCAAAAAATAAGCAGTGCCAACTGTTAGTCATCTTTGGTTGCTAAGCCAAAAAAGAAATATTAAGGCAACAATTGCAGGAGGTAATAATTGTGAAAACTTATGGGGGAGATTTACTAAAAACGCCAAAAACGGCGTGTGAATTAGCTTTCTTTTTTCATCAGCAAAGATAGATTTTTTAAAAATATGAGACATACCGGAAAAACGGTAAATTTTGTATAATGATAATTTCAGGTATCATATTTAAAGGGGTTTTGGCTTTTGTGCTACACATTTTTTGTCGTACCTTCGGCGGCAATCAAAAGCGCAGGATGCTTGTTTTTTGATAAAGTAAACTTCTTGTTTATGAAAAATACAAAAACAGTTGATGAATACATTTCCGAAAGCGGCCAGTGGCAAAAAACATTGGAACAATTGCGGCAGATTATACTTTCCACGGGGCTTTCCGAGAGCGTAAAATGGGGTGTTCCCGTTTATACTTTTCAGGGAAAAAACATTGTTGGGATTGCAGCTTTCAAATCCTACGTTGGCATCTGGTTTTACCAGGGTGTATTTTTAAAAGACGCGGAAAAAGTGTTGGTCAATGCTCAGGAAGGAAAAACCAAAGCGCTCCGCCAATGGCGTTTCAACGAAAACGGCAAGCTGGATAAAGCGCTGATCAAAGCCTATGTTCTGGAAGCTATCGAAAATCAGAAAGCGGGCAAAGAACTGAAACCCTCGAAAGCCAAAACGATAGAACTGCCTACGGAACTCTTATCCACGCTCAACAGCAATCCGGCGTTAAAGGAGCGTTTTCAGCGCCTTTCTCCAGCCTGCCGGCGGGAATATGCCGAATACATCGCCGAAGCCAAAAGAGAAGACACCAAACAGCGCCGCATCGACAAGATCGTCCCGATGATCATGGATCTCGCCGGCCTCAATGATAAATATAAAAGATAATTATCTTGCGCCCTTTCAGGACAAAATAGGAGAGGAAGTATGAGCGGTTTCATCGCCCATAAAGATGTTCCGGTAGGCGAATAAAGTTTGCCGATACGAACTCCAGCCCTGAAAGGGCACGAGCAACAACAAAGGGTACCACCCTTTGATATTCAAAAAAACTAAACAAAGCCCTGAAAGGGCGTAAGAAACATGGCACAATCACTTTCAAAAGTTTATGTACATATTATTTTCAGCACAAAACATAGAGCACCTTTGATCGATGACCAAGTTGAGGAAAAGTTATTTGCATACCTGGGTGGAATATGCAAAGGTCTTGAATGTAATCCCGTTCAAATTGGAGGTTATAGAAATCATATTCACATATTGTGTTTACTATCGAAGAAAATAACCCAGATGAAATTGCTGGAAGAAATAAAAAAGCAATCCTCTAAGTGGATAAAAACCATTGGGGAAAAATACTCCGCATTTTATTGGCAAGACGGATATGGAATTTTTTCTGTCAATCCTGCCGAAGTTGATATAGTGATAGCCTATATAAAAAATCAGAAAACCCACCATGAGAAGAAAACCTTTAAGGATGAATTCAGGGTTCTATTGAATGAGCATAATATAGAATATGATGAGCGATATGTTTGGGATTGAAGGTCTTACGCCCTTTCAGGGCTTTAGCGTGTGGTTAGATGCAAAAAATAAGGCTTTGCCTTATCTTGATGCTTATGCCCTTTCAGGGCAAAATAGAAGAGAAAGTATGAGCGGGTTCATCGCTTACGTCACCAAAACAAAATAAACTCCAGCCCTGAAAGGGCGCAAGCAACAACAAAGGGCCATGCCCTTTGACATTCAAACAAAGCCCTGAAAGTGCGCAAGCAAAATCCAGAATCATCCCTTACTATGAAAATCAACATCTTTTGGTTTCGCAGGGATTTACGCCTGGCAGACAACAAGGGACTTTTCGAGGCATTGAAGTCAGCGAACCCCGTAATCCCGCTGTTTATTTTCGACACTGACATCCTATCCGGGCTGGAAGCCGATGATCCGAGGATCAACTTTATTCATGAGCAGCTTGCCGAAATAAACCAGCAACTTAAGGCTCGTGGCACCTCCCTCCTCGTCCGCCACGGCAAACCGGAGGAGGTTTGGGAAAGCATCGCAGGTGAATTCAAGATCGGCGAAGTGTTTTGC
Organism: uncultured Saprospiraceae bacterium; assembly: GCA_964551455.1. Taxonomy (GTDB): domain Bacteria; phylum Bacteroidota; class Bacteroidia; order Chitinophagales; family Saprospiraceae; genus JAHDHW01. The sequence goes on from CAZKDA010000079.1 coordinate 14,218, forward strand.
AACCACGATTACGAACCTTATGCTATCCAAAGGGATAGTGCTGTTCGGGAGTTCCTTTCTTCGCAGGGCATCCGCTTCCATACTTTCAAAGACCAGGTGATCTTCGAAAAGGGAGAAGTGGTGAAAGCAGATCATAAGCCATACACCGTTTTTACACCTTACAAAAACAAATGGCTGGAGGAATTTTCACAACAAAAAGATACGCTTCCTTTTGCATCCGAAAAACACTTCCACAATTTTAAAAAAAGCGATTTCCCATTCCCGGATTTGGCGGAGATCGGGTTTAAAAAAAGCGCCATTTCTGTTAAGCCTTTTGATCTCAGCCATATCAAATCTTATGAAAAGCATCGCGATTTTCCAGGGCTGGACAACACCAGTTATCTCAGCCCTCATCTTCGGTTCGGCACGGTGAGCATCCGCGAAATGGTGGGCATGGCGTCGAAAACAAGCGACGTGTTTTTGAGCGAACTGATCTGGCGGGAGTTTTTTATGCAAATCCTTTTTCATTTCCCGCAGGTGGTGACGCAATCTTTTAAAAAACAGTACGACGCTATTCCCTGGGTCAACAATGAAGAACACTTTGAAAAATGGTGCAACGGCCAAACCGGCTATCCGCTGGTGGACGCCGGCATGAGGCAACTCAACAAAACAGGCTTTATGCACAACCGGGTGCGGATGGTCACTGCCAGTTTTTTGTGTAAACACCTGCTGATCGACTGGCGTTGGGGAGAGGCTTATTTTGCAAAAAAATTACTGGACTACGAATTGTCGTCCAACAACGGAAACTGGCAGTGGGCGGCAGGTTGCGGATGCGATGCTGCTCCGTATTTCAGGATTTTCAATCCCACGGCTCAGCAGAAAAAGTTTGATCCGAAATTTTTGTACATTCGAAAGTGGTTGCCGGAATGGAACAGCCAGGACTACCCGCAACCGGTTGTGGAACATAATTTCGCCCGGAAAAGGGCGCTGGAAACCTATAAAAAAGCATTGCCATGAGCAACAACGACATTTTCAAAAAACTCCGCGTAGCCTTACAACTCCGCGACGATGACATCATCGAGATTCTCAAGCTGGTCAATTTCAATACTTCAAAAAGTGAACTAAGCGCTTTTTTCCGCAGCAAAGACCATCCGAAATACGTGGAATGCGGCGACCAGATCCTGCGCAATTTTCTTAATGGTTTGGTTATTCATTTGAGGGGGCCGAAAGAAAAACCGAAGAAATGAAAAAAGTCGAAATAAACATCACTATCCGAGCGTCTTCCGTATCGGCCAGGCATGGCCGCAGGTTGTACAAACGCTGAAAAACTACCTCGAACGATGACCGGATGCCCCGGCGATCAATCTATGACCGTAACATCGCCTTTGTAGGGAATCACCCTGCCGTCGATGAATTCAATTTCAATATAATAAATGAACACGCCACCCTGTATGTCCTTTCCCTGGTAGGTGCCGTCCCAGGCTGCATGCGAATCGTCGGGCAGCACACCGTTGGCTTCAAAAACCACAGCGCCCCAGCGGTTGAATATCCTGAGCTGTCTGATCTGCCTGACCTGTTCGGTAGCTGTGTAAATTCTGAACACATCGTTGTTGCCATCGCGGTTTGTAGGGGTAAAGACATTCGGAATATACACCGCAGTGCTGGAATTTCTTACATGGATCAAAACACTGGCTTGCGCCTCGCAACCATCCAGGTCGGTAACAGTAATCGTGTAAGCAGTAGTTTCTGTGGGGCTTGCAACGGGATCGAGGCATTGGTCGCAGCTTAGCCCGCGGGCAGGTGTCCAAAGTATTGAAGCGATCTGGTCATCGGGGATATTGACCTGTGCTTCCAGATCATAAGATTGGCCAGCCTGAATGGTCACTTCCTCTTCAAGCTGGATATCCATCAGCGATGGAACCGGTAAAAAGAAATCCTGGCTTACTTCGCAGTCGAAAGTGTCCTTGATCGAAATGATATAATTTCCGGGACTTAAAAAATTGAAAACCGGGTCGGGGAAATACGTTTCGCCGCCATCTATCGAATACAGAAAAGAATTATTTCCGAGTAAAGGCTCAATAGCGATAAAACCGTCGTTTCCAAAGCAAGAGGGTGATTCAAAGGAAACTTCAAAATCTTCAATAGAAAAAACAGACTCACCTACTTCCACAAAATCAGTCGCCGTACAGCCGTTTTCCAGGTTGGTCACCAAAAGCATATAAGTTCCCGGCTGATCGACCAGCGGGGTTAAGGTGGTAGTATCTGCGACGATATTGCCATCGACGGTTGACCAATGGTATGAAAATTCCGGGTCAGAATCAGAGTTTGTGCCGTCGAGCGTCAACACAGGCAGCCAGCAATTCAGGGTTTGCATAGGGCCGGCATCAGCCAGTGGAGCTTGCGTATTTTCCAAAACCGTTACGGTTTCTGTTGCCACACAAATATTAGTTCCATCATCGTAAGTAACAATAAGCTGATAAATGCCGGCGCCATCGACCTCCGGGTTTGGTGTATCCGCTCCGCTCAGGATATTTCCGTTTTGCGTAAGCCACAGATATGAATAATTGGGGCCTGAAGAAGAGCCGTTCCCGTCAAGGGAAATGACCGAAATGTTGCAATCGATGGACAGCGGCTCGTTGATCACGGCATAGACTTCGATCACAGACAGGTCGAGGTTTACAATGCTATCGCAACCCAGGGCAGAAGTCAAGGTGCCAGAATAAAAGCCGGGTTCGGAGTAGCTTTCGTTTCCTATCATAAAAACATCACCGGGACAGATCGTTGTGGAAATGTCGGTGATGATGTCGTCCAAAACTTCGATTTGTATGGAATCGCGGGAGGTGCAACCATTGACGGTGACATCGACCCAGAAAATTCCGCCCTGTGTTGCTTCGATAGTCGGAGATGTGGAGCCGTCCTGCCATTGATATTGTGCATTGGGTGTGGTGGCGTCGAGCAAAAGGCTTTCATTGCTACAGATCAGGGCATCACTTCCCAGATCGACTTCGGGAGGGGAATTGATGGTGACTGTGGAGCTGAAACTTTCGCTGCAATCATTCAAATTATCAGTGACGGTAAGAGTTACTTCGTAGGTTCCCGGGCTGGAAAAAGTATGGGTCGGGTTCAGTTCGGAAGAAGTAGTATTGTCGCCGAAATCCCAATGATATTCAAAGCATGGGATGACGTACCACCTGAAGAGCATGGCACCTGAATTGTCGGAATACTGTCCAAAATCGGAAAAACCGATATTAACCGTACCGCCGTTACCGGCATAATAATACCGATACACGTGATCGGGGTTGAATGTGTTTGGTTCCAGAAATAGTGGAGGGGTAAAAAAGAAATTATCGATCACGCCTTCTGAAATGAACTCGTTGAAATCGACATTAAAAAAGCCGAATGCGTCGTAATATCCGGGAGAATTCCCCCATATTGTAAACATGCCGGCGATCTCCAGAAAGTAGTAACACCCGTTGTTTTGAGTAGGAAAACTATGGGTGAAAAATGATTGAAAATTTGGTGAGGACAAAGCCATCGACAAAAGAACCGGTGTCGTATCAACTACCGCTCCTGATTGAAAACCAACTGTAAAAGGTGATTCACAGGTAATGGTATCGAGCGGCGTAAAACTGATGGTTTCAATATTGTTGCATTGTGCTCCTGCGTTGGAGGTTATTCCCAAAATCAATAAAATCAATGCAAAAGAAAAGCTTCTGAATGAAATTGAAGCCCGGAGGGTAAAGCGGTTTGCCATTGTCGAATCTATTTATTCATTAACGGTTAGGGTTAAAAAAAACGAAACGGATGCTCAATGGTCTTTTATTGTATTATAAAAAAATGAAAGGAGCCGGAAGTGTGGGGTGTTAAAAAAAATGTTGGATAACTCGTTTTGTTTTGATGGCGGCGTAAAAATAGAAAAAATAAACCTGAACCTTACCACTATCCGCTTAAATTTTAACAATCCTTAACCAAAAATCTATGCGATAGAAGTTCTTTCAGGTCAGAAAATGATCGACGTTGAAATAAATCTCCGGGTTCAATTGTTTGTCGGTACGGCATTGCGGACCTGACCGAGCGTGTTTGGGTCAGGGCTGGCTGCCGGTTCAGTGGAAAGATCGTTATTGGAATTTTTTCTGGGCAAAAGCCGGATAGTTACATTTTTGAATGCAGGGTCTGCCTCAAACGATGGGTGATTGGCAACGGTGTTGATGTTTTTCCCTTTGAAAGATCCCGGCGAAACGGAGAGCGGATATGTAAAACCGGAAAGGGTGTACATCCCTGCGGATTGATCTGTAAACTCACCAGATTCATTGCAGGCAATGATGGTATCGGCTTTTACCAGGAAAAACACATAACCGTAATATTCCTGCGAAGAGTCAGCGCCACCCTTTGCAGTGGTTGTTTGACCATCCGCTGTGGCATTTGAGGTTTGGGTTGCCGACGTTGCCTTGTGAAAATAGAGGTTGGGCAATGCGCATTCCTCGTATTTTGTTTTTCCGTTGCGCTCGGCACGGATCAAAAACTGAGGTGAAGCGGTTTCGGCGTCAACGGTTTCGCTGCCGGCAGTGTCATTTTGTGCAATGGTGGTGGAAGAACTTGCCAATAGCATGGCAAATAATAAAAAGGTCTGATTTGTTTTTGCGCTCATGGGACGTGTTTCATAGAAATTAAAAAAAAGGAAATAGTTAGCGCTAAATCTAAACCGGGTTTAAAAACCCTGCCGTTATTTATTTTTATAAGAAGCAACTTTGGGATACGAAACAGACTGTATAAAGGTTGCAAGGGGTTATAAAAACTTTGTTTCGTTTTGATCGAAACGGCAATTTAGAAAAACAAAACAAGATGCTTTTTTACAAAAATGCCGATTTGTGACGATGAAAGTGGTGATGTGGTGATGTGGTGATGTGGTGTATTAGTGTATTAGTGTATTAGTGTAT
>CAZKDA010000080.1:0-13038 GCA_964551455.1 uncultured Saprospiraceae bacterium
TCGGTGTTTGGTTTTTTGTATTTTGTTATCGGCTGCCTGTTGCTGCAATTGATCCTGCCGCTGATCCTATTACTGCCATTGAAGAAACTGACGCGTATGAAATTGCTCAATACCATGCTGTCGAAACTGGCCGGCACGGTCATCAACATTGGCCTCACCTTCCGGAAGCGATACTATGGTCTTGAAAATTTCGATGTAAAAAAACCATCGCTCATTATTGCCAACCACAACTCGTTTCTCGACATCCTGGTTTTGTTGATGCGAAGCCCCAAAGTCATTATGATGGTAAAATCCTGGGTTTCCGATTCCTGGCTTTTCGGCCCGCTCGTTCGCGCTGCCGGTTTCATCCCCTCAGAGGGCGGAGCCGGCAACCTGGATCTGGTGCGACAGCGGATCAGCGAAGGGTTTTCGATTGTCATTTTCCCGGAAGGGACGAGATCGGAAGACGGAAAGATCGGAAGGTTTCACAAAGGCGCTTTTTACCTCGCGGAAGAATTGGGGCTGGACATTACGCCGGTACTCATCAGCGGCGCCTCGTATTTGTTGCCGAAAAACGATTTTTATATCAAAAACGGAACGCTGTCCCTGAAGGTATTGCCGCGGATATCTGCCGATGACCGCTCATGGGGTGACACCTACCGCGAGCGCACCAAAGCCATTTCGGCGTATTTCAAAAAGGAGTTTAAAAACTTCGAATCGGATATTCAAAACGCCCGGTACCTTTTCCCCAGGATATTTAAAAACTACGTTTTCAAAGGGCCGGTGCTGGAATGGTACCTCCGCATCAAATGGAAACTCGAACATGCCAACTACGATGAATACGACCGCCTGATCGAAGACCTGTCTGCCAGCCAGGCAGGCCGTAAAAGCATCCTCGACCTGGGTTGCGGTTATGGTTATTTTTCCTATTTCCTGCATTACAGAGACCCGGACAGGCACATCACAGGTGTCGATTACGACGAGGAAAAGATCGCTACGGCGCAGCATGGTTTTGAAAAAAATGAAAACCTGAATTTCGTGCAGGCGAATGTTAAAGATTTTTCCATAAAAAATCAGGATGTCATTTTTATAAATGATATTTTGCACTACATGAGAAGGGAAGACCAAATCGAGGTTTTACAAAATGCCGTGAATGGTTTGAATGAAAACGGGATCATTTTTATCCGCGAGGGCATTACCGATCTTACAACCCGACACAAACGCACTTTGCGGTCGGAGTGGTTTTCTACCCGGTTATTAGGTTTCAACAAAACTGAAACAGAACTTTGCTTTTTGTCAAGGGATTTTATTGAGGATTTTGCAAAAAAGAACAGGCTTAGTTGCAAAATGAAGGAACAGTCAGCGACAACGTCAAATGTTTTATTTATCCTGCAAAAAATATAGTCAAACAACGTGAACAGAGAATATGATTTTGTGATAGTGGGGAGTGGCCTGGGCGGATTGGCCTGCGCGTATATTTTAAGCTCGGAGGGTTATTCGGTGGTCGTGCTCGAAAAAAACAACCAGATCGGCGGCAACATGCAGGTTTTCAGCAGGAATAAAAGCGTCTTCGAAACCGGCGTTCATTATATCGGCAGCCTCGATAAAGGCGAAAACCTCTACCAGTTTTTCAAATATTTCGGTATCATGGACAAGCTCAAGCTCCAGCGGCTCGATGAAGACGGCTTCGATATCATCCGCCTGAAAGACGGCAGCGAATATCCTTTCGGGCAAGGTTATGAGCGTTTCAAAAAAAACCTGTATTTACATTTTCCCGACGAGAAGGCCGTCATCGACCGCTATTGTGAGGATATAAAAAACATGTGCAGGATCTTTCCGCTTTACAACCTGGAAGTCGAGGATTCGCAGAGTTATCTCCACAATATCGACCTGCTCGAGATCAATGCTTACCAGTATTTTCAGGAACTGACAAACAACGAAACGCTGCGCAATGTGCTGGCCGGAAGTAATCTTTTGTACGCCGGGATCAAAGAAAAAACTCCTTTTTACGTCCATGCGCTTATTATGAACAGCTACCTCACGGGTTCTTACCGACTGAAGGACGGCAGCTCGCAGATCGCCATCAAGCTTGCAAAAGCTATCCGCCACTTCGATGGCAGGGTACTCAAAAGAGTGGAAGTAACAGGCGCCAATTATTATGATGACGGAAGGTTAAAGGAAGTCGTTATCGAAAACGGCCAAACCTTTAAGGGGAAAAACTTTATTTCAAATATCCACCCTGCCGTCACGATGAAGATTTTCGGTGAAGACCGCTTTTTGCCCGCTTACAAAAAAAGGCTGAACAAACTGGAGAATTCCATTTCTTCTTTCACCGTGCATCTGGCTTTCAAAAAAAATTCTTTCGAATACCCCAATTACAACATTTACCAGTATAAAATCGACGACGTGTGGAATGCTGTGGATTATGATCCGAAAGACTGGCCGCAGGCGCTTTTGATGTCCTGCGCTCCGGTTTCAAAAAACAGCGTTTACGCAGACTCGATGTCTATACTCACCTACATGAACGACAAGGAAACGGAACAATGGACACAAACTTTCAATACTGTAAAAAACAAAAATGATCGCGGCAAAACCTACGAGCAATTCAAAAAGGAAAAAGAAGAGAAGGTGATCCGGGAGGTGGAAAAAAGATTCCCCGACATCCGCGAAAAGATCGTGGCCGTTTACAGCTCCTCGCCGCTCACGTTCCGGGATTACATTGGCAGCTTCGATGGTTCTATGTATGGTCTTGTGAAAGACAGCAATTCGTATTTGCGTTCGCACATTCATACCAAAACCAAAGTACCCAATTTATACCTCACCGGCCAAAATGTGGGTCTGCACGGTGTTTTGGGTGTGACGGTTACGGCTTTTGTCACTTGCTTTAATTTCGTCGATAAACATAAGATCATTCAAAAAGTAAGAAATGCGTAATTTGTTGTTTTCCCGCGATCTTCGGTCAAGCTCGCCCGAATACATCAGGAACCTAATTTTAAAAACCCAAAAGACTACTCGTTATTTTTTAAAAAAAAAATTAATGATTTTACAGGCTGATGCCAAATAGCAATCGTAACTCAAATAATCCGGATGTCGTTGTCATCGGTGCCGGGCCTGCCGGTTCTGCTGCTTCAGCTTATCTCAACAACAGAGGCCACAAGGTTCTTGTGTTGGAAAAAGAGCGCTTCCCGCGATTTGTCATCGGCGAGAGCCTGTTGCCCAATTGCATGAACTACCTGGACGAAGTAGGGCTTTTACCTGCCATCGAGAAAAATGACTTTCAAATAAAAACCGGCGCCACTTTTTTCAAGGGAGAACAACGCTGCGATTTTTACTTTTCAGAACAATACACCAAAGGCTGGTCCTGGACCTGGCAGGTGCAACGCGACCGTTTCGACCACATGCTGATACAAGAAGCCGAACGGCAGGGTGTGGAAGTGAAATTTGAAACCGAAGTGACGAAGGTAATTACCGCCCCGGAAATCCAAACCTTATGGTATAAAAATGCCAACGGTGTAACGGAACAGGTGACCTGCAAATTTATCGTCGATGCCAGCGGTTTCGGCAGGGTGCTGCCGCGTTTGTTCAACCTCAACGAAGTTTCGGCGCTGGATGGGCGCGGCTCCATTTTTACGCACGTTGAAGATATCAACCGCGATGATACCGCCAACAACAACATTTTTGTCCATACTTTCAATAATAATCAATCGTGGGTTTGGGCGATCCCTTTTTCCAACCGAACTGCTTCGATCGGCGTGGTGTCCGGCAACGACGACATCGCTGAGTTTGCAAAAGACAACGGTCGTAAGTTTGTCGAATTCATTCGCGAGTTTCCGGGACTGAAAGCCCGCTTTGCAAATTCAAAGCTGCTCTTCGAGCCTAAAAACATCACGGGATATTCCATTGGCATCAAAAAAATGTACGGGGAAGGATTTGTGCTTTGCGGCAACAGCACGGAGTTTTTGGATCCGATATTTTCATCCGGCGTTATGCTCGCACTGGCTTCCGCGGTCAGTGCCGCCAAACTGACGGACAAGCATCTGTCCGGAGAAAATGTGGACTGGCATGGGGAATACGATCAGGTAATGAAAAAAGGGATCGACATTTTCCGAAGCTTCGTAACGGCCTGGTACGACGGCTCCATCGAGACGATCATCTTTGCAAAAGAAGTAGATGAGGTGCGTAAAAACCAAATCTGCTCTGTCCTTGCCGGCTACGTTTGGGATGAAACCAATCCCTTTGTCAAAAAACACAAAACGCTGCTGAGTACGCTGGCGAAGATTGTGGCGATGCAGGGTAGTGAAAATAAAGCTCACTGAATTCGTGAATCTCACGTGTCGCAGTAAATGGTATCGAAATTTGTCCTGTTTGGCTACATAATTCTGTTTCAGTATTCGGGAAGATTTTTTAAACAGAAAGTACCGGGAGGTCAATGTTTTCTTCAGTTATATGTTTACAACTAAAAAGGATTTATTTCTTCCGCTGAGTAAATCTTTAACTATCACGATATATTCTCCGGCAGGAAGATCGTCCATATTGAACGTGTTCAATCCTGTATTCAGGGGAATATAGCTCCACAGTCGTTTTCCATTTATGGAGTAAAGACAAAAATTTAATTGGTCTGCTTCAGAATGTTTTACATCTATGGCGATCTGTTTGAACCCAGGAATTGAAGATACACTGATAAAGTTGTCCAATGTATCAGGAGCCAGGGAAAGGGTATTTTGAAATATTGCCGAAAAATTATCTATCAGTACATAATTTATATCAATAGTGTCCACATACTCCTGCCTTAATGTTATAGACGTATAATCTGCATCTGGCGTGAAATATACTCTCGTAGTTACCCAAATAGTATCCTGAGCAATACAGGTGGCTATTTTTCGGGATACATCACACACATCGTTTCCCAGGTAAATATCTACCTTTCCCTTATCGAACCAATCGTAATCAGGTCTCCACAAATACGAAATATCAAAATCGAAGTAGTAGCTTACGCCTTGAAATAAAGTGTCGGGCAGTTTTTGGCTAATACTTTCGAAATATCCGGCTACTCCGCCTACCATTCCTATATATTTAAGGCCATCTGATGGATCAGGATTGTTCAGCCATACGTTTGCGCTCCATAGATCTACGCTACCTTCGCATTCTACCCAACTGAACTCTGAGGTGTTGTTTGGGTAATTCTCCAAAGAAGGATCGAAGATATTTATCTGGCTATATAGTTTGTCTGGTGCAATGGTCGCCAATATAAAAAGGATACAAATCGTATTTTTTCTATAAAAATTGAAAGGCATAGTTTAAGGATTTTGTGTTTAAAGTATAATGCCGGGTTATTTTTGTTACATATCTCCTATTTTCTATTTCTATCAAGTGTTTGATAGTGTCCTACAAGATTCATTTGGACATAGAAATCTTTTACCCGTTCAGCTTCATCGAAAAAAAATATTAACCCGACACCCCCCATACCCCCAAATGACCTTTCTTCTATACATTCTTTGGAAAAACAATAGACAAGGGTATGTATCTTGTTCCGCTTGTCTATGGCCTCTCTATGCGGCTCTCCGAACAGGCTTCGGAGGAAATCTTTATCCTTTCCTTCAAGACAGGCGAAAGGGAATTTCAAATTTCCGATGTCATATTCCTTATATATTTTTTCCATATCCCTGAACTCCAACCATCCGTCGGCATTTTCAAATACCTCATTTTTAATGAATGAATAGGATTTTTCACATTCCGGCGGTTCTTCCAGGGCGGCAACTGGATTGGTTGTCTTGCAACTGGTGAAGAAGCAAAGGGACAAGGTGATATAACAGATTAAATAACGGGTTAAATAACGGGTTTTCATTTTTTTACTTTTAATGTGTTAAAATCAGCTTACCTGAAAGGCGTTCATGGGTTTCACTATTCGCAAGCTCAAACACAAAAAATCCGCTAATTGGAATGCCTGTAAGATTTATACTTTTTTCAATCTCACCCGCATTTATATCGAACTCATTGCTTTGGATTTGCCTGCCATCTACGCTATATAAAACAAAGTGATAGTGTCCGGCATATCCCATTTCCGGAAATGAGAAAACCAGTTCCCCGTTGTTATGGTGGTATCTAACAGGATATTCCTGCCCGGATATTTCTCTTGTTTTATCTATCATACCACAGATCCCCATAGTATTGACAAATGTTGTGTGGTGCTCCTCAAGGCATCCCCCACCCAGGTTATACACGGTTTCACTTTTTGCCAGCACAAATTCTCCTCCTTCTACATCCTCAGGCTGGAACGTTCTGTTTACATATGCGCCGTTACCACTACTAATGGAATTATTCATGATTTTGGGATGTTCTCTGACATGTCTAAGCAGGTGGGCATGCCCTAATTCATGAAGGATGGTTGTATAAAAATCAAATTCATCTGTTGCGGGGTTGGTCGGCGTTGCCAAACTTGTATAATGCCACCCGGTTATGGTAGAGTTAGCATTGCTCAAATTGCTACCTTCCCTGAAAACAATATCCACCTCTCTTTGAAATACGTAACCCAATCCAGTGCATGGTATCCGCCTGTCGTTAGTTCCTAAACGCAAAATAGTATATGCTTTCAAACTGGATAAACTTCCGGTGAACTCACTTTCTCCTCCAAAATAAATCAGGTTTTTATTGTCTCCATTCGCAGCAGTGGCATTGGTAGCGGGCATAGGATCCAAATCCCAATTCACATTGGTTTTTGAATTCCAGTCACAAATGCCTGCTTCTACTATGTCTCTTGCAAAGGCAACTACATCCATATTATTTGAAAGAGTAAATACCAGTTCTCCGTTATCGTTTCCGTCTCCTACTTCAGCGTCGCCAAGATGAACCGGAACAGAATTACCCGGTGTTGTGCGAAAGTTGTAAACAGAATAATCCACATACAACGGATCATCACTTGATGCATCACCTCCGCCAGATGGAAGTACAACCTTGAAAAAACCGGTTCCGGCTGTATGTCCTGAAAAATCTGCATCAGCAGAAGGAACCTTTACTTTTATCTCAACATCATTCCAGCTAATTATATCGTTCTCTGACGTTTCGACGACAGTGACTCCTGAAGGATTGTCTGCATCATAAAATTCAATTATTCCTTTTACGCCCAGAAAACCAGTACCTATTATCGTCAATATTTCTTCAGTTCCTGCTGTAATGTGGTGAGGATTTAGTGCGTCCTCACCAAAAAAATCCAATACATCGGGAACATCAAAAGGATTGAAAGGCGGAGAAACGATAATTCTGTCGAATTCAACGAATTCACCTGTGTTTTCATCATAGAACAAACTTTGGTCAGCCATTAAAAAATCGTCAAAAGAGATATTGGCCAGCGCGTAAATATTTTCGATGTTAAGCGTAACATGTAGAAATTCTTCAAATGTCTGGGAGAGCGGGTATAAACTGGCAGCCTGAAAATTGGAAGTCACAAGCAACTGCAAAGTATTTTCAGAATAATCAACAAGATCAAAGGTGTATATTGTGTCTTCTATGACAGTCCTTTTACTTGCACTTATCATTTCGTTTTGAACAACATATTCACCAAAAGCTTCCGTGCTGTATTCCAAAAATATATCGGTTGCCACAAACTTTATTCCGGCAATATTGGATTTTACAAGAATATCGAATTCGACTTCTGTCACTGTTGTTCCGATTAGCTGTATATTATCAAAGCTGAATTCAATGATTGTGTCATTCATGGAAAAGAGTCCGATATTATCATACAGCCAATCACTAAAGTTGTTTTCAAAAACATTTTTTCCATAAACGATAGGATCTGAGCCGATGGCCTCGATAATTTTATCCAGTACGCCTGTCTTTAAATTCTTATATACACCCATATTATCTTTTGCTTGAAAGCCAGTTGTCCTGGTTTCATAATAGATAACACCTGACTGGCCATTTAACATTAGGAACCGATCTGCTTGGTTGGGCGAATTATCAAAGTGTTTACAAAAGAATACACCTTCTCCATTTATCGGCATCGGCATTGTATGTTCAATATGGTATTGAACACCGTCAACTTCTCCTCCATGTGTAACGATTTCAATAGTTTGGGGAACATCACCTTTAAAAGATCTGGATACAGTAATTTCGTTTGCTGTAAAAATCCTGGTTTTTGCACTATTCCAAAAGCTTGTCTTTTTGGTGATTTTGCCTTCAAATACAAGCTCTGCATTTCGGGTTCTCTGTGAAATGTCTTGGCTAAAAGCATTTAAACTTACAAATAACAATACGAATGTAACAACGGCAGAGAGGGGTAGATGCTTCATTTTAATTCGATTTATGGGTAAAAAAATAATTGCATCAATATAACAACTTTATCACACCTTTTGTAATTATCATGAATAATTGTACTCAACCTGACAGTTTTATACTGAGGTAACCTGCCTCGCCTATTTGTCGGCAAAGGCAGGGCAAAGCTAGGTACTATCGCTGTTCCATAATTTTCCTTTAACCATGCTTTTAGTTTAACAGCCTAACACAATAACTTTTGGTTACCCGCGAGTGTGAAAGCTGGTATTTCGAGTATTTAGGTTTCCCACCGCCCCTGTCATTTTTTACAAATAAACCGTAACTTTGCGGTGAAATGAAAATCGCAGCATTTATATTATCCATCACGTTTTTGTTCTTGGCCTTCAAACCGGGGCTTTACATGATCCCCTTGGCGGAAGCGACCGAACAGGCGGGCTGCGCTGCTCATTGCGAGTCGCTTTCCGAATTCGATGGCTACGCGCAAAACACCATTCCAAAAGGATGCTGCGACCAAAACGGCTGTAATCCTTTGCGGCTTTGTTGCTCCATTGTTTTGTTTTTTTCTGAATCGACCTTTATGCAGGCAAAAAATCAGGAGATTGCCATCAGGCGGGTTTTTGCTTACCGATCCATTCATAATTCCCTTTTCATCGAAGAATTCTGGCAACCACCCAAGTTTGTTTAACGAACATCTGCTACTTCATCCCGAAACCAGCAGTTCAATCTAATTTTGTTAAACAACTAAAATTCTAATAAAATGAAATTTTTGAAATATTCCCTGTTTGCCCTTTTCTTCGTTATTGCCGGCACGGGCATCACATTTTCGCAAACTACAACTGCCGCCAGCGAAACAAACGATAACACCACCATTGCTACGATAAAAGTGAAAGGCGTAGGTTGCGCTACCGACCTTCAGATGATCTGCACCAATGTAGAAAAACTGAAAGGCGTCAGCAGTTTCAAAAGTACAAAACAAGGCGCCGTTACGACTTTCGAGGCAAAATATGACCCAGCGCTGATCACGGAAAAGGAGATACATGCTGCCATCGAAAATACAGGGGATTGTACCAACCCCGAAGCAAGGCCTTACAAGGTGAAACTGTAATCCATTCATCAACATTTAATTCTTTTTACAATGAAGAAATATATTTTCATTGTTGGTTTGCTGTTTCCCTTATGTGTATCATCACAAAATATTTCCGGAACAGTGTTCAACACTAAAAAAGAACCGTTGATGGGCGCCAGTGTGTATTGGCTGGGTACAGACACCGGGGTTTCAACAGCCAGTGACGGCTCTTTTAAAATTCCTTTGCCGGAAGGTTCCAACAAAAAACTGGTGGCCAGCTACGTGGGTTATCAACCCGATACCATCGATGTGGATCAGCAGGAGTTTGCAGAATTCGTTTTGGAGGAATTGACCACTATCGATCAGATCGTTGTTTCCGAAAAAAAAGACGGGATCATTGTTTCCTCCCTCAATCCCATCAAAACGGAGCAGATCACTGAGATAGAACTCAAAAAAGCTGCCTGTTGTGACCTTGCTGGTTGTTTTGGTACCCAGATGTCGGTACAACCGCAGACCACCAATATCATCACCAATTCACAGGAATTGCGGATTTTAGGGCTGTCGGGCGTTTACAACCAGGTGTTGATCGATGGATTTCCGATGATCCAGGGTTTGTCATATACTTATGGCATCAGTTCCATTCCGGGCACCCTGGTCAGTGACATTTTTATTGCCAAAGGCGCCAACAGCGTTTTGCAGGGGTTTGAGAGTATCAGCGGACAGATCAACGTCATTACGAAGCAGCCCGAGGATACCGATAAGTTGCTCCTCAATATGTATATGAACAGTTTTTTGGAAAAACACTTCAATGCCAACTACACATTCCGAAAAGGAAAATGGAGCAACCTGACGGCGGTTCACAGTGTGCAACCTGCAAAGAAAACGGACGGCGATGGCGATAACTTTCTCGATCTGCCCTTGCTCACACGCTATATGGTTTTTAATCATTGGAAATATGGAAAAGAGCAGGATTGGGGCTGGAACAGCAGCATCGGCATCCGTTTTTTAAACGAACAGCGGGTCGGCGGCCAGACCTTCTTCAATGCTGACAGCGACAAAGGAAGTTCCGAAGTTTACGGCCAGACTGTAAATTTCAACCAACCCGAATTCTGGTCGAAAACGGGCTATCGCTTTGACGACAGGCACAACCTCGTGTTGTTTGTTTCCGTATTCCACCACGATCAAAACTCCTGGTTCGGAACAACGAAATACGATGCACAGCAAACCAATTTTTATGGCAACATCCAGCATGAACTGAAGTATTCAGACCAACACGATTTGAAATACGGCCTGAGCTTCCGGCATCTGGATCAAAAGGAAGACATCTCTTTTACGACTGATTTTTTGCAAAGAACTTACGCTGGAAAATACGGAAGGCAGGAAAATACCGGAGGCATTTTCGCGGAAAACACCATGCGGTTTTTCAATGAAAAGCTGACCTGGATCGCCGGTATGCGCGCCGACCACCACAACCAGTTCGGAACCATCGCAACGCCCAAGACTTTGCTGAAATACGATTTTTCGCCTAAGACTGTCGTCCGGGCAAACTTTGGTGCAGGCTGGCGAACGGTGAACCTGTTCAGCGAAAACATCCACCTGCTGGTCAGCTCTCGCGACATTGTTTTCGAAGAATCATTGGAACCTGAAAAGGCGATCAATTACGGAATCAACCTGCTTCAAAGGCTGGAAGGTAATTTTTTCGAAGGTTACTTCACGCTGGATTTTTACCGCACCAGTTTCCAGAATCAGGTTTTCCCGGATTACGATTCTGATCCGACAAAAGCTTTCATCCGAAATTTTAGCGGGACGAGCATCAGCAATGGATTCCAGGCTGAAGTTTCTCTGAATCTCTGGAAGCGCATTTCCTGGAAAACGGGATACACTTTTCTTGATGTTTACCAGGAACATCACGAAACCAGACAGGAGTTGCCTTTTAATGCGAAGCACCGGGTTCTGGCAACCTTCAGTTATGCGCCGCTTTCCAATAAATATCATTTCGATTTGTCCGCACATTGGAATGGAAGACAGCGATTGCCGCATACGCATGCAAATCCTGAAGAATTTCAGCGACCGGATTATTCCAAACCATATACTGTGGTGAATGCTCAATTCACTTACAATTTCAAAAAGCTGGAACTGTATGCCGGTTGTGAAAACATCTTCAATTTCAGGCAGTATCAGCCCATCATCAGTTGGGAAGATCCTTTCAGTCCCTACTTTGATACTTCGTCGATGTGGGGGCCGACAAGAGGTCGTGAATGGTATGCAGGTTTCCGTTTTTATTTGAAAAACGAATAGGTTTTCTGCGACTAAAACCATGAAAAAGAGCAGGAATCGATGTGGTTCCTGCTTTTTTTTATTTGCATAATCTATGGGAATAATAAAGTGTCCCGCTGATCCCGCTGACCCGCCCGCCTGCGGGGTCGGGCGGGTTTTCGCAGAACCAGGGAGCTTTTCACTCTCTGCGGTGATCTGCGTAATCTGCGGGAAACAAACAGAACTAAAATCCATGCGCCAATATCCTGAAAGCGCATAAGCGAAAAGAATACATAAATGTGGTAACAGTTGCGGAAATGTTCCGTTGGAAAACCATTATGGCAAATAGATTGCAATTGAAGAAAGAAAATGGATAACCAATGTTAAAAAGTATGATTCAAAATTTTGGAACAAAAGGAATTACATTACTGCTTACTGCACTGATACTGGGTGCTTGCAGCTCTACCAATCAATTGACACTTAGCGTAACCGAACCGGCGACCGCACCACTCCATCCGTCGATCAAAAAGATCGGAATATTGGACAGAAGCCAGCTTTCAGGTGAAAACAAAACCTTTGACGACCTGGATAAGATCTTATCGGCAGAAGGCAAAAACCTGGACAGGGATGGCGCTGATGCTGCTATTTTGGGATTGATGAACGAGTTGAAGGCCAACCGAAGACTTTCCGAGGTCAAGGTCCTTGATTGCGTTGACGTAAAAAGCCCGGGCATGGGCGTTTTTCCCGCTCAGCTTTCCTGGCAAACCATTGAACAGATCTGCCGTGAAAACAACGTAGATGCCATTTTTGTGCTGGCTTTTTACGATACAGACACCAGAGGCGATTTCCAGATGTTCACTTCCGAAACCAAAACGGCAATAGGGGTGACGATCCCGGTGATAGAACACGAAGTAACCCTGAACACCCTCATCAAAACCGGCTGGAGGATATACGATCCTGCAAATAAATACATCGTCGATGAATTTTTAATTACCGAAAATGTAGTATCCCGCGGCAGAGGGATCAACCCCATGAAGGCCGTTGAGGCCGTCCTCGGCAGGAAAGAAGCCGTTTTGCAGATCAGCAACAATATCGGGCAGTTTTATGCCACGCGGATACTTCCTTTTCAGACAAGGGTGTCCAGACAATACTATGTCAGAGGGACGGAAAATTTCAAAATAGCCAAGCGCCGCGCACAGACGGGTGACTGGGACGGCGCTGCCGAGCTTTGGGCAAAAGACGTTGTACACCGCAAAAGAAAAGTGGCCGGGAGGGCTTGCTACAATATGGCGATCATCAACGAGATCAACGGCGACCTGGATGATGCCGTAGGCGACCACCAGGCAGCCGCCCACGAGGAACGTGCAGGCCACGAGAGCCACGATCTTCTTCCAGCCGCCGCCGCGGCGCGGCTCGTCCTCGTAATGGGCATCGTCCTCGGCATAGCTCTGATCGAAGGCGCCGTGCTG
>CAZKDA010000080.1:13048-18914 GCA_964551455.1 uncultured Saprospiraceae bacterium
GATGATGCCGTAAAATGGGCTTCACAGTCTTACACCGATCATAAAAACAAACTGGCGCTCCGATACCTCGATATCCTCTGGCGAAGGATCGATTCGAGGGATGAACTGGAAATGCAAATGGCGGGGAACTAGACATTTTTTATCAGGACTTTCTATGCAAATCTTCCAAGCAACCATTCCAGGTTGAATAAGCTTTTTTTGTATTTTAGCCACCAGAAAACCTGATTTAAATCCAATTGTGATCAACTTATCCATCATAGTCATTCTTCAAGATTTTCCAGTATCTTTCCAGAATCTGACTGCAATTTTGAGTTAATTTGCAAAGAGATGAAAATACTGATCGTTGAAGACGAAAAAGAACTTCGTAACACCATAAAAGCTTCACTGGAAAAGGAGCATTTCCTGGTTGAAACCGCTGACTCTTTTCAGGCGGCTTTTGAAAAGATCGGCATTTACGAATACGATTGTATTTTGTTGGACATCATGCTGCCGGGAGGCAGCGGGATCGATCTGCTGAAAAGCCTGAAAGCTTCCGGAAAATCGGAAAATGTCATCATCATTTCTGCCAAAGATTCTCTCGACGACAAGCTGAAAGGCCTGGAACTCGGCGCCGATGACTACCTCGTTAAGCCTTTCCACACTGCCGAACTCAACGCCAGGGTGAAAGCCGTTTTGAGAAGGAACAAGCTCGATGGAAAAAACAACATCGAATTGGCAAACATTGCACTCGACCTGAACGACAGGCAGTTTTTTGTAAATGGAAAAACCAGTCCGCTCAACCGCAAGGAATTTGACATCCTCAGCTATTTTCTGCTCAACAAAAACAGGTTGGTTACGCGGAGCGCCCTGGCCGAGCACGTCTGGGGCGATAATATCGATCAGGCCGACAACTTCGATTTCATTTATTACCAGATCAAAAACCTGCGCAAAAAGCTACAGGTCTCAAATGCCCAAATTGAAATACAGTCGGTTTACGGTATTGGTTACAAACTGACTGAAATATGAAGCTGCTCAACCGCTCGCTTTTACACCTTTCTATTTCCATCCTCGTGATCGTCAGCATCTGGTCGGTGGTTTTTTATTTCAATATGCTCGATGAGATATATGACAGCATCGACGACGGGTTGGACAATTACAAGCTGCTCATCATCAATAAAACGGAAACGGACTCCAGCGTTCTCAACAAAATCAGCTTTGACGAAAGCAATTACGCTATCCGGGAAATTGGCCGGCAAAGTGCCGTTAAGATCAACGACATTTACCAGGATACGCTGATGTATATGTACAATGAAGACGACCTTGAGCCGGTTAGAATGCTCACCACTGCATTCCGCCACAATGGCCATTTTTATGAACTGCGCGTGATCTCCTCTATGGTCGAGGAAGACGATCTCATTGAGAGCCTGATCTGGTCGATTTGCTGGCTATACCTGGCGCTGGTGTTCGCCATTATTATTATCAACAACGTGGTGTTTCAAAACCTCTGGAAACCATTTTACAGTTTGTTGTTTCAACTCAAAACCTTCCGGCTCGACAAAAATGAAAAGCTGCCTGACCTCGTTACCCGTACCAAGGAATTCAATGAGTTGAAAAATGCTGCAAATGCGTTGATAAAACACAGCCTCGAAGCTTACAACAACCAAAAACAATTCACTGAAAATGCTGCCCATGAGTTGCAAACTCCATTGGCTATCGCTACCAGCAAACTCGAACTTTTGCTCGAAAGCGAAAACCTCGAAGTATCCAATGCCAAGACCATAGCGGAAGTGTTGGAGATCATCGAACGGCTGAGCAGGCTCAACAAATCCCTGCTGCTGCTGAGCAGGATCGAAAACAAACAGTTTTTTGACAACCAGGATATTTCCATCCACGACATTGTTCGGCAAAGTATCGACGATCTGGAAGACCAGGCAGGTTTTAAAAATGTGTCGATCGAGGTGAAAGCCCCCGTAACCTTAATGGTCAACATGGATACTACACTCGCCGGCATCCTGGTTTCCAACCTGCTCAAAAACGCCATTTTCCACAATCATCGCGATGGAAAAGTAAAAGTAGAGATTTTGGAAAATACTTTAAAAGTTTGCAATACCGGGCACGGTCAGCCTTTGGATGCCGGAAAGGTGTTCCAACGTTTTCACCAGGCTGCTTCAAAACCTTCGGGAACCGGGCTGGGGCTGGCTATTGCAAAAGCAGTTTGCATACTTTACGATTTTGTCATTTCCTACCGTTTCGAAGGCATGCATTGTTTTGAAGTTCGTTTTGGATTGAAATGATCTAAAATTTTCCTGCATTCGGATTTTCATTCCCAATTGTTTCCAAAATCACTGCTTTGCTTTGTAATAAATTTAAAATTTCAAAAAAATGAAAAAGAACGTATTAATGATGTTTGCGATATTGATCGCGGCTGCCAACTATGGTTTTGGCCAGGAAATCCCGGAAAGCGATGTTCCTTCTTTGGTGCTGAATGAATTCAAAAAAGAATACCCCAATGCCACGGATATTGAGTGGAAGCAAGTTGAGGATTTGTTTAAGGTCGAGTTTGATAAAAACAAAAAATACGAACTCGAAGTGTGGTACGACGAAACCGGCAATCCTGTGAAATATGAAGAGGAAATCCCACAGAATCAACTTCCGGAGAAAGTGCTTTCAAAATTAAATGGTGAATTTAAAGATTACAAAGTGAAGGAAGTGGAAATGATCACGGAAAACAATTCCGTCATTTACGAGATCGAGTTTCGCTCCAAAAGTGAAAAAATCGAAGTTACTTTCAACCCTGAAGGAGAAATATTAAAACGATCAAATAACTGATCCTTTCTGAAAAAACCAGACCGGGGAACACAAGCTCGGCATTGAATTAGAAGAACATTCAAAATAGCTCCTTATTCCCCGGCATTACCTTTTGCCGAATAAAAATTTCAAAAAAATGAAAAGCCGCATAGTGCGGTAACCGATATGCTGAATATAATCCCTAAAACTATCGCCATTTTATTCCTGTTCCTAGCAGGTTGCACTTCAGAAGATGAACAATACGAAAGCGTCACAGGGTATAATTTCAAGAACCCTGATGTGTCCGAAGTCTTGCCGGATATCCTGCACGAGGTTTCGGGATTGACCGTCGTTGATTCCAATACCGTGGCTTGTATCCAGGACGAAAACGGGATTCTTTTTTTGTACGATATTATCAATTATGAGATCAAAGAGCAGTTTACTTTTGGCCCTGACGGCGATTACGAGGGCATCGCGCGGGTTGACCAAACGATCTATGTGCTTCGGAGTGATGGAATGCTCTTTGAAATCCGGGATTTCAACTCAGAAGCCCCGGAAGTGGATTCCATTTCCACAGGGATAGAAGCAAAAAATAACGAAGGACTTTGCTACGACGAGGCTAACCACCGGCTCCTGATTGCCAGCAAAGGAAAGATCGGTAAAGGCCGGGAATACAAAAACCTGCGGGCGATTTACGGCTTTGATCTCCAGACCAAAACTTTGGAACCAACACTGCTTTACCAGATCGACCTGCCCGCTGTTAAACAATTCGCGGTTGAAAACAACGTCAGCTTGTCAGCCATTTCTACTAAGAAGAAGAAGAAAAAAGATGAAGGTCCGAACATCAAATTCAATACCTCGGCCATCAGTTTCCATCCTATTACGAAACAGCTTTTTATGCTTTCCGCCGATGATAAACTGCTTTTTATATTAAGCCCGGAAGGCTACATGGATCATATAGAACCGCTCGACCCGGAGCTATTCAACAAAGCCGAAGGCATTACTTTTCTTAAAAACGGCGAAATGATTATTACCAATGAGGGGCAGAGCAAAAAACCCACTTTGCTGCGCTTTCATTACAAGGCCCGTTAAAGTCCTTATTCGCTGAAACGCGTTTTTTCTTCGATAAAAAGGCAGCCAACCGGTGGGCCGTTTTGCTTAATTTTGCGGTTGCCAGATTTGAAAAGACGGCATCGTTTTAAACTAATAACCAAACCCTCATCAAATGAAAAACAAAAAAACTACAGCAATGATCCTTCTGTGGATCGCGAGAATTTGGGGCGGTCTGAGCATCGCGTTTTTAATATTCATGATCGGTGGCCATATTTTTGGTTCCGAACCACAACATCTCAACGGCTGGCGCGATCTGACGGCGATCATATTTTTTCCCACAGGCGTACTCGCTGGTTTGATCGTCGCATTGAAATCCCCAAAAACAGGAGGATTGATCGCTACCTTGAGTTTCCTGGTCTTTTTCATATTGAGGCCGGATACCCTTTCGGGAATATGGTTTTATTTGATTTTAGTGCCAGCCATTTTGTATCTGGTCTATGGATTTTTCTTTTTCCCCGACAGACCTTCAAGGTTTCCAAAACCTTGAAGGTCTGTCAGGAGGAAAAACTCCCGTAAACCGGTTCAATGAAATTTCCCACTAAAAACTTCGAAGGTTCCACCTGGCTTTGGAGGATCACACCTGCCGGTGAAGCTTCCAGTAGCATTTGAGCGGCTTGAAGCAAAGGCACTGCGGTGGTAGTTTGTATGGCCCGGAGCAGGTGTTTCCCGACCAATTGCGGACGGATTTTTTTGGCGATTTCTCTGCGGCGAAGCGTTCCTTTGGCATCTTTGCCTTCCACCGCTGCGTACAAAACAATGTTGTCATCATCGTAATGTGGAATAATGTCTTCCATCCTTTGCTGTAGGTCAGCGATGATATTTTTGGAGTTTTTCAATTCCTGCAATTGCTTTTTGACCCAGCCATAATGCCCTGGATGCCGCAGGGTTTTGTAGTCGAGAGAACGCACTTTTCCTTCCAGCGCATCGGGAAGGTCAGCAGCGCCTCCGGAGGTCAGGTCATCTTCATAGACCGTTCCATCAATGATGATCGTACCTCGCGCAGAAAGAGCCGGTAGAATTGTTTTTTTATATTCCCGGATCACAATGGCATCTTCGATATATTCGGTCGCAACACCCACCGGGCTCCAGGTAAATCCGTAAAAATGGGGAGCAACGGCATGGTCGGTCAGGGCGCCGACTTTAAACTCCAACTTGTCCGCCTTTTCAACCTCATAGTCATTACAAAACTGCCGGAAAAGTCCATTAGCCAGCACATCGATGTAGCCGGGGGCGAGACCAGTCTGGAGTACAAAGCCGGTTTGTGCATTTTTAGTTAAGTCAATGATCTGGTTTGTCTCCGCCACGCGTTCGGTCAGGTTGGCGTAATGCAGGTTGAAATCTTTGGCCAGTATTGCCATCTTCGGCGCCATGAATCCCGGAAGACAATCGAGGAGGATATCACCCTGTAGCAGTATCTCTCTCATAGTCGGCGTGATGCCCGTTTCCGGTATATGGAATGCCTGTACAGAACAAGGTTTGGTTGTACCAGCTTCAACCCATCTCGCCAGGTTTTGCGCTTTGGACAGGGTTCGGTTTCCGATAAAAATAGTTGGAGTCACTTCGCTCCATTCCACCAGGATCAACGCAGCAGCCTCAGCAATACCACCTGCACCGGCAATGATGATGTTATAATGTTTTTTCATTGTGGGAAGATAGGGAATTTCAATTTAACTTCCCCCTTATTTCCAAAATCTTGGATAATCTAAAGGTTTTGAAAGACAATGTCTTTTTCAAAAAAACGGTTAAGATACCGCTCGATTGTGATCTATCGGGTGAAATTTGCTTTGGAGTAAAATTCCAACCTTTCAAAATCAAACACCTTTCTCAGTTTGAGTTGGAGTGTGAGACTTGAGTACAAAAAAAATGGAGTCTGAATAGCTTACTCTTGCTCACTACTCAAACTCCAAACTGTCTTGTGATTAGGATAAATTCTTTATCAAGGCATAAGGGAACTTCTAAAAATTGCCTCATCTCCCGATTTGTCGGG
>CAZKDA010000081.1:0-18300 GCA_964551455.1 uncultured Saprospiraceae bacterium
CTATGCAGCTTACAGGACTTTGAACGAATACTATTATTCCGATTCCACAATGTTCAGAAACTTTATGGTGGAACTGGAGCTTGATCCCGACAACGATTCCATGGATCCAAACACTCCGGAAGGCATCGGGAACCTGGCTGGAAAAGCGGTTATCGAAGCGCGAAGAAACGACGGCTCCAATCAATACGGCAACGTAGAAGGCTCCAACGGTCAACCTTATTTCGATTACACAAACTACAAACCCGTTAACACTCCAGACAAAAACGTCGATATCAATCGTTGGCAACCCAAGTATTTCGATGATG
Organism: uncultured Saprospiraceae bacterium; assembly: GCA_964551455.1. Classification (GTDB taxonomy): domain Bacteria; phylum Bacteroidota; class Bacteroidia; order Chitinophagales; family Saprospiraceae; genus JAHDHW01. The sequence continues at coordinate 306 of CAZKDA010000081.1, forward strand.
GAAAAGGCGGAAAATTTGCCCCGAGTTGTTTGACACCGTTCTGGCAGCATGTCAAGCCTGTAGCCTTGAAATCCTCTGATCAGTTTCGCCCTGCGCCGCCGCCTTTGGTGGGTTCCAAACAGTTGGAAGAAGAAGTCAAAGAAGTTGTGGAATTACAAGCCAACCTCACCGACGAGCAAAGAGCCCTGGTTGAGTTTATGCGCGACGGGCCGCAATCCGTGCAGCAGGCAGGCCACTGGCTGAAATTTGCCCAGGATGTTTCCCGAAGGGATAACCACACACTCGATCAGGATGTACAAATGTATTTCCTCACCGAAGTGACGGCAATGGACGCATTCATCGCCTGTTGGGATGCAAAAATGTTTTACGATTATGCAAGGCCTTACGCGCTTGTTCATGAATATTACAAAGATCAGCCGATCAAATGCTGGGGCGGCCCTGAAAAAGGGATGACCGAATTGAAAGGAAAAGATTGGATGCCTTATTCTCCGGCAACCTTCCTTTGTCCGCCATTCCCTGCTTACGTTTCAGGCCACAGCACTGTCAGTGGTGGTTGTGCGGAAATCCTTAAATTGTACAAAGGGAGCGATGAATTCGGTGAAGAAGTCGAACTGATCCCCGGAATTATGACAGAGCCTGATAATGTGGGCGAACCTGTCGTTCTCAAATTTCCCACTTTTACCGAAACCGCTGAGATGGCCGGTATTTCAAGGGTGATGGGAGGCTACCACATCCAGGTGGATAATATTGCGGGGCTGGAGCTTGGAAGAGATGTAGCCCGTGAAGTCTGGAAAATGTATCAACACCACATCGGAGCTGATAAAACTTTGGGGTACGATAATTAATATTTTTATCTTTTTTAATTTATACTTGTTCACGGATAAATTTCGGATTTTTCTTTTCCCGAAATTTTCAGTGAACAGTTATACCGACTAAGCATAGATTAATTTTTATAATCCGAAATCTATGCGGTGTCGTGTATACAAAGGCGCTGATTACCTTTTACGGTAAGAGCGCCTTTGTGATTTGGATCAACCCCTTTATCTTACATCTCAAAAAAATATTACAAAACGGTTTCAGAATATCTTTGAACATTGGCTTAGAAGGTGATCCCGCAGGTATATGAAGTACCGTCGCTCAGTTTGTTTTGAGCTTGCCATTGAGTACGAACCAGGTGGATCGGGTTGACAAATACCCACGGATCAGGGAAGTTATATTGACCAGCTTCCAGCGGAATAAAGGTAAAGTTACCGCCAAAACCGATGATCTGGTTATAAGTTCTCATCTGATTCATGCTTCGCTCCATAGTTCCGTTGGTCAAGGTAAAGAGAAGTTCTGATCTTCCCATGAGCCTTACTGTGGCATTCGGGTCGAATTCCAGTTCGTTGCCGGGAGTCATGATCATTGATTGGACGTTTACAAAATATTCGATAAAAGCGATATCCGGGTTGCCACCTTCCAGAAACTCGGAGTTGTAAAGAGCAGTAATACGGATCAACCCTGTATTGTCACCGCTTTCGCATTCATCAGTCCAGTGAGGGGCGCTACGCAGTGTCGCTTCCTGAAAATTCATCGGAACGATGTTGATGTTTGCAGTGCTGGCAGTGGTATTTGCGAGTGTTTGCAATTGGTTCACGTCGCCGTTTTCCCAAATTTTCAGGGCATTTCCTGTAAACTGGTAGATGGAGTTATCCACGATGACCATACCATTTTCGTTGAGTACCGTTGCGTAAGCCGGGTTGAACAGGTTCAGGTTGTAAAGGCCGTCAGTGTTGTTTTCAACGATAAGGCCGTTTTGCAGTTGTTCGTTGTAAAGGGCAGAGTGCGATCCGGACGTTTCAAATTCAGCCAGCATGATGTCGTTGAAAATTTGCTGCATGGAGTTGAAATCCAGGCTCTTCTCCCAGCTGAGTTGATCTTGCGGGTTCATCTGGTTCAGGGCGAGTACCGTATTGCGGAAATCTTCCAAAGTTTGGAAATTCAACAATCCGTTTTGTACTGTGATGCTGGAAGCAATTCCGGGAGTCGGTTCTTCAATTTTCGGTAGCTGTGGTTGGTCGGCGCTTGTGATGATCTCCTGATCTTTTGTACAGGAATTTAAAAACATCAAGGTTGCGAAAAAGAAAACGCCGAAGATTAGATTTAAAACTGAATTTTTCATAATTTAGATAAATTTTTAAGGTTAAGCCTACTCTATTCTTGATTGGGCTTTTCAGCATACGCCCATTTTTGTACACAAAACGTAAGTTCAAATTTGGGTTAAGCTTACAAGAGCGACAGTTGCAGCTGTTGCTCTTTTTTTTTGTTTACGATTCAAAATTACACGCCTATCTCGCATTCGCATTATAAAAGATCACGAACGGGGATATTTGTACCCTCAACTGGAAAATTCCGCTATTCATGTTCGAATCCCGATCTGCCTTTGCATCGAAATCTGTTTTTGCAGGGGTTGGGAAATTGCATATTTCAAAAGATTCACAAAACAAACTTTTTTGTTTCACACCGGTCATTAAAACGCTTTGTAAATGGCTGAATATCAAGGCGGGTCGTTTGTGGCAAAGGTAGGTAAGACTTTGGGTTCGGATAAATGATAAAAATCAAGGAGCCGATCAAAGTCCAGTGACAAAAAATCAATTTGAAGCCTATTATTGGAGAAGTGTCGCGATGCAGTCATCCAGGAGAAGGGCAAGGTTTTAAGACTATGCTCAGATCACCAGCAATTTACAATTCAGCAGCGTATCGCGGTTTTTCAGTCGAACGAAATAGACGCCTTTCTCCAGACCGGCTACATCCAGCCTTATCGTATTTCCCGTTTGGTAAAAAGGAATATTTATTAACGCCCCTGTTACGCTGTAAACCGAAACCAGGGCGAGGCCATCGCAGCTTTCACAATTTACATAAGCTGTATTCATGGCTGGGTTGGGATAAAGTTTTAGGTCATTAGGTTGGAACTGCCGGATGCCGGACGTTAAACAATCTGCATTATATTCCTCATTTTCCATATACAGATCGAATTCTTCTAATGACATGGCGGTGGTATTGAACGAGATCGGACCTTCAACCAATCCATTTTCAATTTCCAAAAAGGTAACGCCGCATGCCGGAAACCAGTAATCGCCGATGGATTCATCCGGTATTCCAGATTCAGATTCCAGGCGGTTGATCCCCAAAATTATAGTATCTCCAACCTCGAAAAAGGAGGTAAAGACTCTGCATAACCCCCCGGTATCGCCCCAGATCAAAATGGTGTCCGCCAGTATTTCATTGATATACTGGTATTCAATTTTCAACAACATACCATGAAGCGTATCTTTCAGCTTGATCCCCCGCAGGACATATTCGGGGTGTAAAAAACTATCCGTCGTGTCTGAAATTTCTTCACAAAAGTAAGATTCTCCGGCGCAGGTGCAGGAAAGTAAACGGTAGTAAGAACCGAATAAAAGGAGCATTATAACGATAGCTCTGAATTTGAATTTGGTTTGCATATTTTGAATTTTTATCGAAAGTATATTTTTAAAAAAAGAGACGCCCTGAGTTTGTCAAATCCAGTAATAAAGACCAGAAAAAAGGCGATCAGGGTTGGGTGGGAATTGCTAATTTGTTAATGCGTTTATTTGTTAATTTGCGAAATCAGAAAATTGCCGTTTACCGTTCACTGTTTACCGTTTACAAATTGACGAATCCGCAACCTGCCTGCCAAACGCAGTCAGGCAGGATCCGCAAATCAACAATTCATAAAATTTGAACCCTGCTATGCTCATTACAATTACCTTTACAGAAAACAAAACACATGAAAGTTGGTACAAAACATTACCGGACGATCTGGATGGAGGAGGATGATCCTGCTGCCATTTTGGTGATCGACCAAAGATATTTGCCCTTCCGGTTTGTCATCGAAAAGATCACCTCGCTCCATGAGATGTGTGTGGCGATCAAAGACATGCACGTTCGCGGAGCGGGGCTGATCGGCGCTGCTGCTGCTTATGGGATGTACCTCGCAGCATTGGAACTCCGGGATAATGACATTCCACCAGGGTATTTTGAGAAAGCAGCGGATCAGCTTAAAAGCACTCGTCCCACGGCGATAGACCTGGCCTGGGCTGCCGACCTCCAACTAGATGCTTTAAAACAATGCCGCACTGCCGGTGAAGCTAAAAGCATTGCCCTCAATACTGCTCAGCGCATCACCGATGAAAATGCAGAATCAGGAAAAATGATCGGCGTGTACGGCTCGCCTTTGATCGAAGCCATCAGCCGCCGCAAAAACGGCGCCCCGGTCAATATCCTGACGCATTGCAACGCAGGCTGGCTGGCATTCGTGGACTATGGCTCGGCAACCGCTCCGGTGTATCATGCTTTTCAGAAAGGCATCGACCTCCACGTTTGGGTAGATGAAACGCGGCCACGAAACCAGGGCGCCAGGCTCACCGCATGGGAGCTAAAGGAAATGGGTATCCCGCATACCGTCATTGCCGACAATACAGGCGGCCACCTGATGCAAAAAGGGCTAGTGGATTTGGTCATCGTCGGCTCCGACCGAACGACTTACACCGGCGATGTAGCCAATAAGATCGGCACCTATCTCAAAGCGCTGGCTGCTTTTGACAACGGCGTTCCATTTTACGTGACCTTGCCATCGTCATCCATCGATTGGGAAATGCAGGATGGTTTAAAAGACATTCCGATTGAGGAGCGTGGTGGTGACGAAATAAAATACATCGAAGGTTTTGTCGATGGAAAAATCCAACAGGTTATGCTGACACCGGAGGCCAGCGAAACGGCCAACTACGCTTTCGATGTTACGCCGGCGCGGCTCGTGACCGGACTGATCACCGAGCGTGGAATTTGTGCAGCCAATGCGGAAAGCATCCTCGCGCTTTTCCCTGAAAAACAAAAGGCCGATGTTCGATGAAGGCTATATCAAATTTCATTGCAACCTCGAAACCGGCGCTCCGCCTGACGAGGCGCTTGTTTCCGAACTCAATGCCTGGCGCGATCGGCTGTATGCCCTGAAACTCATCGGCGCTTATGACAACGGCATCGGTTACGGCAACATCAGCCAGCGGATTCAGGGCGACCAATTCATCATCACCGGCTCTGCGACTGGCAATATTCCAAAGCTGGGCGCGGAGCATTATTCCGTAGTCACCGATTTCGATCTCGCAGGAAACCGCCTCACTTGTCGCGGCGCCGTCAAAGCTTCATCGGAGTCGCTCAGTCATGGCGCGATTTACCAACTGGATTTGAACATCAATGCGGTCATTCATGTGCATCATTTTGAGCTTTGGGAAAAACTGCTTCACAAGATTCCGGTTACGGAAAAAAGCATTCCTTACGGCACGCCTGAAATGGCAGGGGAGATCGCACGGTTGTACAGGCAAACCAGCCTTCCGAGGCAGAAAATATTTGTGATGGCAGGGCATCAGGAGGGGATCGTTACGTTTGGGAAAGACCTTGAAGAAGCGGGTAAAATTCTGTTAAATTATTTTGAGCAATAGTTCTTCACATAAGGCCTTCTTGGTGGCCCTGGGACAAATTTTCTGTTTTAGCATATCAGATCACTTTTGACGGTGCCGGTGCGTAAATAAATTGGAATAAAAGGGAATCATTGCAGGATACTTAAATATTCGGCTTACCTTGTCGGATGTCATAGTTCAATGACGGCACCTTAACCCTCTATGAAAAAAACACCATCATCTATACAAGTAGGAATTATTGATTTAATTTCAAACCGGCCAAATAACTCTCTTTGGGCAAAATATATGCACGCGAATTTTGCCAGCATTATGCCACAGATCATCGCGATTTGGTGTCAGGAAAAAGGAGCAAAAGTACATTATACCTGCTATACCGGCATGGAAGATTTGTCTAAGGAATTACCAGAGAAGATTGATTTCCTTTTTATCAGCGCTTTTTCAGAAGCAGCACTGCTCGCATACTCCATTAGCAATTATTTTCGGAGTAGCGGGACGGTAACTATATTGGGAGGCCCACATGCCAAGTGTTATCCCGATGATGCCACCCAATATTTTGATTACGTGCTGGGATTTACGCATCGCGAAATGGTCTATGATATATTGGCAGATGGTCAATCACAAAAACCTGAAGGCATTTATCTCAATGCCAAAGGCCAACCACCGGATTTGCCTGGTGTCAGAGAACGCTGGCCTTTCATTTTGCAAAATCTGAAAAAGACTCCTTTTTTGAAAATGGTGCCCATGATCGGCAGTATGGGTTGCCCTTATACTTGTAGCTTTTGTATCGACGCAGAAGTTCCCTACCAACCGCTTAATTATGAAATAATCAAGGAAGACCTGAAATTCCTGCTGACACAATTCAAAAGGCCAAGAGTAGCCTGGCATGATCCAAACTTTGGTATCCGGTTTAATGACTATATGGAGTTAATTGAAGAAGTTGTACCCAAAGGCAGGATCGACTTTTTTGCAGAGAGCAGTTTGTCCCTGTTATCAGAAAAACATTTAATCCGATTAAATAAAAATAGCTTTGTGGGCATGTTGCCTGGGATCGAATCCTGGTTTGATCTGGGAAATAAATCGAGAACAGGCCAAAAGCAAGGATTGGAAAAACTGGAAGTAGTAGCCGAACACGTCAATCTCATCTTAAAGTACATTCCTTTTGTTCAAGCCAATTTTGTGTTGGGTCTTGATAATGACCAGGGAGCAGATCCATTCCGGATTTCCAAAAAATTTGTAGATATAGTTCCGGGCGTTTTTCCGGCTTATACACTTTTGACGTCCTTTGGCAGTGCGGCACCGGCCAATTTGGGTTACCTGATAAACGACCGGGTGCTTCCTTTTCCCTTTCATTTTCTCAATAACCAACGGGTAATGAATGTAAAACCTTTGAATTATACCTGGCCTGAGTTTTATGACCGGGTTATCGATCTGCTAAAACATTCTTATTCCTGGAAAGCTATGCGTCGGCGTGCTCAATCCAATACCAATTTCAATGCAAAGATTGCCAATTTTGGCAGAGCAATTTCATCTTCCGGCCCACGGGTCAGAATCAAATATTACGAGGAAAAAAGAAGACTTTTAGAAGAAGACTCCGCTTTCCGTGCTTACTTTGAAGGTGATACGGATAAATTGCCGGCATTCTTTCTGAATGAAATAAAAGCTGAACTCGGGCCATTTATGAAATGGCTTCCCAAAGGAGCCATTTATCATAATCACAAAGCTTACCTGGAAGCCCAAATGGTAAATGATTCGGAAAAAATACTACGTGGCTGAACCATAAATATCAGATAGGTGAACGCATCAGGATGCAATGGTTTCAACCATTTCTGGGTGGCAAATCAGTTTACGCAGTATTTGGTTATCATTAGACGCCAGAGCTTATTAAATTTCTTAGGTTATCGTACAGTGTTTTATTGCTAATACCTTTGCCTCTTGCCGAAGGGTGGTAAAAATGAACAATGAGTTTATTTTTCCATTTAAACAAATTCGGTTTGGTCTTCTCTAATTTATCAAACAACTCAAACCATAAGGATTCCCAACTAATTCCGCCAATAATGATATCCGGATCGATAATATTGATTTGTTTAATTATCAAATCTTTATCCTTCTGAATACATTCCTTTATTGTTGTAAAATTTGAAATATGATCCCCTGCTGTCTTTTTCAAATTCATAAAAGCAATGCTTTGCAAGCCTTCCTTGATTTGCTGGTCTGATAAATTTCCTATGTCTTCGAGGCCGTTCAACAGTCCATAGGCCCAGGAACCAATTCTTATGGAAAACATTCCATAGAGAGCTTCTTCATTCCACCACGATCTGTAATCTCCTTCTTTGGCGCTTTCTTCAGATTTTGATTTGTTACCCTCCTTACAGAGGAAGAGGATTTTAATTTTCTGCTTCTCGAATTTATCTTCGCAAATTATTCCATCCTTCTTGAACTTACCTTTATATTCTGGATTGATTGAAACCCATTGGTCAAATAGCTTTTCTAATTTTAAAGTTTTTTCTTCCTTTTTCATTTTATGGTGTTTAGTAATTGAAGGGTAGGTGTTATTTACTTTTTTGGATTCTAAAATACAATTTATGGCCACAAAGGCACAAAGTCTCATCTCAGTTTTTCACAATCGTGAACTTTTTGTAACAATAACCTTAACCTCAACCAATTCAACATTTCGTTGGGTAAATCGACACCGAATAATTACCTTGTAACTAAAAAAACAACCTCCCAAACCATGAGAAAAGTAATATTATACATCGCCGCCAGCATCGACAATTTTATCGCAAAGCCCGACGGAAACCTGGATTGGCTGACCGATCCGGTTTATACCTTGAAAGATGAGGACTTTGGCTACGCAGCGTTGCTTCAATCGATCGACACTACCCTGATGGGCAATGCAACCTATAAAGAGATTTTGGGATTTGACACGCCGTTCCCCTATCCCGACACGACGAATTACGTCTTTACCCGCAACAAGGATGAACCGGACAATGAGTTTGTAAAATTCATTGCAGGCGATATCGCCGGCTTTACGCGCGAGCTTAAAAACCAGACCGGCAAAGACATCTGGCTCATCGGAGGCGGACAGATCAACACCGTATTGCTGGAGGAAAAATTGGTGGACCGAATTATCCTCACCATCATTCCCGTCACGCTAGGCGATGGCATACCCATGTTTCAAAAAGGGACTGTGGAAACCAGGTTCAAGCTGGAAAAAAGCCAGGCTTACGAAAACGGTTTTGTTCAACTGATTTATAACACAAAATAAAACACTTTCCCTTCGGATGAAACAACGATTTTCGGTTTTTCCTGTTGGAAAATATAGCGGCAAGTTTCCATCAATTGATGTGTCGGATATCATTGCCGTTTTGTATGTTTATTGTTTAATTAATTTTTTAAAAAATGAAAAACGTAATGGGAAATTTGAATGCAATAGGATTAGATGCTGTTAAAGCCGGTGTACTGGCAGACAAGCTCAACGTCCTTTTGGCCAACTATTCTGTTTTTTATCAGAATGTAAGAGGCTACCACTGGAATATCAAAGGAGACAAATTCTTTGAGTTGCACATGAAATTTGAAGAACTTTACAACGATCTTATCGTAAAAATTGATGTAATTGCCGAGCGGATTTTGACGCTCGGGAAAACGCCGAACCATAAATATTCCGATTACATCCACAATTCGAGGATCGAAGAAAGCCCCGATGGGAAGGTCGGCGAAAAAGTAGTAGGCGAAGTACTCGCCGCATTCAAAACACTGATCGTGCTGCAACGGGAGATCCTCGATCTGTCTGCCGAAATCGGCGACGAAGGAACCAATTCCCTGATGAGCGACAATATCCGCGAACAGGAAAAGCTGGTCTGGATGTATTCCGCTTTTTTGACCAAAACTGGCTGATGCCTGAATATATTTTTTACTATCAGAAAAAGGTAAGTAATCAGGGCTTTTAGGGTGTTTTGGTATTATGGTATTATGGTGTTCCCGATTTCATCGTCCCGCTTTTTCTCGAAAAAGCGGGATACGATATGGTATTATGGTATTTTGGTCAATAACCTATAACTTTTAACCCATAACTCATGAATTCTGTCTGTGATCTTACAAAACAAATTCACCCAACCCATTGATTTTTATCATTGAATTATCAGGCAGAAAGCGGTCAATTGCCGACAAACTATCAGCACAAAAGGCAATACTTTTATTTAACCAATAGCAAAATGAATAAGCTGAAACATTTTTTTCTTGAAACGGGCCGGATCACACTTTTTGCTATGCGTTATCTGAGGGAGTTATTTAAAACGCCCTTTGAATTCAAGGAATTGCTGCGGCAATGCTACCTCGTGGGCAACAAATCCTTTTTCCTCGTAGCGGTTACCGGTTTTATCCTGGGTTTGGTATTAACGCTTCAAACCCGCCCCACTATGATGGATTTCGGGGCGGAAGCCTATATGCCTTCGATGGTCGGTATTTCCATTATCAGGGAATTAGGCCCTGTGATCACTGCGCTGATCTGTGCCGGAAAGATCGGAAGCAGCATTGGCGCCGAGTTGGGCTCGATGAAAGTCACCGAACAAATTGACGCGATGGAGGTATCGGGCACCAATCCGTTCAAATACCTCGTCGTTACGCGGATCTCCGCTACCACGCTGATGCTGCCCATCCTGGTGATCTTTGCCGATACCATCGCATTGTTTGGTTCTTATTTGATAGAAAATGTAAAAGGCCAGGTAAGCTTCCAGTTGTACTTCGCCAAGGTGTTTGAATTTTTAACCTTCAGCGATTTAAACCCTTCGATCATCAAATCTTTTTTCTTTGGCTTTGCGATCGGCTTGGTCGGCTGTTATAAAGGTTACAATGCTCAAAAGGGAACCTCCGGAGTTGGCCGTTCAGCAAATTCTGCGGTGGTGTTGGCTTCGATGCTGGTCTTTATCGTTGATTTTATCGCCGTGTTGATCACGGATATTTTTTATAGTTTATAAAGGTCAGGAAATGAACAAACCCGAAAAATCATCCAGCCTGATTGTCGGCGAAAAAGACAAAAAGGTTTTGATCGAAGTGAAAGACGTCTATAAATCTTTTGGCGACAACAAGGTGCTCAATGGCTTTAATCTCAGGCTTTACGAAGGGGAAAACCTGGTGATCGTCGGCAAGTCCGGTTCGGGAAAATCTGTGTTGATAAAATGTATCGTCCGTTTGATTATACCCGACAAGGGCACAATGCTCGTGCTTGGAAAGAATATCCCTGAATTGAACAGAGAGCAGCTCGATCAGCTTCGCACCGAAGTAGGTTTTCTGTTTCAGGGCAGCGCTTTGTACGATTCAATGACCGTGCGGGAAAACCTGGAATTCCCATTGCGGAGACACCCTGAAAAGCTCGAGGGATTTGACGTGGACACACTCGTGGTCGAATCGTTGAGAAGCGTCGGTCTCGAACACACCGTCGATCTGCTGCCGGAAGAACTTTCCGGAGGAATGAAGCGAAGGATCGCGCTGGCACGCACCCTGATCCTGAGACCCAAAATAATCCTTTATGACGAACCGACCAGCGGGCTGGATCCCATCACATCCAAAGAAATTTTGCAATTGATCCTGGATATACAGAAAAAATACGATACCGCTTCACTCATCATCACACACGACATGGACGCCGCCAGGATGATATCCAACCGAATGATCATTTTGATCGATGGCCGGGATTATGCTACCGGAACTTATCAGGAACTATCGAATTCAAAAGACCCTAGAATAAGGGCATTTTTTAAATAGAAAGCAAATCAAATGAGTAAAGATCAGCAGCATGTTTTCCGATTAGGTGTTTTTGTTGTCGTCGGTGCTATTTTATTGATGCTCGGCGCTTATTTCATTGGCGAAAAGCAACACCTGTTTGGTTCTACTTTTCGGCTTAGCGCCTTTTTTTCAAATGTAAACGGCCTGCAGCCTGGCAACAATGTCCGGTTCGGAGGGGTCAATGTCGGCACTGTTGAAAAGATCGTTATTGAAAATGATTCGACCCTCCGCGTTGAAATGAAACTCACCGAATCCATTCGGGAGCATATTAAAAAAGACGCCATCGCCAGCATCGGCACCGACGGCATCGTCGGCAATATGGTCGTAAATATCAATTGGGGGAAAGGAGACATGCCCGCTGTCGAACCCGGCGATGTTTTGCCAACATACAGCCGGATCGCTGCGGCGGATATGCTGAACACACTTGGCAAAACCAATGAGAATTTTGCCATCTTTTCCAATGACCTTTTGGAGATCACTGAAAATATTGCAGCCGGCAAAGGTACGATCGCCATGTTGATACAAGATGAACAACTGGCTGCGGATCTCAAATATTCAATTTCCGGTATCAAAGCCACCACGGAGTTACTCAATGACGCCGGAAGACAGCTCAATACCATTTTTGATGAAATCCATCACGGCGATGGGCTTTTCGCTACTTTGCTACAGGATACGGCTACGTTTCAGCGGATCGACCACATCATTTCCAAACTCGAAGACAGCAACTTTTACGATCAGTTGGATTCTACCATGTATTATCTCCGCGTTTCTTCCGAACGGATTTCCGGCTTCAGCCAGGAGCTAAATCAGTTGGCTGCCGGTCTTGAGCGTGGTGAAGGGATGCTGGGTGTTATACTGAAAGATTCACTGCTGGCGGGAGAGTTTCAGGAAACCATGAAAAACATCAACGAAGGCTCCCTCTTGTTGAATGAAAACCTCGAAGCCATGCGGCATAACTTCCTGTTCAAAAAGTATTTTAAGAAAAAGGAAAAAGAGGAAAAGAAAGAAGCCAGATCCGGCGATTGAATCAGTTGGCCTTCTTGCCGCGCATGATTTTATATTCCGCTCAGTTTTTAATATGGCAGGCGCCATCGCAGGATGAACAGAAAAATCCGACTCCTCCGTTTGCAACTTCCATACCTGCCTTGCGGCCTTCCGAGAGTTGTTGCTCCATGTGATTGCGTTGCGCGGGTGACATATCCAGCGCTGAATAATATTGCCGGACGTAGTGATCGATCAGATCGCGAAGGGCAATTTTTCGAACAGTTTCGTCATCGCTGGAAAGATTCGTCACTGCATCCCGGGTCAGTTTCGTTTTTTTGTTTTTGAAATTTGAATTTGCATAAAGGCTGAAACCGTTTTTCACATGATCGCAAATGGGGCACTTTGTCACCCAGTTGGCTTGGTTTTCAAGCAATTGGGCGGCAAGTTCCTGTGGAAAACGATCCTTTTGCAAGCCATAAAAAGTGGATTCTTTCAAAAAAGTATTTCTTTGTGTTTTTGTAGTTTTCAGGTTTGAATCGATTGAAACAAGGCTGGGTTTGCTGGTGTTGCAACCGAAAATTATTACAGCCCAACAAGTGAAAATGAAAATTCGGAAGCTCATGCAGTTGAAGTTTTTGAAGCTCATGGTTTAAAAAGTTTGAGTTGAAAGTTGAATGATCTGGAAATTGGCATATTCCGGAGAATTGTTAGCCGGGTAGATGACCCAAAACAAAGCTCCTTTCAGCTTGAATCCCCGAAAATCGGCTTCGTTTTCGTTTTCAGATTTCAACACATCCTCCCGAAAATCCTTTTTAAAGATCAATCCGACAACGAGGATCAACAGGATTAAGGACAAAACTATAAGGGCAATCGAGTTCTCCATGATCTTAATTTCTCAATAACGTATTACAATGCTTTGCAATATAAAAGATTTTGCCGGCATTGCGGAAGGATGCAAAAAATTATCAAGTCCCAGAAGAGATTTTTCGGGAAGGGTACTTCGCCTCACATTTTTCCTTTGACTTTATAAATGCACCAAAACACGAAAACCTTCCGCATCATTTTGACGGGAAGGTTTTGGTGCCCAGGACAGGACTCGAACCTGCACACTCGTAAGAGCACTAGCCCCTCAAGCTAGCGTGTCTACCAGTTTCACCACCTGGGCGGGGAATGTTTTATCATTTTGTGTTGCTGCGTCCGTAGCTATCACTTACGCCGACAGCCGCAAAGATAATTTTTGATTTTCAATTTTTGAACAAAATTTCGCTAAAGAATTGTTCATTGATCTTTTATTAAATTTTAAAGCAATGAAACTTCGATTTTAGGCAAGTGTGATTTTCCAGCGCCTTAAACACAGGCAGGGTATCCCAAAGGTGGAAATAAGTTGAAAGCGGGGACGCATAATCCGATGAGATGCCGTCTCCTTGGCTTCTGTATAAACAAATTGATTTTACTTACACCCGACAAAAGTTATAAGAAAGAAAGGTTAACTTTACGGCCGGGTTGAATAATATTCCTTCTTTTTTTTAATAATGGACCCATCCGTTTTTTCAATGATAAAAAAATGAGTAGCTGTTGGTACCACATACTCCCTCCGGTAATTTTTTTTGCTGTTGGGATGGTTCTGCCAGTTGCGGATTATTAAAAATGCAGCCGGTTCGCTGCTTTATTGAGTTAATTCAAAAACAACAGATCAAACAATGTTTCGAAAGTTTACCGCCCTTCTTTTTTTGTGTATCATTTCCGGGCTATTATATGCCCAGCAGGCTTATCCCGGCGCCAGTCAGTTGCGCCACGACGATAAAGAGCCTTTCCCGAAATACATCCGGTTCGACGATTCCCAACAACTCAGCCTCAATGAGGCAATGGACTGGCTGCGTTCAAATTTCAGGCTGGACGAAAACACTACTTTCGCCCTCACGCGCATCAACGACGATCCGCAGGGATGGTCGCATTATCGCTACCGCCAGCTCATCCATGATATTCCGGTATTGGGTGGAGAATATATCTTTCATGTAAAAAACGATATTGTTCGTTCCATGAATGGCGAGCTTTTTTCCATAGATGCTCCGGTTGTGGCTTCCCTTTCGAAACAGCAAGCCATCGACAATGCCCTGCGCCACGTACCCGCTGAAAAGTACGGCTGGGAAACTACGCTCGGCGGCGGTTCCACAGAATGGCTTTCGTCTTACCCCGATCCTGAATTGATCTGGGTGCCCGAAAACCTGGATTTCAAAAACGGCCAATTCCGGTTGGCTTACAAAATGGACATTTACGCCGTAAGGCCGGAATACCGCGCCTGGGTATTCGTTGATGCCCAATCCGGAAAGATCGTCGCAGAAGAAAACCGCATCTGCCATGTAGATGTGGAAGGTACGGTGCAAACCATGCTGAGCGGTGAGCGGACGATTTTCATGGATCAGGTCAGCGATAATATCTTCAGGTTGCGGGAAACAACGCGAGGCAACGGGATCGTAACGCTCGATATGCAAAACGGAGAAGACATCGACAATGCGGTTGATTTCATTCACGAAGACAATGACTGGGGCTTTGGCACGCCGGTTTCCGACAGGTATGGCACTGACGTGCATTTTGGCGCACAATCCTTTTATGATCTGCTTTGGGATATGTTCGACCGAAACAGCATCAACGAAGAAGGGTTGACATTGAGAAGTTATGTCCATGTCGGTCAAAACTGGGCAAATGCAACCTGGGATGGTGATGTTGCCCGATTTGGCGATGGCAATTCCGCCTCCGGCCTTGATCTGCCGGTCGTATCCCTCGATATTGTAGCGCATGAATTCACACATGGATTGACGGACTATACCGCCGATCTGATCTATGCTTACGAATCCGGAGCGCTCAACGAGTCTTTCAGTGATATTTTCGGGTTAGCAACGAATTTTTATGCACGCCCGGAGGCATCCACTTGGTTGATCGGCCCGCAATCTACATCTGACGGACAAGGCATCAGAAGCGCTTCAAACCCTAATATGCACGGACACCCCGACACTTACAAAGGAGACTTGTGGTTTGCCGGAACCGGCGATAATGGTGGTGTTCATTTCAATAGCGGCGTTCAAAACCACTGGTATTATTTACTTTCTGAAGGCGGTACCGGGCTGAATGACAACGGCGAAGCCTACTCCGTCGAAGGGCTTGGCTGGGAAAAAGCGCTGGAAGTTGCGTACCGAAATTTGAGCGTTTACCTGACTGAAAATTCCAGCTTTGCCGATGCTGCTTATTATGGTAACCAAAGCGCAGCCGATCTTTTCGGGCATTGCTCTCCGGAATATGTTTCAACGGTCAATGCCTGGCATGCCGTAGGTTTGGGACAACCGGTCGGCGATCTCACAGTCAATTTTCAGGCACAGCGGTATCATTGCCAGACTCCTGGGGTCGTTCAGTTTTACAATTATAGCCAACCTTTTGAATCTGTGCTTTGGGAATTTGGCGACGGCGCTACCAGCACGGAATATTCGCCGGTGCATGTTTACGATGAGGAAGGAGTTTATGATGTCAAACTCACCGTTTTTGGTTGCGGGGGCAATAGTATGGAAGAGGTAAAGCAAGGTTATATCGTTGTGGAGCCTCAAAACCCGATCTGTAATGCCTATATCATGGCTAACACCGGAACGGATACCCTGACGAGTTGTGCCGGTATCGTCATGGACCCTGGAGGTACGGATGATTATTTACATTTGGCAAACTCAACCCTGGTCATTGATCCGCCAACGCTGGGGCCGTTGATCCTCACTTTTACGGAGTTTCGACTGCGGGGAAATAACAACGATGTCGATCATCTGTCAATTTACGATGGTCCAAACACCAACGCGCCACTTATCGGAAGATTTGCAAGAAGGTCATTGAACGGACAAACGATCCAAACCTCCGGCGGGGTTGTAACGCTTCGTTTTTCAACAGACAATGAAAACGACACCACCGGCTTTATCATGTTCTATTCAACTGCGGAGCACATCGACGCACCCTTGGCGGGGATTGCACCAAGCAACCTTACCCCACTGCTGAACGAACCAGTGGTACTCGGAGACATTTCACAAAATCCGGGTCATTATTTTTATGATCTCGGAGACGGCACAACTACCAACGAAGCCCAACCTGTGCATCAATATACACAGCCCGGCGCTTACACGGTCACACAGATCATTACCAACTGCGTAGGTGTGGATACGACCACCGTAGAGTTGCTGGTTCAGCAGGGCGGCGCCCTAAGTGTCGCTCCGGATTCGATCATCGTCACGCTCAATGCCGGCGAGCAGCACGAGGATGCTTTTGTTTTACAAAACTCAGGCCCCGGAGACCTTTATTATGGCGTGGATGCTGAAAACCACCCGGCCTGGATCAGTTTTGATGCAGCTTCCGGCGGAATACCCAACGGTCAGGATGTTTCTATTCCCGTATCGCTGGATGCTTCGCAACTTATCGCCGGAACTTATTTTTATGACATTCCGCTGGAAAGCGGTGATGAAAACCAGTTTTCGCTTTTCCTGCATGTAAAAATGATCGTCCTCCCATTCCCGCAGGCAAATATCGGTGTGACCATAGAAGACAATTGCAATGGTTTGTTTCAATTCAACGACCAGACGCTCAACACGCCAACTTCCTGGCTTTGGGATTTCGGCGACGGGAATACCTCCGATGAACCGGATCCCTTGTATCAGTATGATGAAAACGGCGTTTACGATATTTCGCTCGTAGCTTGTAATGATCTGGGCTGCGATACCACCTTCCAGGAATACCTGGTGATCGTGAACTATTGCGATACCCTCACCATGCCGCTTACCGGATCGGCTGTTTATACGAATTGCAATGGTGTGATCTACGATGATGGCGGCCCTGATATGCAATACAGTAACAACGCCGACTTTACCGTGACGATAGCGCCTCCCAATGTTGACTTTGTAACCCTTACTTTTTTAAAATTCCAAACTCAACCCATCACGGATGTTTTGAGAATTTATGATGGCCCCGATGTCAATGCTCCTTTGATCGCTGCTTATAGTGGTACTGTCACTTCGGGAACCCAACTCACTTCGACCGGAAACTCCATCACGCTCCATTTTAGCAGCAACGAAGCGCTTTCTTTCAATGGCTTTGAAATTCTGTGGGAGTGTAGTGGCTCAGTACCGCCTACCGCATTTTTTACCTTGGAGCAGGATATGGATTGTGACAATACGGTCTATTTTGAAGATGCTTCGCAGGGCGGTACGGGAACCAATCACTACTACCATTGGGATTTGGGTAATGGATTCTTTGTTTATGACGAAACATCTTTTACACACCATTACACCTCCTCCGGTGTATTTACAGTAACCCTCGAAGTGGGCAATGCGCTGTTTTCATCCAGTTATCAGCAGGAAGTGACCATTCCGGACACGCCGTTCGATCTGGATATGCAACTCTCCGCCGATACCATTGAACTGGGCGAGTTGGTCAGTTTCGAAGCCATTGTCGATTTTACGCCGGCGAGTTATCTGTGGGTTCCGCGACCCGGCGATACTTTGACCACTGCCAACCCGAATTATATCTACACTGATCCCGGAGATTTTGTGGTGTACCTGGAAGTTGAAAATGATGAAGGTTGCAAAATGTGGGTACAGCGCCCGATCCATGTCATTGATATTTCCAGTGTGGAAGAGCCGATTGCAGAGGTTGCTTTCCAGCTAAGCCCCAATCCTTCATCCGGTCTGTTCAAACTGTCGCTCGAACTTGCTGAAATGCAACAGGCTAGT
>CAZKDA010000081.1:18310-18847 GCA_964551455.1 uncultured Saprospiraceae bacterium
TTATACAATGCTGTCGGGCAGGTTTTGCATCAGGAAACTTTCGGGCAGGTGAAAATGTTTGATAAAGAACTTAACTTTTCGGCCTTGCCGTCCGGGGTATATTTCCTTTCCTTAATAACAGAAAAAGGATTACCGGAAACCAGGCATTTGATAATTCAAAGGTAATTATTATTTTGTGGCCGCCTTTTAAAATTGTGCTGCCCAAGTGGCGAAATTGGTAGACGCGCACGTTTCAGGTGCGTGTGCCGCAAGGCTTGGGGGTTCGAGTCCCCCCTTGGGCACAGCCTAATAATCAACGAGTTATAAATTTAATTTTATAACTCGTTTTTTTTGACCTCGTTCTGAGGGATGTATTTTTGATTTGAAAATTTTAAATCGCTATAAATATCAGGCAGATTTTCAAGACTGCATTGCTCCTGGCGTTTTATATACCACTCCTTCGGAGTTTCTCCTTTTGTTTATATTTATTTCTATAAAAATGCCCCCCCGTTGGGGTTCCGGATGGTTTGTTCTAATCTTGCAGAGATTGAATGTGTA
>CAZKDA010000082.1:0-18759 GCA_964551455.1 uncultured Saprospiraceae bacterium
CGAATTTGGGGAAATCCTCGAACAGGCAGATGCCCTGGTTTTTGCATCGCCGGAATACAATGGCAGCTTTTCTGGATCAATCAAAAATACGCTCGATTATTTTTACAAAGAATACAGCAAAAAACCGATTGGTATAGTCACAGTTTCCAATGGGATGCGGGGAGGGATCAACGCATCGCACGATCTGCAAAAATATATCCTTTCGCTGGGCGCTTATCCGATGCCCTATAAACTCCTCGTCGCAAACGTATCGAAAGCTTTTGACGAAGAGGGCAACCCGGTGGAAGAATCGCTGGATAATGGATTCAGAAAATTTATCAGCGAACTGCTCTGGCTGGCCGAAGGGATTGGTTATATGCGAAAGAAAAAGCGCGAAGCTGCATCTAAACTTTAATATTTAAGAAAGATGTCAGACATCAGACACCAGACACCAGACATCAGAAGTTAGACATCAGATACCGGACACCGGACACCGGATCGCAGCGAAGCGAATCCCGCTTTTTCTCGAAAAAGCGGGACGACAAAGTCGGGACACCGGATACCGGATACCGGACACCACAACACCACAATTTTTAACCAATCACTAAATCAAAAAAGATGTCTGAAAAAAACAAAGTGACTGCTGTATTGGGCAGTCAAAATTATTACACGAAGGTCATCCACCGGGATCGTACCATTTACATGGATGAACCTGCGGAAGACGGCGGCGGCGACAAAGCCTCTCATCCTACGGGTTACCTTTTGGCAGCGCTGGCTTCCTGCGTAGCTATCACTTTGCGGATGTATTCGGAGCGAAAGGGTTGGGATCTAGGTGAAATAAAAGTGACCGCCGAAAAAGTGGAGGCTGTTTCCGAAACCGGAGAGAAAACCATGAAACTCGTCAAAAATATTTCTTTCGGAAAACCTATCACGGAAGAACAGCAAAAACGCTTACTCGTCATTGCCGAAAAATGCCCCGTTTCAAAAATGCTAAAGCAGGAAACGGAAACGTATTCGATGATGGGCTGATGGGGTAATGTGGTAATGGGCTGATGGGGTAATGTGCTGATGGGGTAATGTGCTGATGGGGTAATGGGGTAATCCCGATTTCATCGGGATCTACGCTTCGCTCCGATGGGGTAATGGGTTGATGATGAACGATGAGGTTGTTAACGGTAAACCGGAAACCAAATCACCTCACTCCAACAACATCCGATCCGCCCCATCAAATTCCGGTGCCTGGAAGGAATCAACCTTTATCTTTGAGAAGCCTTGTCATTGTGCAGATAAAAACAACGGCAGCAGCAAGAGAATGGAAAACAGTTTTTTTTTCATGGAAAAAAGAAGTTTGTTTTGGACAGTTTTGTTTTTTTAAGTTCCAAAAATAGACAATAAATTTTAGAACCGGATATGTTGAAAATCGTTCTCACCGGGCCGGAATCTACGGGAAAAACTACACTTGCCAGGGGGTTGGCAGACCATTTTAAAACAGAATGGGTAGCTGAATATGCCCGCCATTTTATCGATAAGCTCGACAGACATTATGAGGAAACGGATTTGCTGAAAATTTCCAAAGAGCAACTGGAATGGGAAAAGCAACTGGCGCGAACTGTTACCGACCTGCTGATATGCGACACTGATCTGCTCACCATCAAGATATGGTCGGAATACAGATTCGGTCGTTGCCACCCGAAGATTTTGAAGTGGATCGAGCAACAGCATTATGATCATTACCTGCTTTGCGGTACCGATGTGGCCTGGTACCCCGATTCGCAGCGCGAAAACCCGCATGACCGCGACCTGCTGTACGATTTGTACAAAAAAGAGCTGGCATTTTACAACAAACATTTTACCGAGATTAAAGGCAATGAACAGCAGCGCCTGAAACAATCGATTGCGCTCATCTCATCTTTATTGTAAATCAGTCTCTAGACCACGGCTTATGTGGGCATTTTTTATTTTCTCACAGAATACACAGAACTTGTGACGCTTCGCGTTATTTTCACGAAAAGGACGACTTCTCAAAAATCTGCGTAAATCTGCGCAATCTGCGGGACACAAAAAAGCCCGCTGATCTCGCAGATCGACGCAGAAACATTGATGTGTAGCGCGTGCCAACAACCCTCTATCTTAGCCAATCAACCTCTCCACCGTTTACAACTATTGAACAGTTTCAAAAAACATCAATAGTTTTTTACCTTTGCGCTACTCATTTGGGGTGCCTGTTCCGGCGATTGAAGTATCACTGGAATAGGGCTGAGATCATACCCATTGAACCTGTCCGGGTAATGCCGGAAAGGGAAATGACTGCTTTCCACGCAGCAATGGTGCTATGCAGAAATAACAAACAGGCCTGACCCCTCGGCTTGTGGATTTTACCAATTGTAAATATAAAATTAGGCTGGCCTTTTTAAATTTTTACAATGGCTAATGCCGATGCTACATGAAAATAGTACAATGAAATTGGACTATGTTGAATGTGCTATCGGTATTATTTCATTTGCTAATTTTTTTTACATGAAAAGTTTGATTACTACAATGGCTTTGCTCCTGCTGGCAAGCCATTTTTTTGCTCAAAGTGATATTGCGGGCAAAGTGACCGATGTGGATGGAAACCCCGTCGTCGGAGCGCATGTCATGTTGATGAAAACCAACAAGGGTGCGCTGTCCGATTCTGTCGGAAGGTATGTGATCCAAAACGTTAGTGCCGGATTTTACCAGGTTATGATTACGCATGTCAGTTACAGATCGTTAAAAAGAGCGGTCGATATTCCTTCGGATGTTGCTCGTTATTTGCTCAACATCCAACTCATTGAAGAAGCCGTTGAATTGGATCAACTCGTCGTGAAAGCGACGCGGGCTGGAGAAAAAACGCCCGTTACTACCAGCCACCACGACAAAGAAACCATTGAAGAAAACAACCTGGGGCAGGATGTGCCTTACCTCCTGAAATGGACGCCTTCGGCGGTGGTGTTTTCCGATGCCGGTGCAGGGATCGGCTACACGGGCATCCGAATCCGGGGAACCGATCCTACGCGGATCAATGTAACGATCAACGGCATACCGCTCAACGACGCGGAATCACAGGGAGTGTTTTGGGTGGATCTGCCGGATTTTGCCAGCTCGACTGAAGATATCCAGATCCAGCGCGGGGTTGGAACTTCTACCAACGGAGCGGGCGCTTTCGGGGCTTCCATCAACCTCAACACCAATAAATTGAACCGGGAGGCTTATGCCAGTGTCGCAGGTTCCGTGGGTTCTTTCAACACGTTTAAAACCAATGCCGCTTTTGGTACAGGGCTGCTCGATGACAAATTCGCTTTCGATGGCCGCCTGTCGCGCATCACTTCCGATGGTTTTATCGACCGGGCAACGGCTGACCTCAGCTCGTTTTACCTTTCCGGGACTTATCTTGGAAAACAACATTCCCTGAAATTCAATGTATTCTCCGGCCACGAAACCACCTACCAGGCCTGGAACGGCGTGCCTGCCCAATTCATCGACGACGAGGATCTGCGCACTTACAATTCCGCCGGAACGGAAAAACCCGGAACCCCGCATGCCGACGAAGTGGACGATTATACCCAAACTCATTACCAGCTTTTGTATCATCATGGTTTGAACAGAAACCTGCACCTCAACCTGGCGGCACATTATACAAAGGGTAGCGGTTATTTTGAACAATATAAAGCAGATGAGACATTGAATGACTACGGCTTGCAAAACATCGTGCTTAACGATACGACGATCACCAAAACCCACCTCATCCGTCGTCGTTGGCTCGATAACGATTTCTATGGGGTAACCTATTCCCTTGATTACACCAGCGACAGCCGCAGGCTCGAAGCCATTCTCGGCGGGGCTTTTAGCAATTATGAAGGAAAACATTTCGGCGAAGTGATCTGGGCGGAGTATTTCAGCAATGGAGAACCGGAACATCGGTATTACGATAACGATGCGGAAAAATCCGATTTTAATATTTTTGCAAAAATAAATTACCAACTGACTAACGCGCTCAATGGTTTCCTCGATCTGCAATACCGGCAGGTGAATTATTCGTTTTTGGGCATCGACGGAGAAGGCCGTAATTTAAGGCAAACGGATGCGCTCGGCTTTTTCAATCCCAAAGCTGGCTTGTATTATGATTTTAGTGAAAAAACCAAGTTTTACGCCTCCTTTGCAGTCGCTAACCGCGAACCTAACCGCGAGGATTACACCGAATCCACCGCAGAAAATCGCCCCGAACACGAAACCCTGTTCAACACCGAAGCAGGCTTTTTGCAAACCTGGAAAACGGCTTCGCTGGGTCTCAATTTTTACCACATGCTTTACAAAAATCAACTGGCGCTGACCGGAGAACTCAACGATGTTGGTGCTGCCAAAAGGGTGAATATTCCTGACAGCTACCGAATGGGGCTGGAATTTGTCGGCGGTGCAAGGTTTTATAAAAACTTCGAGTTCAATTCCACCCTCACCCTGAGCATGAACAAAGCAAAGGCATTTACGGAATTTATCGACAACTGGGACACGGGCGGGCAGATGCAGGTGGAACATAAAAACACCGATCTCGCGCTTTCACCCAATGTGATCGGCTCAGCCGGACTGAGCTACGAAGTTTTCGGAAACGACACAAAAAAATCACTGAACTTGTCGCTACTCGGCAAATACGTTGGCAAACAATACATTGATAATACATCGAATGAAAACACCGTCCTGGATGCCTATTTTTACAGCGATTTCAGGATCAATTTCAAATTCAAAACCAATGTGTTAAACGAGATCGGCGTCACGCTGCTCGTTCAAAACCTGTTCGATGCAGCTTTTTCATCGAATGCCTGGACCTATCGCTACATTTCGGCGAATTACGATGCCCGGCCCGATGATCCTTACGCTCGCCTCGAAGGCGGAAACGTGTATAACCTGACGGGCTTTTTCCCCCAAGCCGGTAGGAATTATTTGCTGGGCTTGAATGTGACTTTTTAAGGGTTGACCACCTAAAATTACATCTCGTTCATCTGCAAATCTCGTCCATCACGATTCAGACAAGGAAAGAATAAACAAAAAACCCTTCCGGACTTTCTCCGGAAGGTTTTTTCTAATCCAGTCTTATTTTTCTTAAAACTTATACGTCAATCCGAAGCGGATGTTGAATGGATTGTAATTTATATCGTCGAGTCGGTCGATGAAGTTGTAAACAATATAAATCTCGTAGCCTAATGCCCCATCGCCGGCATTATAACCGAAACCGCCGTAAAAGTTGTTGAATGATTGTCGGACGGTATTTAGTTCAAAAGTAACCGGATGCTGATCTAATAAGCCATTTGGAGCTAACAGAAAATATTCGTTATTGTCAATACCGTATTCGGCATGTACAAAGAAGTTTCGGAGAAATTTGTATCGTGTAAAAGCGCCATAAGACCAGGAGATAGTACTCTTTTTGTGTGTCTGGAAATCTCTGGCTCCGGTCCCTTTGAGATGGTGGTACTGGAAGCCGACTACAGGCCCGGCAGACCAATCGCCAACGATTTTGTAACCGACCATAGGGGTAAGGCCAAATACAAAAGAGTTGAAATTGTTGCCACCGTTAAACCCAAGATTAAAACCGCCGCCGTACCATAGCTTGGAAGCGAAGTTGCCCGATTCGTCGAAGTACTCGTCAACTTTTTCGGTTTTGGATTTTGACTTTGATTTTTTCTTTTTCTTCCTGCCATAGTTCTGTGCATCCACATCAGCTATTGCAAAACATAGTGAAAACAAAACCAGAAGGAAACTGAATTTTACTAATTTTTTCATAACGGGATAGGAATTTGAAGGTGCTGCAAAAATAGGAATAATTTCAAGGATTATCCTATTGTTTATTTACTGCTAGTGTGCTGGATTTTAACATTTTTGGATATGAAATATTTCACAAAATGTTGTTATGTTTTTGTTAAAAGGTAGTTGAGGAGGATATATATTTTTTTTGAACCTGCCTGCGTCAGGCAGGTTTATTTTTTTTGAAGCACAAACCTGAAGCCTTTTGATATTACAGTCTAACAGGAAAAAATCAATCTTTGTTCGCGCTGTTTTCCGAGATCGTTTTCATTTCTTTTTTTATAAAACTAAACGAAAACGTCGTAGCTAATGTGTGGTTAACCAGATTGTTCTGGCGGAGGAAATCCATCCATGCTTCGGCTCTTCCGGCGCTGGAAAAGCTGTAAAACGTCTGGGATTCATTCAGTTTTTCATGGAAGCCAAGCCGGGTGCCGAACCTGATCTCGAGCAATTTCACGATACCGTAAACATAAGTTTCCCGCTTGCTCTTTCCTTCGCTGGTGAAAGGCGAAACGATGTCGAACTGCAAAATGTCATGGATTTTTACAAAGTCAAGCTCGCCTTTTTCATTGAGAAAATCGATTCCGAATTTTTTCAGGCAGAAAACATAAAAGTCAAACGCTGACAGGTTCTGATGCCGTTCCAGCATCTCATGCAATTCATTTTGATTATTGAAACCAAAAATGGGTAAACCGAAATCGCGGTGGAAAAAATTACAGGATTTATCTCCCAGGATATGGCTGATCTGGTCGAAATGAATCAATACTTCACCGATTTCCTTGTATGAAATAGTAGCGATGATCTCTTCGATGATCTTTGCTTTGGATTCCCTGTCGGCATCGAGTTGGAACACTGCGATGAGTTTTTCAGGCAACGATTTGGCAGAATTATCGAGGGTGGCGATGTTGAGCACGGTGGCCTGTTCTTCAAATTCACTCAGGAAACTGCTTTCGTTGAGGTATTTTCTTAGCGCAGTTTTGATCGCTTCCGCTTTGCCGGGAGGCAGTTTTTTGCTACTGATAAAATCGCTCATCCACGGCGCTCTCAGCAGATTGTTGTAAAATGAACCCAGCTCGGAAAAATTAAAGGAGTCGGCTTTTGTCATCAGAAAATCCAGCATTTTCTCCGCGTTTTCATTATTGATCTCAAACAATCTCGGAATGTCATCAAGGTCTTTGTAGGTAAAAACAAAACAATCGAAATATTTCAGATCATCGCTGACGGAAAGACCGGATGGCAAGCTGAGCCGGCGGATATTTTTTACAGGCTTCACCTTTTTCAAGGCTTCCAGGATCGCAGGTTTGTGATTTTCGGTGTAAAAAGGTGACTCGGTCAATTGGTTGATTTCATCAATTGTCAGTTGCTCTTTGGTTTCCAGGCTGTTCAATTTTTGGAGGAAAAATCCGGTCCCCCAGCTTTGATAGTTCAGGCTGTCCTTTTCCCAAAGCGATCTCCAAAAATCCGTGGCAGCCTGCGGATCGCTTTTTCCTGCTGTCGCCTGATGCGCATAAATATTTTCGATGACCGGAATGACAAAGTGGGCGACCTCGAATGTCAACGAGTCGTTTTCGACAACGATTTTATTTTCATTGACGAGCCGGAACAGTTCGGGCGTCAATTCGTGGTTTGGTTGCAACTGCAGCACATACAACAACTTTTTGATCGTCCTGAGATCGTTGGATTGCCGGATCGCATCCACCGTTGCTTTCATCTCTGAGATTGTAAGCCCGGGCAATGCCTTAAGGTCATTGTTGCTGAATCCCAGCGGCGCTTCGATGAAATCGCGGAAGCCAGAAACTTCCGGTTCAGAGCCTTCCGCTTGACCCAGAAGCAGCAGTACCTGATCGAGAATCTCTTTGTCTGTTTCAGTATTCACGAGTTCGTTCAGGATATCCAACTGGCGGTTGTCGGACAGATCGAATTTGTTTAAATAATTGTTGCAAACTCCCTGTACGCCAATGCCAGCGAACAAGTGCGATTTTTTCAGAAAAAGCCGCAACTGCTCTTGATCTTCCAGGATGGATTTCCAGTTTTTTGAATAAAACCAATCGAGGATACGCCCCGCCGATAGCGAAAGGTCATTATTCATCGCATGCGTCAAAACCCAGTATTCAAAGGCCGTGACCTCGCTGACCGACAAAGCCCGAATCACCTGGTTTTCAATCGAATACCTTTCCTTTTCATTTTGAGTGGTCGCCAGTTTTTCAAGTTTGGAAAGCAACCTTTCGCCGGGCTTGTATTTGATTTTGTGCTTTCTGCAAAAATCGGTCAGCATCGACAATTGCTCCAGGTATTGATACTTCATGGAGGGCAGCGCGGAATTGTGATTCCGGAGCAGGTTTCGGTATTTTTTTGACAAAGGAAGGATCTCAAAAGGGTCGCCTTCGGTGAGTTGCAGGAAAGCCAGCATGGCGATCGAATCGCTTTTTGAATTGAACCGGCGGAAGAGGCGTTCGTAGTTTTGGGTTTTGGACAAGGACTCCAACCTGCTGGTGAAAACCTGGCGATTTTCATCCCACTCGTAATCGTTGTAAGATGAAGCCCAATAAACCAGGTAATTGAACAAAGCGGTTTGGTCATCAGCTTCCGGATGGAAAGTAGTGATGCGATCTTTGTTTTCAACGCCGATAGTCACGTTGATCCTGGACTGGATCATTTGCAAATGATTGATCTCCGGGTAGCCTTCCGCTTTTTTCCGCGTTTTGTAATAATCAGCTGCGATATAAAATAAAGCCCTCGGATGATTCGACCTTTTCAGATCAAGCAGGGCATTTCGCCTGATCCAGGGGTATGGCGCTGAAAGGCTGAGCACTTTGCCGTAATAATCCACCGGAAATTGAAAAAAGCTGATGTCGAAACCAAATATCTGGTCGTAACCGTATTCGCGGATGTTTTCCAGCGTTTCGAGGGAATCGATCAGCGAGCGGTAATACAGGGTAATATTTTCCGGCGCTGTACCTGCCGGCGCCGCGCAATTGGTGATATTTTCCAGCAATCCTTTTGAATAGTTGTCCGAAAGGATGCCTTTGTTTCTCAGCCTGAGGATGGCTTCAACGATACTGAGGCTAGGCGTTCCGGCCAGTTGGCTGAGGATTTTTTCAAACAGCCCGTTCCGAAGCGGAAGCGGCGCTTTCATCAGCCGGTCGTCGTTAAGGAGCGGGGTGAGCAGTTCGGTTTTATTGGGAGCCTCGATTTGGGTCATCCTATCCATCAGGCTATCCGCCTCCATGAATTTTTTTGCGGTTAAAAACGCATCCAGTTCGATGGAATAACGATAAACCAGCCCTGCATTTTCACTTTCATCGGCGAGCGGAACAGCCACCAGTTCGAAGTTGGTTTTTCTTGCTTCCAGGGGCGTGAGGTAAAACCCCCGGAGCCATTCCGAGTATTTGATCTTCGGTTCATTGTCGTAATAAAAACCGAGCAATTCGAGCGCAGAACATTGGTTGACGTCGATCTCTCCGGGTGTGAAAAAAGTCGTTCGCGAAAGGATTTGCCTGACCTTCCCGTTGACCTCCGGCTTGTCGAGCAAGCTGGCCAGGTCCCGCAAAGCCCGTTTGTTGCCCTGGGCGATCTCATTTTCGAGCAGATCGGTCAAATGACCATAATCCGGAATGGTTTCGAGCTGTGCCCAAACGCCGGCGGACGGCGGCAAGATCAAAAGGAAAAAAACCAAAATTCGCGTCATTCCTGTAAAGATGGTTTCATATTTCTGAATGTTCTACGGAGGAGCGCCCAAAAAGATATAGCCGGGGGAAATTGGAAAGGGAAAAATTCATGGGATGGGTGTGAAGCGATCCCTATGATCAGAACGAGGTGTATTGTCAAAATTTAGCACTGCGCTAAATTTAATCCGCTAGAGATTTGTTTGCAACAATTTTTTTTCTATCTTCATCGCCTACACTGTTTCTCTCGACTTTTACGTACTGCAACTATCGACCTTTTTTCTCTCTTTCTATTCATTTTTCTTTTCACAACTTAAAATTTCAATACAATGAAAAACACTTTCCCACAAACCGTCAAACCTAAGCGACTCAATCCAAAATTTCAATGTCAACACACGTTGCACAGATTTGCCCCCCCTATTGCAAGGGCAATGTTACAAAATTTCTTGCTTTTAAAGGGCTGACAAAGATTATTTACTTCTTACTGCTTTCCCTTTTTACATCCACACTAAATGCACAAATAATTTGTGGAAACGACGATAGCGAAACTTTTGCCCCGCCTTCTGTTATGCCCACTTGCAGTAATGCAGATGTAGATTATACTCCTGTGGAAGAAGATGCTGAAAAAGTTATTCGAATTAATGTACACGTTATGCAAAAAGAAGACCCGAATGACCCTCAGAATTTCCAGGACATTCAAGCTCATACCGATTTCCTGGTACACATTTTTGATTATTTGATGAATAATCATCAATTGAATCCGATTAATGCACCATTGTACGGAGGACCAACAAATGATCCTTATGTCGAAGATTCTAAAGTCCGCGTTAGTTTGCAAAATATATATTTTGTGCAGGACGATGATGGGTGGGATAATAATGGAAGTATGTATAGCTCTTATTATCAAAACCATAGTATTAATCCTGATTGTGTTCTCAATGTTTTTCTTTGTGAAGTATCAGGATCTGGCCAACCAACCGGAATCGGAAATAGCGATGGTGTAATCTTAAATCAAGTTTACTCACGTTATTTAACTGACCCCACCTACCCAACAAGAGAAGCATATCTTTTTGGACATGAATTAGGCCATGTTTTAGGATTAAGACACTCCTGGTGCCCCAACGAATACGCTCGATTTCCCGACATATATTTTCCGCAATGCGGCCCCATCCCCCAGCAATGCCCACATCCGGAAAACCCTTGCACAGAACCAGAAGATTCATGGTGTTTTCCAGGAACAGCTGAATATTGTGTAAACAATTTTATGAGCTATTCCACAGTCAATAACTTTTTGTCTCCGCTACAGTTGGGCCGTATCAACAAAAATTTGATACATGGTTTTCAATCCAAGTTTTTAGAAGTCGAGTATGATGAAAATATGACAATCGTAATCGAAGAAGATGAAACCTGGGAAGTCGGTAAATTCATTACCGGCGACATTATCGTTACTGAAGGAAACAGGCTGACAATAACATGCAAAGTGCTGATGCCGCCCGGAGGCAGAATAATTGTAGAGCGTGGGGCGGAACTACATGTAGATGGTGGATGGATAACTATTGCTTCAAGATGTAATGATCTCTGGCAAGGCATCGTAGTCCTGGGCGATTCGGATGAAAACCAATTTGCATACAACGGTAATGGAGACAGGTACCAGGGGAAGGTTGAAATAATTAATGACGCGATCATTGAAAACGCCATTACAGGTGTCAGCTTGTTCGATATTGATAACCCGGTTGGAACTACTGGTGGTATAATTATCGCTACTACCAACTCTACTTTCAAAAACTGTGGACAAGCAGTTCATTTCAGGCCTTATACAAACTACTACTCAATTGGCAATCCGACTTTCAATTACAGCTACTTTAAGGATTGCACATTCACCGTAGATGATGAGATTCTAACTCACTTCCACCAACATCTATATTTGGAAGGTGTTTCAGGTATCCAGATCATTGCATGCGATCTTGAAAATGTAAAAAATAGCGCTTATCAAAGAGGTAATGGAATATATGCCGTTGATGCGCATTTTAATCTTCAAGGAAAATGCACATCAGGCATCCCATGTTCCCAATGGAAACGCCCCACAGTAAAAGGTTTTACTAATGGCATCAGAGCTGAGAATAGCGGCATGTCCATTCATGCGTTTAGAGTAGATCGGACGGATTTTGACAATAACTTTATTGGTATCTACAGTTCTGCGGTAAACAATTTAAGGGTAACAAGAAGTGACTTTAAAGTGGGTCTTGGAATATTTACCTACCAACCCGCAGGTATTTGTATTAATAACGGCACTGGCTATATGGTGGAAAATAATAACTTTACAGGCACCCTTGGTTTAGGTAACACTTCCATCGGGGTGTGGGTAAGAGAAACCGGCAACGACAATAACGAAATCTATCAAAATACTTTCGATGGCTTTTTCGCGGCCAACCTCTCCAACGGCGATAACCGGAATGAAGATGATCCATTTTTAGGCCTGCATTTTTTCTGCAATGAAAACCAGGACAATGTCTTTGATTTCTCTGTGCCGTATGAACCGCCTAATGAATTTGGTGAATCTCCCAACGGCATCGCACAAAACCAAGGCTTTTTCAATGAAGCAGCAGGCAATAAATTCTCGTTCAACCCCGGAGACAACGAAAGCGATTTTTTCAACCAAAGCCCCTGGACAGTCAATTATTTTTACTACAAAGACGACCCTGACCAGATCCCGGAGGATTATACAATTCCTTTGGTGAGTATATCAGAAGCTGGCCAAGCCCATGACTGTACAGTCAACTATCCCGACGTACCAGAAGAGCCGCAAGAAGAGCCGGAGCTTCCCGATAAAACTTCCCAATTCAACGACAATTCCGGTCTATACAACGGGCGTGTTACGCAAAGGGAGGCTTTGATCGACGATGGCGACACGCCTTCGCTGGTGAATACGATCAACAATTTCCTGTCGGCGGGAACACAGTTGAAGGCTGACCTTCTGGATATTTCGCCGTACCTGTCATACAATGCCCTGGTGGCTGCTGCCGACCGGTACGATATCCTTTCGCATGCCGATGTGTATGACATCATGGCGGCCAACCCCGACGAATCAAGGCAGGAGCCGCTCCTCGAATACCTCGAAACCAAATCGAATCCCATGCCTTCCAACATGGTGGATTCCCTTCGGAACCAATCGTTTACGGTCACGGCTAGGACGATCCTGGAAAACCAGATCGCCTACCATGCCGTTGAAAAAGAAAGCGCCGCCAATTTTATCCTGCATCACTACCTGACGGATACTACCGGTCTGCAAATGGACAGCATTCTGTTCTGGCTGGATAACAAAGGCGGGCTGACTTCGGAATATATCAAGGTCGATGCTTATTTACACGACAGGGATACAACAGCGGCTATACAACAACTCGATAGTATTGCTCAAAACTATACGCTGTCAGCGGATCAGACGACAGAGCTTGGATACTTTTCTGATTTAAAACACCTCCAGGTCAACCTGCTCAGAGGAGGGCGGACGATACTGGAATGCGACAGCGCTGAAGTGGAGGAATTAATACAGATCGCCGGAAGTAGCAGGTGGTTGGCCGGGCAGCAGGCGCAGAATATCCTCAATTTTGGCTACGGCCATGATAGCATCCCTGCCCCCATCCTCCCCGAATTGTCCGGTGGTGTACGCCTGGCAGATCAGCGATTGAAAAACAATACGCCATCGGTGACCTATGCTTTCCCCAACCCGGCTGATAACCTCGTGACATTCCAATACTCGCTCCCGGAAGCGGATGCCAGGTGTTTCATCCAGGTCTTCGACCGCTACGGCAGGGAAATAATCACGCTCCCGGTGCCTCAAAAACAAGGTTTTATTGACTGGAATACAAAAGAGGTGAGGGAAGGATTGTATTTTTATAGTATCACAAATGGCAAAAAGGTGATTGGAAGCGGAAAAGTAGTGATCGCTCATTGATAAATCAAAAGTGGTGATGGTTAATAAACCATCACCACTTTTTCAATATTTGCAGAAATGAAAAGTAAATTAACGATAGCAATACTCTTGTTTTGGATAGGTATTTCGGCACAAAACACTTTCAACCTCAGGTACCATTTTGGATATCCTGCCTCTGTTCTTACCAGTATTGAAGTTACTGACAGTTGTTATTATGCAACAGGGGTTTTTGCAGATTCAGTGTTTCCCTACAAAAAAAGTAATATTTTCGCAAAGTTTGATTTATATGGAAACTTAATTCATAGTAAAATCTTGGCGAATCCAGACAAAACTTATGAAACTTGGGCAAATACTTTACAACTTACAGATGATGGTAATTTTATAAATGGAGGGTATAGTGTAGATAGCACTATGAAAATGATTTTCATTAAATATAATTCAGAAGGAGACACTTTATTTACCAGAGAATATTTCAACCCCTTTTACCCCTTATCATCTTTTATAGTATTTGAAGGAATGGTAACTGATCCGGCTGATTCCAGTCATATTATCACTTGTAGTATTGAGCATCCTCTTTACCAAACTTATTGCATCTATCTGCTTAAAATAAAAGAAAACGGAGATG
Organism: uncultured Saprospiraceae bacterium; assembly: GCA_964551455.1. Classification (GTDB taxonomy): domain Bacteria; phylum Bacteroidota; class Bacteroidia; order Chitinophagales; family Saprospiraceae; genus JAHDHW01. The sequence continues at coordinate 14,015 of CAZKDA010000082.1, forward strand.
TGGTTTGGGACAAAGTTTTATACCATGATATTGACCTTCGTAACACTCCAAGTACTATAGAAATACTTCCTAATAGCAAATATATAATTGGTGGAAAAATACACAAATCCAGTAACAACAATTTCATTTTTCGCACCTATATTTTCCAGGTGGACAGCCTCGGCGAAATGGAATGGGAGTACCTTTCTCCGGCAGGCGAGCTGCAAAACTCGGCCTTTGGTATGCTACCTACCCCCGACGGCGGTTTGGTCATCGCCAGCGGTAAGGGGGTGGAGTTTATCACGGGGCCAAATTCAATGCTCCTTTTTAATCACTATGTTTATAAACTTGATGCGGATCGTAATTTTGAATGGGGAGTGGATATAAGAGATTCCTTCCCGTCCCCCAACAATGTAATTTACAAGCTGATCGCATCGCCTGATGGCAGCGGGTATGTATGTGCCGGTCAAATATTTGAATACACCGGTGGCGGTGGATACAACGAGAATGGCGTAATCGCTAAAGTTTCCACTGAAGGTGATAGCCTCTGGACGAGGTATTACAACTACGTGGACAGCCCTGCTGACACTCATGCTTTTTATGACCTTGAGGCCACCGCCGATGGCGGCTATGTCATGGTAGGCCAAGCGACAGACCACTTTACCGGCGGAGAATCGCCGCTCCAGCAGGCCTGGATCGTGAAGGTGGACGAATACGGCTGCCTCGTACCCGACTGCCACCTCTCCTCGGTGGACGACATAAAGATCAATATCAAGCTCGATTTATATCCTAATCCAGCGAGGGATTACCTCAATGTATTTTACTATGATCCGGCACATAGCGGCGAGGTGCATTTCCGCATCGTGGATGTACAGGGCCGTGTGATGCAGTCATTTTCCAGTCGTGTGAATGACATCACGCATATTATCTCGCTGTCGGGCTACGCAGCAGGGCAGTATTTTTTGCAAGCGGAAGTGAGGGGTGAGGTGGTGTCGAAGGCTTTTGTGGTGGGAATTCGCTAAATACCTTCCTGCCCCGAAGCAATCGGGGTTGAAAGAAGGACTTATCTTGGGGAAATTTTCCATCGAAAGTTCTTCCCTTTCAAGGGGAGATAGAGGGGTTCTCCAGGCGGGTAAAATAATTTTTGATTTGTTCATCATTAAAAAAACAATTATATACATGAAAACAATACTAGCTAGCATTATATTTCTAATGCTTATTTCATGTCCGCTTAGCGGCCAGATTTGGTTTCCGGAAACCGCAAATTGGAAGTATGGTTACAATAATTTTGCCCAAAGTGGTTATGTAGAAATTGAATATGAATTAGACACTTTGATAAATAATCAGTCATGTAAAAAATTCAAAGTATGGGCAGTTACACTTGACTATTTTATTTTGCAAATCGAAGAAGGTCCTCTTTCACCAATTATAATGTATGAGGAAGAAGGTATTGTCTTTTTATATAGCCAAAACGAATTTGATACTTTATATAATTTTAAAGGAAGTATAGGAGATTCCTGGACAATTAATAATGAATCATGGCTGGAAGACATGGAGATAAAAGTTGAGATCGGTGACACGGAAACCATTAATTTAAACAACCAAAATTTACGCTGGTATGCATCAAATTACGACTACAGTTACACACATTTGTTTGATTCAATTAGTTTCAATTATGCAGACACTATAATTGAAAAGATTGGCAGTATAAAACAATATGTTTTACCGTGGGATGGGGTTCAAGCTGCGTATGACGGGCATCAGGGAGGAGGATTAAGATGTTACTCAGATACTTTGTTTGGTTTATATAAAAATAACTATTCTGCTGATTGTGACTTCGTTCCCGAATTACCTAGCAGCATTAATTCCGTAGAAAAAGAGCCTGTAAAAATATATCCAAATCCAATTGAGGATTTCTTCACGATTGAAAGCGAAGCATTCATCGACAAGGTTGATCTATTAGATTTGCAAGGATCTGTCGTGAAAACTTTTACTGACAATAGTCCATACTTCGTAGGTGGCTTGCCAAAGGGAATTTATTTCGTCAGGATAAAATACAATGACAAGCTGCTTTGTAAGAAAATAATAAAATTATAACTGAGCCAACAATGCTATTCACACATACCAACGACCTCGACCCACGGCAAATTCGCCGGTACGAGCGTGAAAGAAAGAGGGACTTGCCAGAGGATTTTCCTGTAGAAATCCTCTCCCGCTTTTTAAAACTAAAAAAGCAGAAGAGTTAGAGTAGTTCACCTGAGCAGAAAGGTGGTGGTGAAGTAGCTGCCATACATCACAGCTTTGAGTTTTGGGGATAGGGGGATGATCGGAGATGAATAAACCATCCTCATCCCGACTAAAGTCGGGATTATCCCCGTGCTGCGCTTGCACAGCACATATCCTCTACGATCCCCCGGATTTAGCGCACAGATCACTCAGCCAGCGACAATTCCGCGTAGCGATTGTATTGAGCGGGTACTCCGGTGACGGATTGCTCCATCAGGATTTTTTGCGGGTTGATAAAAACGATATCGGTGGCGCCCCAATCGCCGGTAGGCACGTGCCATTTCTTTTCCAATTGGCCATTGGAAATAGTATAAAATTCGATCTTGTTGTTGCAACGCAGCGGTGGTTCGCTGTTGAAAGAAGCGGCAAAGAAGGCGCTTTCGTCATCGGAAAAATACAGGGAGCCATTGATCGGATAACTGTTCCCGTCGTTGATGTCGATCAGGAAAGAATCGGGGCACTTCCCGTTTTGAAAAGATTCGACTACGGCAAAACCGGCTTTGGGCAGGTAGTTTTTAAATTGAAAATACAGGATTTGCTCAGGGTTGGAATGGTCGTGGTGAAATTCCATTTTCTCACCGTTTTTTAACTTGACAACCAGCGTGTCGCCATGTCTTGAAATCCGGTCGGAAAAGTTATTCAATCTGTATTTTTCAATCGCCCAACTGCAATTGTTTTCACCCTTCCAGGTCGCTTGTTGATAACCTCTCGATTTTTTGAAAAACCTTTCAGCCGGTATTTTGTGTTTGAAAGCCTGTGAATCCAGGAATTTCTCGCGATCAGCGGAATCGATGGCCACACCTGCTTTTGAAAAAAGGGCTTCGTCGAAGTAGTCGATCTGCCCGATCTTTTGCCGGATGTCTTCCGGCATGGGAGAATTTTCAGGGTTTTCATTGCCTCCGGAGGAATGATCGGAAGTGCATGAAAAAAGAAGGAGCAACATGATCTGGATAAGGAAAAGATTTTTCATAATGGCAGTTTTTGAAAGATATTCAGGTTGAACGCACGAACATACTGTTGAAAAGCAATGTATTGATATAAGGACACAAATTAGCGCGAACCTGTCCCGATTCGTCGGGGTTACGCAAATTAAATTCTAAAAAAAGGCTTTCTAAAAATTTGTGAAACCCACGACCCATTGGGGCAGGTTTGTGAAAACCCGCCCGCATGATGCAGTCGGGCGGGTCTGTGTCAAAAACCAATGTAAATATTATTTAACAACGCTTTCGTGCATTTAACCTAAAAGATATTTTAAACCGGATAGTTTTGTACATTATGTTATAACCAACTAACTATACCCCGACACGCCCGTATGACCTGTAAAAAAGTTGGGGTTAGAACACATAGCCCTCCTCTGTGGTTTTTGTGTCTTCACCGTGACCTCTGTGGTTTTTATGAACCACAAAGAATGCAAAATCGGGCTGAGGCCAATTTCTAAACAAAAGCAAGTTGCAGAGGAAACCGGTCATGCCTGGAAACCAATTTGAATGAAAAATACAATTTCATCCCGATTTTAAGTTTGGCTAATAGCTGACATTCCAAATTAATGACCTAAATATAGGGTGTTTTTTATACAAAATTTTTAAATTCGCTCCCGCTTTTCCGCCAAAATAACCAAGACCATTTCGTGCAGCATTTCATTTTTTTATGTATTATTAAGTCAAATACGAATTTGACAAATATCAACTTTTGAAACCAGTCCTAGTATTTAACAAAAAACAACAACATGCAACGGTTCATTACACTTGTCTTTTTCCTGCTTTTGGGATATTTGAGTTTTGCGCAAAGAGGAGAATTTATCGGCATTGAGATCCAAAACCCGGATCATCCGGCGCTGGACATCCAGTTCAAAAAATACAACGTTTATGAAATTGATATTCCTGCCATCCATGAGTATGTTAGTCGCGGAGACCAGGAATATTATCTGAAATTTCATTTTGGCAGTGAGTTCCACTGGCGGATGCAAATATTCCCACACGACATCAGAGGGCCGGAATACAAAATTGTCGTTCAGACTGATAAAGGCCAGATCACTTTGCCCGCAGGGGAGAACACCACTTACCGGGGATATATGTCCGAGCGTGATGGCGGGGTTGTAGGATTAACGATCAACGATCATCATTTCGCCGGAACCGTTCAGTTGGGAGACGGCCTGTATTTTATCGAACCGCTTCGCAATTTTGACAAAAACGCACCCGAAAGCCGGGTGGTCATTTATGCGGAATCCGATGTCATTCCCAATGAAAATGTAAGCTGCGGCGCGGACGAAATGCACCGCCGAACCAGGCACCTGGAGAAAAGCCACAACCACGGTAACGACGACGATGGCGGCGGAAGAATGCTTGCTTGCTACGAGGTCGATCTTGCCATTGCGGATGATTACCTGATGTACCTCGATTATGGCCAGAACGTACAGAATGTGATCGATCACAATCTTACCGTGATGAACAATGTCGGTACAAACTGGGACAACGAGTTCG
>CAZKDA010000083.1:0-18651 GCA_964551455.1 uncultured Saprospiraceae bacterium
GTGGAGGGATTCGAACCCCCGACATGCTGATTACAAATCAGCTGCTCTGGCCAACTGAGCTACACTGGCGACGTCTTATTTTGATATTGTTTTTTCTGAAAAATATCAAAATACCACGCGGGTTTGAGATCATTTTCTCAAAAGCGATTGCAAAGATACAATTTTCCATATAAAAGGAAAATTTTTCATTCTTTTTTGGCGCTTTTTTTTAAGGCGCCTCCGTATCCTCCAAAATCTGATCGATTCCTTAGTGTTTTCGGCGCTTTTCCTCCTAGATTTTACTTTTTTACAAAATGAAAACGAGGGATACTTCACTGGGAAGTTCCCTCGTTTTTCAACATATTGATTACATCAGTTTCGATTCTATGCTTCAGCTTTTCATTCTCGACAATTCTTTGTGCTTAACCACTTGTCGTTTCAGGGCTGCAATGGCGTTATCTATGGCTGCTTCAAATGTTTTACTTGTCTCTTTTACATACAATACCGTTCCGGGGATATTTAACCTGACTTCGGCGACTTTATCTTTGATCTGACCTGAGTTTTCCAGCTTAAGCGTTACATTCGCGCTGATGATCTGATCGAAGAACTGTTCTAATTTGCTCATCTTTTTTTCAATAAAGGATACCAATTTTGCATCTGCCGAAAAGTGGACTGATTGGGTGTGTACTTTCATATAGCTTAGGTTTTTAAGAAATGAAAAAATTGATTTGCTGATTTGTTAATGTGCTAATGTGCTGATTTGTTGATGTGTTTATGTGTTAAGTCACTAACCACTAACCACTTCGCAGCGAATCCCGCTTTTTCTCGAAAAAGCGGGACGATGAAATCGGGAAACCACTAACCACTTCTCTTTGCTTTCGGATGTGCCTGCTCGTACACCTTTCTGATCTTTTCGACAGAATTGTGCGTGTATATTTGGGTGGCTGCGAGGCTGCTGTGGCCTAGTAGTTCTTTTACTACATTCAATTCGGCACCGTTGTCGGTCAGATGTGTTGCGAAGGTATGTCTGAGCGTATGCGGGCCTTTTTGTTCGTTTGATGTGATGTTTGCAAGGTGTTTTCTTACGATGTTGTAAACGAGTTTGGGGTAAAGTTTTTTTCCTGTTCCGGTGAGGAATACAAAGTCTTCGCAATGTTGAAAGCTCGTATTCCGGCTTTCTAAATATTGTGTCAAAACACCGGCTAGTTTTTGTGTAAAAGGGATCAACCTTTGTTTGTTGCCCTTGCCGCTCACTTTGATGTATTTCCTTGAAAAATCGATATGCTCCGGTTGCAGATTGATCAGCTCCGACCTTCGCATGCCAGTGAGATAGAGGACTTCCAGGATAGTTTTATCACGAGTTCCGCTATACGTATCCTCAAATTCGTATTGATCCAACAATAACCCGACACTGGATTTATCCAGAAATGAAACCAGCCTTTTTTGGGTTTTGGGAGCGATGACCTTTGCTGTAGGATTTATAGTGATCTCACCTCTTTTTTGGAGAAATTTGAAATAAGTTTTAAGTGAAGAAAGTTTGCGGTTGATAGAATTGGAGGAAATGCCTTTTTGCATCAAATCAACTACCCACGATCTAATGTGACTATGTCCGATTTCTGGTTCGGATTCAATGGAATAAATATTTTTCAGGAAAGCAGTGAATTGTTCCAGGTCGTTTTTATATGCGGCAATGGTATGGTGAGAATATCGTTTCTCAAACTGGAGGAATTGTAAAAATGCAGTTTGGTTCATTCCTGAGTTGGCGGATCAGTTCACAAAAAAATGCTGTTCAAAACGCACCCTTTCAAGTTAGAAATTAATTTGGAAAAAAGCAATTTCAAAATTGATGCCTTGCAATCGAAAAAGTAAATAAAGTGATGAATATTCTCTGGAGAGCAGGAATTTAATTTATAAAAATTGATACTCTAAGCAGGAGAGAATTTACGGTGGGAATAGAACCACTCTCAAAGATATGGGTTGGAACCAAAACCTAACAACATGAAAAAACACCCCTTGTAAAAATACAAGAGGTGTTTTCCTGATAAATTCCAGAATATTAAAACTGGAAACTCATAATACTATTGGACATCCCACCAAAGCCTCACGCCGTCAGAATCAGTGCCACCGAGAAACCGGTTTACTGCATCGGTGTAGTTAGCTCCGTTGAGGTTGGCTTCCAAAGTTCCATACATATTACGCAAAGGGATACCCGCGCTGAGGTTCAGTGGCAAATCAGGCACGATCAATTGCGGAGCATCGAGCCTTCTCCACTCAGCCCAGCTTTCATACCCTTGCATGTACAGGCTGATCCATTTTTGGTGAGCAATCGAATTTTTCCAGTCACCCGCATCCCACTGTACCGAAGAATGGGTATAGTAGTTATCGAACTCAGTAGAGGTGAAAGAAACGCCCCATTGTTCCCAGCTAGCCATAATGGCATTTTTGTAGTGGTCTTCTGCGTTATCAGCAGTCCAATTTCTGGCGGCAGCTTCTGCCATTGCAAAATGAACCTGAGCCATTGTAAAGATTGGCAAAGCACAGTCCTGACATTTTACATAATCAGAATTTGGATAAGAAACTTCTGGTGGCTGAGCTGAAGGATTGGTTTCGCCATAAGGCATACCTACGATCATAGGGTTACCTCCTGCTACGGAATTCAAAGTAGGATCGGCAAAAAACTCCAACCGTGGATCATTGATACTCACCAGATAATCAAAAAGGTTTTCGCTGATAGCGTAGTCTGTCCTTGTTCTGAATCTTGTAAACCAAGGATTTTCATTATTGGCTTCGGCAAGGTATGGATACATTACATTTTCAGTAATAACACCTGCTGCGATGGCAGATTCAAATTCAGCTTCGGCTTTGGTTGGATTCACATCTGCGATCCGGATGGCCATGTTCATGCGCAAGGTGTTGGCAAAACGTTTCCATTGCTCCATGTCACCGCCATAAATAAAATCACCTTTTACTCCGGCGCCATTATCCATTTGGGCAACAGCTTCTTTCAACTCATTGAACAGATCATTGTAGATGTCTTCCTGGCTATCGTATTTAGGAGAGAAGATGCCATTTTGAGCCTGTAGGGCTTCGGAGTAAGGCAATGCCCCCCAGCGATCTGAAAGGAATTGGAAGAAATAAGCTTTCAGAATTCTTGCAAGCGCAATTTGGTTAGCATTTGAACCACTGGATAAAGCATCATCCATAGTCTCAGGGTCAGTATTCAGGTCAATTACAGTTTGCAGGTTTTGAAGTGGGCCGGTGAACCATGCGTCGAAATTATCTTGAATGGACTGATAACGGCTATCTTCGGTGTAGGTTATTTCGGCAATATGCTGTGTGTAAAGCGTACCCAGTGCGGAGCCTACGGCATCGCTGATATTCCGCTGTGCCTGTGTGATCAAAGTACCCGTTTCAACCTTCACAGGTCGGTTGGGGTCCAGATTTCTGTCATCAAACTTTCCACAGGAAACCGGGATTAAGAAAATTATACAATAAATAAGATGTTTAAATTTCATGTCTAATCAATTTTTAAATTAAAAAATTAAAGTCCAACCGTTACGCTGATACCAAATGATCGGGCGCTGGGCAGTTGGCCTCTTTCCTCAAATACCAGGTTATTGGCGCCTGGCAAAATTTCGGAAGGATCTATACCATCTACGTTGGAAAAGATCAACCATGGATTTCTGGCAATGAGTGAAACGTTGAGTGACTGGATGGTATTACCCAATTTCGCTTTGGGGAAGTTGTATCCAATGCTCACTTCTCTCAGTTTGATGTAAGAAGCATCGTATATCCAGTTTTCATGGAATCCAAATAATCTGGCGTAGTAGTCGATGGCTTCTACATATACAGTTTGTGCGTTGCCGTCTTCATCAACACCATCCACTCGAATGCCGCCACCATCTGCAACGGGGTCCCTGATAGGATTCCCTAAATCGTTGTTGCCAACAGATTCTTTGCTCAAGCCTGAATAGTTAGTGAACATTTTGGTCACAGAAAAGAATTGGCCTCCCGCCTGAAAGTCGATATGAGCACCAATTGTGAAATCATAAATTCTGAACATGTTTGTAAAACCACCGACGAAGTCAGGCAGAATAGAGCCTAGATCTTTGTTGGCTGTTCGCACATACGAACCATCAGCATTGATACGTGGCATGTCGTGTCCATCAAGGTAAGTAAATCCTCCTCCGCGAATCAACCCCCAGTCTTCTCCTTCAGCGGCATTAAGTGTCATGCCTCCCCAACCTGCTGCTCCAATACCATTTGCCAACAGGAAGTTGTCAATGCCTTCGGTCAGTTCAATGACTTTGGTATTGTTTCTTGCAACGTTAATACGGGTATTCCACTCAAAATTTCTGTTAGTAAAAGGAATAGCATTCAAGCCGAGTTCTACGCCATTGCTCTGAATATGTCCGGCATTGATCAGAGCAGTTCCAAACCCGGATGCTCCGGATACCTGGATGGCAAGGATTTCATCTTTACTGTTGTTTTCGTAATATGTCACGTCAAGCCCCAGTCTCTTTCTGAAAAACCTAAGGTCAAGTCCTACTTCGTAAGATGTAGTTATGGCAGGTTTGAGGTCTTCATTGGGCAATAAATTTGGAACGTCAAATGTTGGTCTTGATCCGTAAGGAGTACCGATACCATAAGCAAAAGCAATTTGGTAAGGATCAACATCGGAGCCAACCTGAGCTACAGAAGCTCTCAATTTTCCAAAAGAAAGCACCTCGCTGGGTATCAGTTCAGAAAAAACAAAACTGATATTGCCCGAAGGATAGAGATAGGAGTTATTGTCTTCCGGAAGAGCAGAAGACCAATCGTTCCGAAGCGTACCTCCTACATACAAAAGGTCTCTGAAACCGAGGTTTACAGCAGCAAAAACGGATTGAACGTCTTTTTCGGAGATGAAGCTCGTCAGAGTAGGTCTGTCAACTGATGCTCCGAGATTAAACAGGTTAGGTACATTCAAACCACCTGCTGTTGCAGCATTGTTGGAGTGAAAGCGATTCTGTCTTAGGTTTCCACCAAGATGAGCATCTAAAGAGATGTCGTTAAATTTATCGGAGTAGGTTCCGATCAATTCGAAGTTATCTTCTCTTCCGTTGGAAACATACTCACGGTAGTAATCCTGCTCTACGCCACCTGTTCCAATCCGCTCCTCGATCCTTTGTGTGAAATCGTCTCGTCGGACAGAACCGGAAACGCTGAGCTTATCCGTAATTGCATACCTTAAAGTAATATCACCGAAATAGCGATTTCGGGCATCAGTAGGTGCATTTTCATAAACAGTAAAATAAGGACTATCCCAGTACAGTGGACGGAGATCGGTGTGAGATCGAATATTCCAGCTGCGGAATGTACCGTCGGGACTCTTGTAATTTTCCAACTGTCCCATATCCAACTGGCGTTGGAACCATTGGTTAAAAGATTGAACTGGGTTTCCTGTAAGCGGAGAATAGCCAAATGACGGTCTTCCTCTTCCGTCAGAAAAAACGAGGTTCAAATTGGTGATCAACGTGAGCTTGTCAGTGAGTGATGCATTGGTTCTGAAACTGACATTGTTCCTGGAAAATTTACTGTTTGGTAAAACTCCTGTTTGGTTGAGGTTGGTAAATCCGAACCGGTAAGTCAATGATTCCGTTCCGCCATCGAAAGCAATAGAATTTGTGTTGGTAATTCCGGTATCAAAAAAATCACGAACGTTATCCGGATTTGGGCTGAGCGGAATTTCGGTACCATAATTCTCATCATCGTACCAACTCCACCAAGGCCGATACATTTGACCTTCCATACGCGGCCCCCAACTTTCGTCAGCAGAATAATTCAAGGCATTGTAAGTCTGTCCATCTACCGGGTCAACCACTTCAATAAAATCCTGTGTGTATCCTCCTGCGTACTCATCCTGGTACTCAGGTAATACATACACCCGTTCAAAAGACAATGCGGATCTGAAAGTAACGCCAACGCCTTTGCGGGCTTTACCTTTCTTTGTAGTGATCATGACCACACCGTGCTTGGCTCTTTCACCATAAAGCGCTGTTGCAGCCGGGCCTTTCAATACGGATACATTTTCAATGTCTTCCGGATTGATATCCGAGGCCAGGTTGCCATAATCCGCACCACCGGTTGTGGAAGAGAAGTTTTGGTTGGCCATGGGCGTACCGTCTATTACAAACAGCGGGTCGCCACCCGTCAAACCATTAACACCTCTTATCCTTACTTTTGCAGAACTACCTACGGCTGAACTTGCACCTGCGATAGTTTGCACACCGGATACTTTTCCGGCAAGGGCTCCGACAACATTGGTTTCCTGCACCCTTGTAAATTCACTCCCATCAACTTGCTGGGATGAATACCCGAGCGATTTTTCATCCCGGGTAATGTTTAGTGCCGTTACCACGACGTCGGTTAATAAAACACCTTCAGACATGGTGACATCAACCACGTTGGAGGCGCCGAGTTCCATTTCCCGGGTTTCAAACCCCGTGTAACTAATTACAATGGTATTGCTCCCTTCGGGAACTTCCAAAGTGTAATTTCCATCAAGGTCTGTGACTGTTCCGGTCGAAGTACCTTTCACCAGGACGTTGGCCCCGATCAAGGCATCGCCCGAATCGTCAGTTACCGTACCCGTGATGGTTCTTTGAGCCACCAACGAAGTAGCAGCTAAAAGAAAGATCAAAATAAAATGTGAGAGTTTTTTCATACTGATACAATTTTTAGTTAGGAATTCAATTGTTTTAAACTGTTAAAGACTAATGTAGAATTTTTTTTCAATATCAGGTTACTGAAAATTAACTTTTTGTTCAACTTCTCTTAACATTAGGATCAAAAAAAATTGACCTATAGAAGCTATCTGAAAACAACCGGTTAATAATCAACCTTTTAGTTGCATAGGTTCTTTTAACTTGCTTCCGAAACTGACACATCGTTTGTTTTCACCCGAATCCATCCATTCAGGTTCCCTTATTTCAAGCAGTTGAGATACATTTGTATGGTATTCTCAAGACCATAATATAAGGCGTCAGAAATCAAGGCATGCCCGATAGACACTTCCTCCAATCCTTCGACATTTTCTTTGTAATACCGGAGATTTTCGAGGTTGAGGTCGTGGCCGGCATTGATCCCGACTCCTATTTCCTGAGCCAGTTTTGCACAACGTTTATGTGATTCGACAGCTTTCTGCGAGTCTTCTTTGTATTTTTTAGCATAATTGCCCGTATAAAATTCAATCCGGTCTGCACCTACTTTTTCAGCGCCCTCCACAAATCGTTCTTCTGCATCCACAAACAATGACACCCGGATACCAGCGGCTTTCAGGCGGCTTATGATGGGTTTCAAAAAATTGCTATGAGCTACGGTATTCCAACCCTGATCAGAGGTCAATGCATCCGGAGCATCAGGCACCAGCGTACATTGATGGGGCTTATAAGCCAAAACCATATCCATGAAATCATCAGAGGGGTTTCCTTCGATGTTGAATTCGGTTTTTACCACTTTTTTTAATTTGGGAATATCATCGTAGCGGATGTGCCGCTGGTCTGGGCGGGGATGGACTGTAATGCCCTGTGCGCCATAAGATTCGCAATCTTTGGCAACCTGGATTAAATCGGGAAGGTGCTCTCCCCTGGAGTTTCTGATTAAGGCGACCTTGTTAATGTTAACGCTTAGTCTTGTCATTAGTGCCTTTTTTACAGGTGCATCAGAGAAAGTGCAGCCGCATTGGAATCCTCAACTTTTACAGATCGTTTCCAATTTCTGTGAATATTTACATCTTTCGGTAGTTTTGAGCTATTTTTAGCCAAAACGGTAAAAATGGAAAACGATAAGCGCAGCGAAGATCCGAACAAACGCATTCTCTCCAATGAAGATCTCATCAATCCTTTAACGGTTTTGCTGTTTCTTGCGCTGCTTTCCTTTTTTTCATTATTGATCGCCAACGGGATAATTTTTTTGCTGGAATATCACCAGGGGCTAACGATAGCGGAAGCCATGAAGCAGTTGGAACAGGATCAATCCGCCGGTTTGAGGAATTATATCCGCCTCGCTTTGGTCACCAACCATGTGTTCGTTTTTATTTTCCCGGCGCTCATTACCGCCTGGTTTATTTTCAAAAAAGAATGGACTGTTTTTATAAAATTGCATTTCAAGCCGCTGCCGGTCCAAGCCATGAATAGTTTGCTGGGAGCATGTATGCTGATTATGGCTTTCCCGATCGCTCAACTCGCGCTTTGGCTGAATCAACAACTTTCGCTGCCCGAATGGGCTAAAAGCATTGAATCCAACGCCAATGCCATGCTGCAAAATTTGCTTAGGGTGGAATCGCCTTACGAACTGGTGTTAAATATCGTGGTGGTCGCCATGATCCCGGCAATCGGTGAAGAACTGCTGTTCCGCGGGATACTCCAGCGCAATTTTGAGAACCTGTTCAAAAACCCTCACACCGCGATCTGGCTGGCGGCTGTTATTTTCAGCGCTTTCCATTTTCAATTCGAAGGTTTTTTGCCACGCGTTCTTTTGGGCGCCATGCTGGGTTATTTCTACTACTTTTCAGGAAGCCTGTGGGTTCCGGTCATCGCACACTTTTTTTACAATGGCTTCCAAATTTTGGCCATTTACTTCTACACCAATAATATATCGAGCTTCGATATTGACCACATTGACCATTTACCGCTTGGACTTATCATTTTTTCATTTATATTCGTGTCCGCTACCGGTTTTTATTTTATCCGTTTTAACACAAAAAATGAATAATGAGTGTTTAGTGGTTAGTGGTTAGTTGTATTGACCTTTTAACTTGGGGACAAATTTATAAACCAGATTTTTCAGTTAATTGTATTGAAGTATTGTGTTTCATATAATTCTAATTTGTCCCTAAGTTATCTTGACATTACAGTTAGTGGTTAGTGGTGAACGGTAAAATCAAATTAGCAACCTGCCTGCCAAACGCAGTCAGGCAGGATCAGCAAATCAGCAAATCAACACATCAACACATTAACACATTAGCACATTAGCACATTAGCACATTAGCAAATCAAAAAATCAACAAATTTGATTTTGAATTTCTTTTCCCATAAAATTTTTTCAAGAGCCAATGGAAGGATTGGTTAGACGAGGGGCTACTGCATTGATATTCGTCGCCGTTATCCTGGGCGGGTTATACGGCGGACGCTATTCCTTTGTGTTGCTTTTTGCCATCATCACGGGGTTATGCCTGTGGGAATTTCTGAGCATTACTTTACACAATAATGCAAAACACGACAGGATCAGGAAAGTCATTGGTATCGCATTTGGCTTGACGCCGTTTTTGTTGGTTTCGATGCTCAAACTGGAAATGATGAATTCGCCGGAAAAGTTTGTTTTTTACACTTCTCTCCTGTGTTTTCCAATGATCTTTATAACTTTTGTTTTTGAATTATTTGCGAAGTCGAAACAACCCTTTTTCAATGTAGCTGTTATTATCCTCGGCATGGTTTATATAGGCATCCCCTTTGCATTGCTGGATTTCATCGCGTTTCACGAAAATGTTTTTTACACCGACACGATCCTGGGTTTGCTGATACTCACCTGGTCAAACGATACGGCGGCATATATGGTGGGGTCCCGTTTTGGAAGGACAAAACTGTTTCCCGGTATTTCGCCGAAAAAAACCTGGGAAGGTACAATCGGCGGGGCTGTGATTACAATTTTAATTGCTATCTTGACGAGCTTTATCTTTATTGATTGTACCATGAACCAATGGATCGTCCTGGCAGTTATTGTTGTCATTTTCGGTTCCGTTGGAGATCTGGTCGAATCCATGTTGAAAAGAAGTTATGGGATCAAGGATTCCGGTAATTTGTTGCCGGGACACGGCGGGCTGCTCGACCGCTTCGATGCTTTTATTTTCCTGGTTCCTTTCGCTACGGTCTATTTGCTGTGGATCAGAGGATAAAAAACGATTGTAAAAAATTTTTAATTTTACTATTTTTGTGTTGATTTTAAATAAACTGATATTGATGAAAATTCATAGAGAAGGATATAAAATTTTATTGGTTCTGGCTTTGCTTCTGGCTTTTACCAATTATTTTATTTTCGCTTTTTTCCCTGGTATTTTGCTGCCCTCAGCAATCGTTTCATTTTTAGTTTTTGTGTTGGTACTGCAATTCTTTCGTGACCCCGACCGCGAAATCCTGATCGCCGACGACAATATCATCTATGCTCCGGCTGATGGAAGGATCGTCGTCATTGAAGAAACCCATGAACTCGAATACTTCGGCGATAAAAGATTGCAGGTTTCCATTTTTATGAGTCCTACAAACGTTCACGTCAATCGAAACCCGATCAGCGGAACTGTCAATTATTTCAAATACCACCCCGGCAAATATATGGTTGCCTGGCACCCGAAATCTTCCACCGAAAACGAACGAACCACTGTTGTCATCCACAACGGCAACGAAGAGATACTGCTTCGCCAGATCGCCGGAGCCGTCGCCAAACGAATCGTCAATTACCTCGAAATTGGCGATGAAGTACAACAGGGAAAAGACCTGGGCTTCATCAAATTTGGCTCAAGAGTGGACCTCTTCCTCCCCCTCAATGCCAAAATCGAAGTAGAAATCGGCCAGAAAGTAAAAGGCAACCGGACGGTCATCGCGAGGCTGTGAGGTTGTTAATTTGTTAATTTGCTGATTTGGAAAGTTGCTGGTTACAAGTTGCTAGTTGCTAGTTGCTAGTTTGACAATAACTGAATAACTCAATCAACTTAATCACCCTAATTACCCCATCACCAATCCCCCCTACTGTTCTTTTATCAGATTATGGTACAATGGCGGGATCGTAGCGCCCAGTACCGTCTTGATAAGCGCACCCCAGATATAAGGATAAAAACCCTCCTGCAAAGCGATGGTTAAACCATACCTCATCGCAAGAAACAGAACTCCAAAGCAGCTGATGATAAGGGTTCCGATGACCATCCCGGCAAAGCATTTTCCAAAACTTTCGCCCCAGCCCTTTTCACCAAAATACCCTGTAGCTGCCGCGCCAACAAGAAATCCGTAAAGAAACCCGGCGCTATTATCGGAAAAGGTTGCAATGCCGCCGGCGCCACCAGCAAAAACCGGCGCTCCCAAAGCGCCTGCAATCAAATAGATCACTACTGCCGCCAAACTTTTTTTTACACCCAAAAAATAACCAACTAACAGCACGGCGAAAGTCTGGCCAGTGATCGGAATGCCATCTTTATTAATCGGAAGCACGATCTCAATCTGTGCAAAGAAAGCAATAAAAAGTACTTCAATGAGTATCTGGAAAACGGGATGGATATTCTGGAATAATTTCAGCACGGGGTACAATTTTTTTATAAAAAAACAGAAGTTGTAAGGATGTGAAGTTGTTGAACCTGCCCCGACAAGTCGGGGTTGTGAAGTTGCTGAAAGGAATGTATCGCCGGTTAAAGCATCAGGAACTCCCGAAATTCCGAAAAATGTTTTTTTTTCAAAACAACAAAAACACCGGAATATGGATTACGAAAACGAAATTCACTAAAAAAGCATAATGTCAACCGATCAACCGGCGTCTGCTACCTTACTGATGAGCTTGTTGAGATTGACGTCTTTTTTCACGCCTTTTTTCAGATCATCCATGCTGACATTGGAGCCTTCCGCTTTAAAAATGATCCTTTGGCTGAGCCATACAGAAAGTTCACACCTCCCGTTGCGGCATTTTTCAAAAGCCTTGTGTCCTTCAAAGGTTGTGGTTCGCTCATAGCCATCTTCCGTTTCCCTGTCGATCTCGGCCATCGCCCAGGCAGCCATGCTCATAGCTCCCATACCAATGCCACCGACATCAACGATCTCAATATTGACAGATTTGTCGCCATCTCTGAATGCAGCTTTTGCCGTGGAGACTTTAAACCCCAAAGCACCGGAAGTCTCTCCTTCGTTTTTAGTTCTTTCCATACCCAGGAAAGTTTCGGGGACTCCTTCTTTCAAGACGCGGAAATTGACAGGTTCCACCACTTTGCCATCGCTTTTGAGTTGTTCCATAGCTTCGTTCATTTTGTTCATGGCATCCGAATAAGTGCCTTCGGCGCTCTTTGCGGTGTTGGTCATTTCTTTCTGCATTTCATCCATGGCCTCGTTTATTTTATCGGCGGCGGTTTGTTCCTTTGGCTTTTCCGAAGAACAGGCGTTGAACAGCAACAGGAAAGAGAAGCAACAGAGGGTTGTAAAAAAAGTAAGAATTGAAGGTTTCATTTGAATTTTCATTTGAATGTTATAATTTTTTTTTACCAAAAGTACATTTTAAAAATTAAAAAACCTGCCCGCCCGTATGACACGCCCGCGCACCTGCCTTTATTCGGGCTGACCGGCATGTACAGAAATTTCTAATTACTCCTGTTTTTCTTTCTCCAGCCCGCCCGAACCAGCCCGAAAGCTTCAGTCGGGTGGGTGCCACGGGCGGGCGGGCTTACGCTCCGGTTTCATCTGCGGAAAAAATAAAACCTCCTGGATGCTGTGCTGGTTGGTCAGCAGCATGGTGAGGCGGTCAATGCCGATGCCCAGCCCGGAGGTCGGCGGCATGCCGTATTCCAAAGCTTTTAAAAAGGCTTCATCGATGACCATAGCTTCTTCGTCGCCGCGTTCAGCGAGCCGCAATTGCTCTTCGAAACGCTCTCGCTGGTCGATGGGATCGTTCAGCTCGGAATAGGCGTTGGCGATCTCTTTTCCGTTGACGAAAAGTTCAAAGCGCTCTACCAAACCCGGTTCACTGCGGTGTTTTTTTGCCAGCGGAGTCATCTCGATCGGGTAATCCATGATGAAGGTCGGCTGAATGAGATGGTCTTCCACTTTGGCTCCGAATATCTCGTCGATGAGTTTTCCTTTGCCCATCGTTCTATCGGTTTCGATATGCAGTTTTTTACAAACCTGGAGCAGCGCGTTTTCATCCATTTCCGACACATCGATGCCGGTGTATTTTTCAATGGCTTCATACATGGTGAGGCGGGCATACGGCCCCTCGAAATTCAATTGATTGTCGCCATATTTTACCAAAGTTGAACCCGCAACTGCCTTGGCCACCTTTTCGATCACTTCCTCCACCATGTCCATCATCCAGAAATAATCTTTGTAGGCTACGTAAATCTCCATGGCTGTAAACTCCGGATTGTGTGTGCGGTCCATGCCTTCGTTTCGGAACATTTTTGCAAATTCATACACCCCGTCAAAACCGCCTACGATCAGTCGTTTGAGGTACAATTCGTTGGCGATCCGCAGATACAACGGAATGTCCAGCGTATTGTGATGCGTGCGGAAAGGCCGTGCCGCTGCACCTCCGTGGATGGGTTGCAAAACGGGCGTTTCCACCTCCAGCCAGCCCTGCTCATCGAAGTAATTGCGCATGGTGGAAATGAGCCGTGCGCGTTTTATGAAAATTTCTTTGACTTTGGGGTTTACGGTAAGGTCAACGCTTCGTTGGCGGTAGCGTTGCTCCGGATCGGTGAAGGCATCGTGGATGTTGCCCTCCTTGTCGAGCTTGGGCAGCGGCAGGTTGCGGAGCGACTTTCCCAGAAATTTAAGGCGCTTCGGGCGGATAGTGACTTCGCCGGTCTGCGTGGCAAAAAGCTCTCCTTCCAGGCCGATGAAATCGCCGATGTGCAATAGTTTGATCAGCTTTTTATTCAGTTCCTTTTCGGCATCCGTATCGCCGATCTCGCCTTTCCCAAGATAAACCTGTATCCTACCCTGGCTGTCCTGCAATTTTGCGAAAGGCCCTGTCTGACCCATGAATCTGCCTGCTATACGCACTACGGGAACCCGCCCGCCCTCGGCACCCGCCCGACTGAAGCTTTCGGGCTGGTTCGGGCGGGAATGCGTGGGAGCAAATTCACCAAGTGCTTTCTCGCGAAGACTATTGATAAAATCTGAAGTGGAAACCGTCACGCCATCTTCCGATGTTATCGTCTCGGATAAGCCGAAGTCACTCCAGGCCCCGCTCTTCTGAATTTGATCGATCCGAAATTTATTTTCGATCAGAAAATCTCTGAAAGCTTTCGCATCTCCTATTTCCTTTACATTTTTCAGGATTTGCAACAACCGTTCGCGAAACATCGCCGTATTAAAATCCGAAGTTTTAAAATTCACATCATAGCGCTCCGGCGGGAATGGATCTATGCCGAGTTCTCTGATCGACTGTAATGCTTCGCGTCGTACGATTTCCTGTTCGCTCAATTGCTGCATCGTTTTATGATTTGTATGATATTTTTTTTCAAAAAGACCCCGCGTCAGTCTGTCGTTAGGCGAGCGGGCGGGTTTGCAAAAATAGGATTAATTGCGAAAAATAAAGAATCTGTATTTTGACATTTGCAGCGGTAAAAACACATTTTAAACATCAGGAGCAAAGATGGTTTAAGCTTGCAGCTTAAATCCGATATGCTCTGAACCGTCATCGCACAATAAGTTCTCCCCACGTTTCCCAAACTTTTGGAAGTTTTAGCAACCGTAAAAAGTATAGCACACAGGTGGGATTTTTGTACGACCCGCTCTGGGGTCGCTTTGGCATTATTTCAATAAGAGCTAACGTAGTTCGACCGCGCCTGCCTGAACCAGCCCGACTGCCACGGGCGGGCGGGTGCCAAAAGGCAGGCAGGCTGCGGTCGGAAGAATAACTGCCAATGATTCCGCCTGGGTTAAGCTTAACACCCTGACCCCGACACGTCGGGGTCACAGTACGTTAGTTAAATTAATCAAAGAAGGATTCGATCCCCCGCTTTAGTCAAAAATTATCTGCATCTGACTAAAGCGGGATCGCACTTTTGCGCAGAGGCAGGTTAAGTTTCTCTTACGTTTACTAAACTTTTGGAAGTTTAGTAAACGTAGAAGTGGAAGCATAAAAAAGCCGCAGCCGTTTCCGGCTGCGACGAAGAGGGTTATACATCTTCAAGCTAAAGATTTCAGTTGGTAGCCCGGTGGGCATGGTAAAGAAGTTTGAAATGATCGTTTGGTAATTGGTGTGTGTAAGATTGCTTTCCTAAAAAAAACAGGCAAATACAAAATTGGCCAAAATATTTGAGGCGTTTTGGGTAACATTTTCCTGATAATCCAAAGGTTTTGCGGAGAATTTTAATAAATTCACGGCTCGTTTTGCAACTTAACCTTTTGAAATTCAGTATTTTAACATTATTGTAAAAAGAGCTAATTGTCCAGAACAATGAAATTATGAACTCTCCCCACCTTCGCTTCGCTCGGTTTCCCCTCTCTTAAAAGAGAGGGGATCAAGGGGTGAGTTCAAACCAACTGTCCAAACCAATGAAAAAGAGTAAATTGACCCAACTCATTGAAAGCCTTGACCGGAAACAACGAAATGATCTGCGCGTATTCATTCAATTGCCTTCCAACAAGTTGTCGCCTCGCGATCGGGAAATCTGCATCCAATTGATAGACCTGCTCAAAAAACCATCCTCAATTGAAGATGACGCGCTTTGGGCGAGTATCCTGAACAAAAAAGAATTGGCAGATAAGACAATAAAAAACAAGATCAATAGCCGGATATTTAAAACCATACAACGGTATTTGTGCATGATCCAGATCGAGGATGATACCAATGTGCTGAATGCTTACCTGATCAATTATTTTTCGGCCAACGGCTTGGAAGACCTTGCGAATAAAACCATCACAAAAGGGCTTAAAGAAATCGGGAAGCCCGACAACCGCGACAAAAACAGCGACCTTTTCCAACATTGGTTTTATGAGATGGGCGTGAATTCGGACAAGGAAATAAGAAAATACGATTCCAAGATACAGATGATGGAGGAATCGCTTCTAAACTTTTATGACCTGAACAGGATCAGGTTGCTGAGCGAAAAGGCCAACAGGTACAAGATCATCAATATGGAATACGATTTTGAAAAAGATGCCGAAGAGGTGGAAGCAATCAACCGGCAGTCGGAATCCGTCCATGTCCGGGCATATTACCATGCCTTCAAATTGAATGCAGAGGGAAGCGAGGTTTACCTGCACAAGCTGGAAGAGTATCTTAAAACGCATGGGCCATATTTAAAAAAAACCTACATCAGGGAGTTTTACGAGCATGTGCTGAACTTTTGCATCCGGAAAATCAACTCAAAACCATACCACTACGCGGAAAAGTATTTGTATTATATCGAAAAGCTGGAAGCCATGGATCAGTTGCTGAAAAACGGTATCCTGGAAATCGGGCGTTTGAGGAATACCATTTTGGTTTTAATTATTTTGGAACAAAACGAGCGAGCGCGGAATTTCCTAAAAAAGTATGCGGCTAATATTGTGGAAACCAACGGAATAGAGAGAAAATATTTTCTTGATCTGGACAGAGCCGTGATAGAACTGTACAGCGGCAATCCGGAAAAGTGCCTTGACTATATAAGGTTGTTTAAGAATTCCAATATGTATCTCAAAGACGTCTATTTTAAATTGATGAGTGATAACCTGATGCTGAAAGCGTATTATGAAACGAATGAACACGGCTTGGTGCTGAGCGGCATTGATACCCTGAGAAATTATATAAAATCACAGAAGAAACTATCCCACGAAAGAAAACATTCTCACATGTCGTTTTTGAAAATCCTGAAAAACATGGCGGAACCGAAAATCGTCGATCAGCAGCAGGCAAAAGGCAAAGTGCCGATCATGGATTATCTGTGGCTGAAGAAGGTGTTGAGGTGGGGATCACTTTAGTAAGGTTACACCTCCTTTGAAGAGTACCTTGTCCCCATCCACGAATTCGATTTCTGCCAGCCATGTAAAAACAGCGGGATCAGATGCTTTACCCCGGAAGCGCCCGTTCCATCCAAAATCCGGGTTGTTTGGAAAACAATCATTGCATTCAAAAACCAATTCCCCAAACCTGGAAAAAATCCGGAAGGTGTTAATTTTGATGACGGTATTGGGTTTTGCATGGATGTCCTAATCCAAAACTCACGTTAAAATGAAGGACAATAAGTACAATTGTCATCCCCGAAAACAAACACAAATGATAATTCAAAAGCTCCTCGGCGATTGGAGGCTTTTTGTAAACCAGAGATATTATAGTCATAGCTTATCCCTAAAGTATAACGATCAAAGCCAAATCTAGTCGTGAATATTATAGCATCGGAATGTATAAAATTTTCGTTGTGACCACTTAATCGAACTGCTGCACCAAGATATAATTCGTGCTTAAAAGTTTGATTGTTTTTATCTCCTAATCCGGTTTTAAAATCTAATCCAGGTACAAGCTGCCATTGATTTCCCTGCACATGAAAAACAGATCGGGGCATTAAACCGAAACGTTCAATAATCCCAAACGGTATAATAGAACTTATGTGCGCCGTGAACTTAATATCAACTTCTGAATTGATTGGATAGGCAAGTTCCTTAAATGCATAATTCGGTTTATTGATATGATGCATTGAAAAACCGACAAACAGGTTTTTGTGGTGATTATACCACGTTAATCCGGCACTGATATCCATAAAGGTATATCCGTCAGATGCGAAATTTTCTAGATTAGGTAAATTGGGATCGAAATAAAAACCATCAAATTGGCTCTCAAATTGAAAAGCGTCAACATTGACTCTATGCTGGATTAATCCAACTTCTCCGCCAACTGACAAATTACCCAATTTGCCAAGATCTTTGCTATATGCCATCGTCAGGCCTACGTTATATATCGAATAATTTTTACTGCCCGACCGGTCTGCCATTGCTTTGAAACCTATTCCTCCATAATCTTTATAACCGCAAAAACGATGATCATAAGATGCTGCAATCGTCTTGTATGAATGGTTCTCCAAAACACTTCTCCATTGTTCCCTAAAATTTGCAACCAAACGATTAGTGCCATTCATCATACCTGTCATTGCAGGGTTTAAAGTTAGGGGTGCCAAGGTATAATTGGAAAAATGCGAATCTTGAGCAAATGCCATGACTTCCAACAATGACATTGTAAAAACAACGATTATTTTTCTCATTTCGGTTGATATTTTAATTATGTGTTTTGGTTTTTTTTATCTACTTAATCAATGTAATATCTCCTTTATAAATTAAAACTGCATTATCTACAAATTCCACTTCAGCGTAATAAACATACACTCCTGGATCAAGCGGTTTACCATTAAAAGTGCCATCCCAACCAAAGTCAGGATTATTAGGTTGAAAATCTCGTGCTTCAAATAACTTTTCACCCCAGCGATCGAAAACCTGAAAATTTTTTATCCTTTTCACACTTGGATCCCCGCTTTTAATGTGAAATACATCATTGATGCCATCGAAATTAGGTGTGAAAGCATCCGGAATAAATACTACCCGCTCAATAATTACCTGGATATGTATCGAGTCAATATCGGTACAACCAGATTCATCAGTTAGAACTACCTGATAGGAAATGTCATGGTGAGGACTAGCTTCAGTGTAGGGGCAATCTGCGCATTCCAGGCCATGTGAGGGTGACCAGTCAAAAATTGGATCAATGGCATTATAAGTGGGATCTAAAAGGTAAGTTTCTCCAAGACGGATAAAAAGAGAATCTTCCTCAAAATCTATTCTGACTTCAAACGGCTCTATTATTTCATAATTGTAAGTTTGAATACAACCCAAAGAGTCTGTGATTATAGCACTGTAATCACCTGGTTCAAGGTGGGTAAACCCACTTCCAGTTTCTTCATAGTTTTCTCCT
>CAZKDA010000084.1:0-15389 GCA_964551455.1 uncultured Saprospiraceae bacterium
TGCTAACCCACATTTTTGTTGACCCAAGTCAAATAGTAGTGGCTATTGTTATTTGGGTAATTCTGCTTTGCATATTATTTGATAACAGGGAGAAATATCTTCCAATAATAAAACAGGTATGAAACAGAAAATAATTGGGATGATATTACTGTTGATCTCCAGCAATTTATTTGGGCAAGTATTACCTAAACAAGTTAATGAACAGCCATTTTCAATTGGGAAATCAATTACGATCCAATCAATAGTTTTAGGAGAAAATAGAAACTTGAATATTTACCTGCCTTTAAGTTATTCTATCGATAGTTTGAAGACATATCCTGTTATTTATCTGCTAGACGGCTCAATGGATGAAGATTTTATCCATATCAGCGGTATAGTTCAATTTGGTTCCTTTTCGTGGATAAATATGATACCTGAATCTATTGTAGTGGGTATTTCAAATGTTGACAGAAAAAGAGATTTTACGTTTCCTTCAACAAATGAACTTGACTACAAGGATTTACCAACGTCCGGAAAGTCAGCAAACTTTATTCAGTTTATCCAAAAAGAACTACAGCCTTTTATTGATTCAACTTTTCGAACAAATGACAGCAAAACTATAATCGGCCAATCGCTTGGCGGTTTATTGGCGACTGAAATATTATTCAAGCATCCTGATTTATTTGACAATTACATCATTGTGAGTCCGAGTCTTTGGTGGGACAATGAAAGTATTTTGGACTACCAGCCAAGTGATTACAAAACTAAAAAATCCATTTTCATTGCCGTTGGCAAGGAAGGAGAAGTAATGGAACGCACGTCAAGAGAATTGTACCTAAAATTAAACAAGAAGAAATCTGACAGTACAAATCTGAATTTTGAGTTTTTGGATGATAAAACACACGGAGATGCATTGCACATAGCAGTATATAATGCTTTTAAATGCTTCAATTCTACACCTTTTCATACCATTGAAAATCCCTTAGAAATGATAGATGAAACACATCAAAATAATTTTAAGTTTCACAATGGAACCTGGAGAACTACTGTAAAAGTGCTTAAAAGCCCGCTTTCTGGCTCTAATGAATGGCTTGAATACACAGGTACAACCATTGTGAGAGAAATTAATAATGGTAAGGCAAATATTGTAGAACTTGACGTTGAAGGAGCAACGGGAAAAATTGAAGGCACAAGTTTAAGATTGTACAACCCCATGACCAAGCAATGGAGCCTGAATTATGCCAATATGAAAAGTGGAGTTTTGGAAGTACCTGCAATTGGTGGTTTTAAAAACGGACGTGGTGAGTTCTACAATATAGACATCTATAATGGAAAAAAAATACTTGTACGTTTTATCATCTCTAATATTACCCAAAACTCGGTACACTTTGAACAAGCATTTTCTGATGACAACGGGAAAACTTGGGAATTAAATTGGATTGCTGACGATGTGAGATTGTATTAACCCCTAAAACATTAAAAGATAAAACAATATGACAGAATATACAAAATCAAGAGACGGAACAAAAATCGCTTATTCCAAAACAGGTAATGGCAAACCACTAATTCTTGTGGACGGTGCATTTTGCCACAGAAAATTCGGTGCGAATGAAAAACTTCCTCAACACTTATCTGATAATTTTACGGTCTATTCTTACGACCGCAGAGGAAGAAGCGAAAGCGGAAACACCTTGCCCTATTCGCCGCAAAAAGAATATGAAGATCTGCAAGCCGTTAGCAATGAAGCAGGTGGAAACGCTTATGTTTATGGTATTTCATCAGGTGCAGCATTGGCTTTGGAAGCCGCTAACGCAGGAGTGAAAATGGAAAAACTGGCACTTTATGAAGCCCCTTACATTACAGACAACAGTCGTTTACCACTTCCCGAAGATTATTTAAAAACCCTTACGGAATTTGCTGAAGAAGGTGAAAGCGGAAAAGCCGTAAAATATTTTATGCGAACAGGCATAGGTTTGCCCGCTTTTGTGGTTTGGATAATGCAATTGATGCCTGCTTGGAAACAAATGAGACAATTGGCTCACACCTTGCCTTACGACACCGAAATTCTTGGCGATACAGGCTCGGGAAAACCATTAAGCAAAGAAAGGTGGAGTAATGTGAATATGCCAACCTTGGTCATATCAGGAAGTAAAAGTGCCAAATGGTCGCAAAACAGTATGCAGCATTTGGCAACGGTTTTACCAAATGCCAAGCATTATACACTACAAGGGCAATCGCATATTGTAAACCCGAAAATTTTGGCAAAGGAACTTACAGCGTTTTTTGACAGTTAAAATTTGTCATAATGGATAAAAACAGAATTACAGTTGAGGAATATATTGCATCATTTTCATTTGAAATGCAGGAAAAACTAAACATCATCCGAGAATTGATTATTAAATATGCTCCCGATGTTGTTGAAAGTATTTCTTATGGGATGCCTGCCTACAAAACTTATAAAAAGCCGTTGGTCTATTTCGCAGGATATAAAAACCATATCGGATTCTATGCTACTCCAACAGGACATAATGAATTTACAAACAGACTCGCAAAATATAAACAGGGTAAAGGCTCAGTTCAATTTCCCAACAACGAAGACCTTCCGGTAGAATTGATAACTGATATTATCAAATTCAGGGTAAATGAAAACAAACTAAAATACAAATGACAACAAAAGAAAAAATAGACGAATACATTAGCAAAGCCAATGATTGGCGGGGCGACTTAATAACAGAAATCAGGGAACTCATCCACGAGATAGAACCCGATATCGTAGAAGAATGGAAATGGAACAGCCCGGTGTTTTCACATAACGGAAAAATGGTTTGTAGTCCGGGAGCATTTAAAACCCACGTTGGGCTAAACTTTTTTAATGGTGCAATGATAGAAGACCCTAACGGACTTTTTAATAGTGGATTAGATGCAAAAAAATCCCGTTCCATTAATTTCAACAAAGAAAACAGTATCGAAAAAAAAGCCCTAAAAGAACTATTGACAAAAGCCATTCAATACAATCAAAAATAAGGACAGAGAACGGAAGAAAGCCCAGCTGCCAACAATGCGTATAAGCAATAGCGGGTAAAGTGCATAAATCCAAGTTTCTGCCTTTCAGCTATCTTTGTGCTTAACCGAACAGATAGTGCTTCAAAACCCCTACTGCTCATACACTTGACCGTTGCACCATCCTGCCAATTTTTTCCAACCTTATGGGGATTTCGATTTATGGATATGGATTATTGAAGATTATTGGGTCGTTTGCAGTTCAGAATTAGGGCTTTTTTAGTGGTTGTATTTTGCGTTTTTAGCTCCCGTTCGGCTTATACCCCACGCTGTCCGTAAAATTCCGTTCCGCTTGAACCCGCCATACCAGCGGCGTGGTGCTCAAGGCCGTCAGGCAGGTTTGCATGAAAGTGTTTCATATCATGTCCTGGAATTTAAAATCCTTGATATTGAGCTGAAGCGAAGTTTCACCCTTCCAGTGATTTTCCTGCAAATTATAACAGATGTCAAAGGCTTCGTTTTTGATCTTCTCAAATGCCTTCCCTTTCCCGAATGCTATGCCTTGAAATACTTCCGGCTGATCCTGCCGGAGTGATAATTTCAGATGATCGTTTTTCAGTCGCCTGGAGTCACCTGTGTCCTTTACTTTTTTGGTGACAAAAACAGGATTCCGGTTTTCAGGACCGAAAGGAGCAAATCGTTTGAGCATTTTCCAAAAAGAAGGGCTGAGGTCGGAAAATTGCAAATCCCCGGAGATTTTTATTTCGGGTGAGGTAAGGGCCAGGGCTTCCGATTGAGCCGCCAGCATTTCAAATTGTTCTGAAAATATTTTCAGGTTGCCGGGAGCCAGGGTCAAACCGGCTGCGTGACGGTGGCCGCCAAATTTCAACAGCCATTGTTCACACTTTTTCAAAGCCTCGTAAAGATCGAAGCCCGGCACCGACCGCGCCGAGCCGACGATCTGTCCATTTGAAGCCGTAAGTATAATGGCGGGCCGGTGGTATTTTTCCACCATGCGCGAAGCTGCGATGCCCAGCACACCTTTGTGCCATTGCGGATGGAACAAAACGATGCTTTTTTGTTTGTCGAAGTCGATCAGTTCTTCGATAAAAATATTGGCTTCGTGGGCTATTTTTTTATCAAAATCACGACGAAGCTGATTGAGGTGGCCGAGTTGTTCAGAATACTCCGTTACAACATTCCTCTCTTTTTTTATCAATAAAAGTTTCACAGCCAGTGTGGCATCGGCGACCCTGCCGGCAGCATTGATCAGCGGCCCCACGCCAAACACAATATCGCTGATGGTGAGCGGTTTCCTCCTGCCGCTTTGTTTGATGAGCGCTTTCAGTCCGAGCCGTGGGCTGTGGTTCAGTCTGATCAATCCGAAGTGAGCCAGCACCCTGTTTTCGCCGGTCATTGGCACAATATCGCTGGCGATGCTCACTGCCACGAGGTCCAGCAATCCAAAGATTTCCTCTTCCGGGATCTGCTGATGATGACAAAGCCCCTGAACCAGCTTGAATGCAATGCCGCATCCGCTCAGCGATTTGTAAGGATAATCGCATTTTGGTTGTAACGGATCCAAGATCGCTAAGGCTTTCGGCAGTTCCTGCCCCGGAATATGGTGATCCACGATGATCAGATCGATATTATGCTTTGCAGCTTCCTTCGCCTGCTCAACGGCAGTAATGCCGCAATCCAGCGTGATCATTAAGTTTACGCCGTTCTTCCTGGCATATTCAATCCCCTCCATTGACACCCCGTAACCTTCATGGTAGCGGTCGGGGATGTAATAATCCAGGTTGGAGGAGTAGTTTTCCAAAAACGAAAACAACAAGGCCACCGAAGTAACCCCATCGACATCGTAATCGCCGTACAGCAATATCCGTTCTTTTTGGTTGATCGCGCGGCGTATCCTCGAAACGGCGGCAGCCATTCCACGCATGAGGAAAGGGTCGTGAAGATCTTTGAGATCCGGATGAAGGAATCGCCGGATAGCGTCGGGTTCTGTAATTCCCCGCTGCACCAGCAAACGGCATTGCAAAGGATGAATCTTTAGTTCGTGTTGAAGATTTTCAACTTTAGCTTCGTCGGTCGGAATGTAAATCCATTGGTTCTCCATAGTTATGTTTTTTGATCACGTCCTGAATATAGCAATTTCTTTTTAAAGGGCACTCGCTGTTGGTTTTTTTCTGAGTATAGAATTTTATTTTTTATTTGTTAAAAAGCTCAATTTTTAAAAAATGAAATTCGAGGAATATTGATACTCAACAAAGATTAAATTTAACCCCCTGGTTATTATATTTTTAAACATGTAAATATTTTTTTATATTGTAGAAAATTAAAAATGGTCGCTTATGAAAAAACCTCAACTTCTTACCATCGGGATTTTGTTTTTTACATGCTGCCTCACCGCCCAGTCCATTGAAAGACAACTCGTTGGCGTAGCCGGAGAAGCCACTTCTGCAAAGGATATAATCCTCGAATGGACGCTCGGAGAGCCGCTTATAACCCTTGAAAATGTTCCATTCGGTTATTGCAAACAAGGGTTTTTACAAACTTATTATTTTAACCAGGATCAGAAAAATGATTATTCGAACCCTGCCTTTCCCGGACAGTTCTCTGTGGAAGTATTTCCAAATCCTTTCCACGCAGGGTTTACCTTGCAAACAGATCATCCGGTGGAGACAGATTTTTATCACGCCGTTTTAGATTATTCAGGAAAAGTGCTGATGAAAAACACCTTTCCGGCAGGCAGCCTGACACTGGATTTTATGATGAATGAATACCCCGCCGGTTTGTATTTTTTGCAATTTGCCGATAGCTCCGGGAAAATCATGCACAGCTTCAAACTCATAAAGTTGTAACAGTTTTACACAAAAGACTTTTACATTTTCAAAAAAAACCTTACCCTTTTTTATAATAAAAAAACTTACCCCCCATGAAAAAGATAATCATTAACACGCTGTTGTTTTTATTGTTTACAATTCCGGTTCTTGCCCAAAACCTACCACAGGGAATGAATTACCAGGCTGTTGCACGGGATACCAAAGGGCAGCCGCTCTCCGAAAAGGAAATTAGCATCAGGATCAGTTTAATATCGAACATTGAAAGGCAAGACGCGGCTTACAGCGAAGTACACAAGGTCGTGACAAACAACCACGGCTTGTTCAATTTTACCATCGGTGAAGGCGAACCCCTGTCGGGCGTTTTTGAAGAAATACCCTGGGAGACTAAAGAAATCTGGCTGGAGGTAGCCATAGACGAAAATGCCGGTGATGAATTTATGGTGATGAACACCACAAAACTGCTCACCGTACCTTATGCTTTTCACGCGGGTAGCGCTCACCGGCTTGTTCCGGTAAACCCCAACGGCGACGGCAGAGTACCCTGGTGGGGGCAACCCTGGTGGAATATCGAAGGTCTTGAAAAAACTAATCCGGACAAGCATTTTGTCGGCAACATTGATTCCACCGATCTGGTCTTTCGCACCAACGATCTCGAGCGACTGAGGATAAAGGCCAACGGTGACATCATTCTGCCCGGTGACGTTGAAATTGGCGGAAGCCTTGAAGTAAAAGGCGATTCCACCATCGTTCAAAATTTATATGTGCAAGGCCAGGAGGCGGTCATTGATAGTGTTCTCTTTGTCGGGGAAGACGCTTCGTTTGGCGACAACATTACAGTCGTGAATAACATAACCGCCGGAGGAGACGGCACCTTTTTGAATATCCATGCCCTGAATAACGGAACCATTGACAACAATTTCACGGTAGGCGGCAACTCGGCATTGAACGGGCAGGTGACCATCAATGCCAATGTCGGTGGCGGCGATGCCAGTTACAATGCCTATCCGCTGCGGGTACAAGGCAGCGATCAGGGAATTGCCATAAAAGTAAACGCCGGCACCCCAAACAACAGCAACAACTTCATCACTTTTTTCGATAGCGGTAATTCAGCTATTGGGCGCATAGAAGGCGAAACTGCGGGCGAAGCCACCTCCACTCCTGAATACATTTTTGAAACTTCGATCTACACTGCTGAAGTGGTGGCTGCTGGGGTCAATATCGGGCTATCAGCGCTTCCCAATGCTTGCGCTGGTGTAGGAGCGGTGGCCTGTCCTCCCGAGCCTTCAGTTGTTGCCATTGCCATTGCAGAAGAAATCCTGGCGGTTGCAAACCTGACAGCTTATCAGGCTTTTAAACTTACTAATTTAGGGGTAACCTATCAATCCGGGTCTGCCGATTATGCGGAATGGCTGGAACGAAAGGATGCCGGCGAGGTCATGTCTGCCGGAGATATTGTCGGGGTAAGCGGAGGAAAGATCACTAAAAATACCGGCATCGCCGAACAGTACCTGGTGATCTCAACCAAGCCTGCTATTTTGGGAAATATGCCGATGGACGGAAACGATGACCTTTTTGAAAAAGTGGCTTTTATGGGACAAATCCCCGTAAAGGTTCGCGGGCAGGTATTGACCGGCGATTATATTCTCCCTTCGGGTTTGAACGACGGGACAGGGATAGCGGTATCGCCTCAGCGCATCAAGCCTGAGCAGTACGGTAAAATAGTGGGAATCGCCTGGTCTGCGGCTTCCGGCGACGGCAAAATTTCGATGGTAAATATGGCGATAGGCCTCAACGCAAATGATGTTGCAAGGCTCGCAGTGCAACAGGAGAAACGCATCGCAAAGCTGGAAAAAGACTTTTTAACCTTAGAAAAAAGACTTGCTGCTCTTGAATCCGGCACGGTTTATACGCCCGAAACAGAAGCATCGAAGCAAGATTTTATAGCAGCCAGTGTGCCTCCGGCGCTCGATATTGCACAAATTGAAGAAGCTATTCTTTTATTGGAAACAACTTACCGCGAGCGGGGCATCGACGTTGACAATCACCTGGGCTTACAAAAACTTTTTAACGACCAAAATTTCAGGAAAGAGATTATCAGGCAGGTGGATGAAAATTACAAACAAACCTATCAAAATATCGTGAAAATGGAAGCGCAGCGAAAATAGATAGCTCTCCTGCTCAAAAAAAACACCGCCGGTCAACTCCAGTGGTGTTTTTTTTATGAAAAACAGTTGTTAAAACAACAAGGGGTTGTTGCCTAAAACAAGCTGCCAGAGCAAAGTCATTATGGTCAAAAAAATATTCAAAACCTTGCGAACAAAAAATTTGAGCATTTTGCGATCAGGTTGAAAACCCATCAGTTCAAACACTTCGGAATAGAAAGTGTGATCATCGCTTTCATCCAATCCATGCCTTTTGTTCATCAAACAACTTTTAAAAATGATAAACTGGATCGTCACAAGGACATAAACTGGGATCATGATTTTCCATGAAACCAGAAACGGCCCCGTCCAAACAAAGATGACGGCAAGGAAATGTAAGAAAAAGTAAAATTTTTCCGTGCCCGAAAATGATTTTTGCTTCAGATTCATAATTAAAGAGTATTTCCTTTCTGTGTCCCGGCTTCAGTTGGGGTGCATTCAGTGAGAAATATAAAGTGTCCCGCTGATTTATACAAAATCCGGTGGCACATCAAAGAAAAGAAAAAATTATGCTCTTGAGCTTTGGGCGAGTAATATTTTTTGAGTGGATAAATCCTGAAAAGCCTCCGTCCAGCAATCGACCAGCCAGAGCACTTGTTTCGGAACAACGGTTTGATTAATGTATAATTTCAGAAAATAACTACAGTTGAAAAGCAAGTACAACTGGTAGTGCAAATCGAAATCAATATCGTATTTGCCGATCAGTTTTCGCACAGCCGGGTGTTTTCTCATATTGTCAACAGCTTCGGCTACCTTTCGGAAATTGTTTCTTTTGATCACCACCTGCGACTGGAAAATAAAATGAAACAAATCGTAGAGCATTGGCCTGTGCAGTGCGGCCATCTCCCAATCAAACAGGTGGATCCGGTCTTTACCTAAAAACATATTCCAGGGTGTAAAATCACCGTGAGAATAAGCGATAGCCAGGTTCGTTTCCTCATCTAACTGCTGGGAAACTTCGTAAAGTTTGCCGATCAATTGCCGCACTTTTGTGGATTGTGAAAAGGCGGAACTATCCGTATTGGCCACTAAAAAGAAAATATCGTCGAGCGATTGATTCCAAAAAGGTATTTCAAAGAGAAGACGGGTTTGCGCTGTTCGTTCATGCAATTCCAACACCGCCGAAAAATGTACATTTTGCAACGAAGTATTCAGCGCATTGATTTGTTGCGGCCTGATGTTGGAAACCTTTATCCCTTTTTCGGGCAACACAGCCTGCGGAATTTCGATGTTTTTAAATTGAAACCGGTTGAGGCACCGGAGGTGATCCCATTCATTTTTAACCAGCAATTCTGCGCTTTCCGTCAATGGAAATTTGATGAAATGAGTGGTTTCATTTTTCTTGTGCAAGGCGATCACCGCTTTCCGGTGCGGCCCTGGAGAACCTGTGAAAATCGAAAAGTTATGTTCTTCGCCGGCGTAAAGCGAATGGACGTTATTGGCTTTTTTTGAAAAAACTACAAACCTGCCGGAGCAGATCAAATGTTGGGTTTGTGTCTGAAAAGCCAGTTTTACAACATGTTGAAAAACAGTCGCTCTAAGCCCGAAATTATTATTGTAAAAACTGAGAAAACCTGGTTGTTTCAACGTTTTTGGAAAAACCCAACGCATAGCGCCATCCGGGCTGTTGATGTAATAAAAAAACTCAGGATGAAATTTTTTACAACTAACGGCTTTCGGGTTGAAAGCAATAACAGCCTCAAAAGCAGATGAAATCTCGTCAGGGATATTTTCGCCGGAGCAATCGATCAGCATTTTCTTATCCGCCCGCGCGATCACCTCGATGTTCATGCGGCGAACGAGTTGAAAATTTTCATAACTATTTTTTGAAATTGCTGCCTTCGGATCGTAGATCAGCGCATCTCCGGGAAGTTGAAAAACTTTGAGGAGTATCGGCAGGTCATCGATGAATGTTGCAGGATAACGCATGTTTTTGCATAAGCAAGAAATGCTCCAAATCCCTGCTACAACGGTACGCCGAAAGTATCGCCTTGTCTGAGGTCGCCGGTTTGAAGGCCTTTGTAAAACCAATCCATGCGCTGCTTAGATGTGCCGTGGGTAAATGATTCGGGAACGACGTAACCTCTGGCCTGCATCTGGAGGCGGTCGTCACCTACTGCGCTGGCTGCATTGAGCGCTTCTTCGAGGTCGCCTTCCTCCAGGATGTTTTTCATTTTTTGTGCATGGTGTGCCCACACTCCTGACAGAAAATCAGCCTGTAGCTCCAGCCGGACAGACAGCTTGTTCGCTTCCGTTTTGCTCATTCTTCTTTGCTGGGAAGCCACCTCAGTGGTGATACCCAAAAGATGCTGGACGTGGTGGCCTACCTCATGGGCAATGATATACGCCATCGCAAAATCTCCCGGCGCCTTGAACCTGGTTTTAAGCTGCTCGTAAAAGCTAAGATCGATGTATATCTTCTGGTCGGCAGGGCAATAGAAAGGCCCGGTGGCGGCGCTTGCAAATCCACAGGCCGAGCGATCTTCTCCGCTAAAAAGCACCAAAGTAGGTTCTGTATAACTGCGGTTTAGCTGTTCAGCAAAAAGCTTTTTCCAGACATCTTCCGTGTCTTTCAGCACTACCGAAACAAACTTTGCCAGTTCGTCTTCGGCGGGATTAATGGTCTGTGTTGTGGTTTGTGCGGCTGGTTGCGACTGGATCTGCTGGATCGCTTTCTCCGGATCCTCGCCGAGTAGTATGGATAAGAGCACAAAAATGATCGTTCCGATACCTACTCCCGCACCTACTTTTTTGGCGGTTCCTCCTCTCCTGCGGTCTTCAACATTTGAGCTGCCTTGACGGCCCTGATAGCGCATAGTTTAATTTTTTAGTAAGGTTACAAAAAAAGAAGAAATTAATGCTCAAAAAATTCAGGAATTGTATGCTTTGTATTTGGTCGAAAATAGGGTGGTCGGTATCAGGTGTCAGGTGGTCGGTATCAGGTGTCAGGTGTTCCCGACAAGTCGGGATTTCAGGTATCAGGTATCAGGTATCAGGTGTCCGGTGTCCCGACTTTGTCGGGATCTTCGCTTCGCTTCGATCAGGTGTCAGGTGTCGGGTGTCAGGTGTCGGGTGTCGGGTGTCGGGTGTCCGGTGTCAGGTGTCCGGTGTCCGGTGTCCCGACTTTGTCGTCCCGCTTTTTCTCCAAAAAGCGGGATTCGCTACGCTTCGATCTGAAATCTTGCTTCTGCCATCCCTAAATATACATATTGATCAACTGTTCGTAAAACTCCTGTTTTCCACTGATACGGGTGGGCTCTCCTTTTCGAATAGCGATCTTTCGCAAATCTTCCAGCGTCAATTTTCCTTTTTCAAAATCTTTTCCTTTTCCGCTGTCGAAAGACGCATATCGTTCGGTGCGCAGCTTTTTAAAATCCGAATTTTTCAAAATATCATGCGCGATCAGCAAGGCCCGTGCAAAGACGTCCATGCCGGCGATGTGTGCGATGAAGAGGTCTTCGAGGTCGGTGGAATTGCGGCGGACCTTTGCATCCCAGTTGATACCACCCGTTTTAAAGCCGCCGACTTCGAGGATCACCAGCATTGCCAAAACGGTTTCATAAATATTGATCACAAACTGATCGGTGTCCCAGCCATTTTGGTAGTCGCCGCGGTTGGCATCAATGCTTCCTAGCAGGCCGGCATCGGCTGCCACCTGGAGTTCGTGTTCCATACTATGGCCTGAAAGCGTAGCGTGATTAACCTCGATGTTCAGTTTAAAATCTTTGTCCAGATCATAATACCGGAGGAAGCCGATCACGGTTTCAGCATCATAATCGTATTGATGTTTGGAAGGCTCCATCGGTTTCGGCTCGATGAGGAAAGTGCCTTTGAAGCCGTTTTTCCGGCCATAATCGCGTGCCATGGAAAGGAATCTCGCAAGGTGATCTTTTTCGCGTTTCATATCGGTATTGAGCAAAGAAAGATACCCTTCCCTTCCGCCCCAAAACACGTAATTTTCACCGCCGAGGGCGATCGTGGCATCGATGGCATTTTTCACCTGAGTGGCTGCATAAGCTACAACCTGGAAATCGGGATTCGTGGCTGCGCCGTTCATGTATCGCGGGTGGGAAAACAGGTTTGCCGTGCCCCAGAGCAATTTTACCCCGGAATCCCGCTGCTTCTGTTTTGCATAATCAATCATCTCCTGCATTCGCTTTTCGTACTTCCCGATGCTTTTGCCTTCATCGACAAGATCGACATCGTGAAAGCAATAATAAGGTACTCCAAGTTTGGTGAAAAACTCAAAGGACGCATCCATTTTATTTTTTCCACGGCTGATGGCATCATTGCCTTTGTTCCAGGGGAGCGGGCGGGTTGGAGCGCCAAAGGGATCGGCATTGGCGTTGCAGAAGGAATGCCAGTAGGCAATGGCAAACCGCAGGTGATCCTTCATTGTTTTTTTACCAACCACACGGGTAGCGTCATACCATTTGAAAGCAAGGGGATTTTTCGATTCTTTCCCCTCGAATTGAATTTTTGAAATTCCTTTAAAATAGGGTTTGTTGCCGGTCACGACTTCCATGTTCATCCGGGTTTTAGTGTATGAAATTAAAGTTATAAATTTTTAATCAGTACGGCCTTCCAGCGCTTGTAAGCCTCGGTTACAGCGGTTTGGTTTAAAGTATCGGGAGTGCAGCTTTCCACCATTTTAAGATTTTCAAAAGCTTCTTTTTCTGAATTAAAAATACCAGTTCCCAAGCCTGCTCCCCTTGCCGCGCCAATGGCGCCATTGGTTTGATACAATTCGATTTGCGACCCCGAAACCGCAGCGAGCGTATCCCTGAAAACCGGGCTTAAAAACATATTGGCTTCCGAAGCCCTGATCACGGAAAGATCGATCCCCATGTCTTGCATGATCTCCATGCCGTAAAAAATAGCAAAGGCGACCCCTTCCTGCGAAGCTCTGGCGAGATGTGCTTTTTCGTGTCGATTAAAATCCAATCCTTCGATCTTTGCGCCTGGGTTTTTGTTTTGCAATATTCTTTCCGCGCCGTTTCCGAAAGGTAACACGGTCAGGCCTTCGGAGCCAATTGGAATCCTGGCTGCCATCGTATTCATTTCGTTGTAACTCATGTTTTTTCCAAAGACTCTTTTCAACCAGGCATTTTGAATGCCGCAACCGTTGATGCAAAGCAGAACCCCCAGCCTGTTTTTGTCACCGTGATTGACATGCGCAAAAGTATTCACCCTGGATTGCGGATCAAAAACAATGCGGTCGGTTACACTATACACTACTCCTGAAGTTCCCGCAGTTGCAGCTACTTCACCGGGATTGAGTACGTTGAGCGAAAAGGCATTGTTCGGTTGATCACCTGCGCGATAAGTGACGGGGGTTCCCTTTTTAAGGTTTAGTGCCTTTGCCGCGCTTTCGGAAAGTTCACCCTGCAAACCGAACGCAGGGACAATATCCGGAATCAAGTTGTCAGAAAACCTAAAATGATCCAACAAAAACTGCGCTATCCTCCCCTTTTTAAAATCCCAGAATATGCCTTCCGATAAACCGCTGACGGTGGTGGTCACTTCACCTGTCATTTTCATGGCGATGTAATCGCCGGGCAACATAAATTTATCGGTTTTTTCAAAAACCTCCGGCTCATGCTTTTTTACCCAGGCCAGTTTGGATGCTGTAAAATTTCCTGGCGCATTTAAGAGGTGTTCGAGGGTAGTTTTTTCTCCGAGTGCCAGCAGCGCTTCATCTCCGGTTTGAACTGCACGGCTGTCGCACCAGATGATCGAAGGGCGCAGCACCTTTTGATTTTTATCCACTACCACGAGGCCGTGCATCTGGTAAGCAATGCCGATTGCCCGGATGTCTTCTTTGCTGACAACCCTTAGTTCAAGAAGTTTTGCCGTAGCGCTTTGAACATTCGTCCACCACATTTCGGGATCTTGCTCAGCCCAGCCGGGCTGCGGAGCATCGATCGACATTTCATTGTCGGGATAAGTGGCAGCAGCAATGCAATTTCCAGATTCAACCTCCAGCAGCGCCGCTTTTATCAATGAGCTTCCAATGTCATATCCAATAAGGTACATTTATGGTGTTTGTGGTGTTGTGGTGTTTGTGGTATTGTGGTATTGTGGTGTTGTGGTATTGTGGTATTGTGGTATTGTGGTGTTGTGGTATTGTGGTGTTGTGGTGTTGTGGTGTTGTGGTGTTCCCGATTTCATCGTCCCGCTTTTTCGAGAAAAAGCGGGATTCGCTACGATGTGGTGTTGTGGTTTCCGGTTTCCCGCCTCCCTTCTCCTTCCCTCCATCCCAATAAAAAATTCTTGAAAAACGCTATTGCAATCAAGTTTCTTTTCAAAGCGTCGTTTCGCTCATTTTTAAGATCAGGTCGAAATGTTTTTTGTCAACCGGCATGACAGACAACCGCGAAATTTTCACCAGTAGCATTTCCTGTAATTGTTTGGTGACTTTGATGTCCTTCAACGAAACGGGCTTTTTCAATCGTTTGACGGGTTTTACATCGACCACCGACCAATCTCCTTTTTCGGCTGTCGGATCGGGATAATGCTCTTTGACTACCTGGCAAATTCCAACGACCTCCAGTCCTTCGCGGCTGTGGTAAAACAAAACCATGTCGCCTTTTTTCATATTCCGGAGGTGGTTGCGAGCTGCATAATTTCTGATGCCATCCCACATTGCTTTTTTCTCTTTCACCAGATCGTCATAACTGTATTCGGAAGGTTCGGATTTTACAAGCCAGTAGTTCATCGTCGATGTTTTTTGGTTTCGTTAATTATTGCGAAGATATTGAAAAAGCTTTTGTCTTTTAAAAATGGTTTTTCAAATCGTATTCGCGAAGTTTATCGGACAAGATCAATGCGAATTGCAAATGTTCGTGGTACTTGGAGTTTTGAGAGATTTCATTGTGAAACTGCAACCTGAGCGGCAGGTTGTCAGTCTGACCAGTGTAATATATGTCAGAAGCAGGAGC
Source organism: uncultured Saprospiraceae bacterium (assembly GCA_964551455.1). Lineage (GTDB taxonomy): Bacteria > Bacteroidota > Bacteroidia > Chitinophagales > Saprospiraceae > JAHDHW01. The sequence continues at coordinate 14,971 of CAZKDA010000084.1, forward strand.
GTGCAAAATGTAAACAAAATACATGTTGGAAAAATAAAAAAAAGCCCTGAAAAATCAGAGCTTTTTGCGCCCCCTTATCCCGCTTTTTTGTTTTAAAAAAGCGGGAGAACCTTGGACATACGGATTAATTCCGCTTTTTTTTGACAAAAAAGCGGAACCGCTCTAACCAGCTGAGTTAAACCGGCGAAGCAGTTTTTCAATAGCCTCTTGATCTTCGATAAGTCGTTCAATGAATTTTTTACTTTTCCGACCTTTGATATATTTCTCAATCAGAATAGCAGTTGAACGGCTCTCCACCGGGATGGAGCGTTTTAAAACCCAAGGGCGATGTTTTGAAGTGAAGGAATTTTGAGAAAGTTCGTTATGAAACTGCAACCTGAGCGGCAGGTTGTCAGTCTGACCAGTGTAATATATGTCAG
>CAZKDA010000084.1:15489-18532 GCA_964551455.1 uncultured Saprospiraceae bacterium
TTTTGCGCCCCCTTATCCCGCTTTTTTGTTTTAAAAAAGCGGGAGAACCTTGGACCTACGGATTAATTCCGCTTTTTTTTGACAAAAAAGCGGAACCGCTCTAACCATCTGAGTTAAACCGGCGAAGCAGTTTTTCAATAGTATCAGCAGGTCATAAGACTACAAAAATTGAGTTTTTACAAAAACAAAAAAGCCCTGAAAAATCAGAGCTTTTGCGCCCCCTCAAGGACTTGAACCTTGGACCTACGGATTAACAGTCCGCCGCTCTAACCAGCTGAGCTAAGGAGGCTTTTGGAGAGGAAATATTTCATAAAAAAACATTTCTCTAAAAGAGCGGGGCAAAGTTATCACATTCAAAATAAAAGTACAATCTTTGTCCGGTTTTTTTAATTAAATATATTTCATGAGTTTGGTATCCGTTGGCACTGTTGCATTTGATTCTATCGAGACGCCTTATGGCAAGGCTGACCGCGTGGTGGGAGGCGCTGCGACCTATATCAGCCTGGCAGCTTCTTATTTTACAAATGACCTCAACCTGGTGTCTGTTGTCGGCGATGATTTCCCTGATGAGGAACTGGATTTCATGAAACACCGGGGCGTCAATATTGAAGGTTTGCAGATAAAAAAAGGCGAAAAATCATTTTTCTGGGCAGGGAAATATCACAATAATATGAACTCCCGCGACACGCTGACTACAGATCTGAACGTGCTGGCGGATTTCGACCCCGTATTGCCCGAAGGGTATAAAACCGCAAAATATGTGATGCTGGGCAACCTGACGCCCGAAGTCCAAATGAAGGTGATCCGGCAAATGAAAAAAAGACCGAAACTCATTGTGCTGGATACGATGAACTTTTGGATGGATATCGCATTGGATAGTTTAAAAAAAGTGATCAAAGAGATCGACGTTTTAACCATCAACGATGAAGAAGCCCGCCAGCTTTCCGGCGAACATTCTCTCGTGAAGGCGGCAAGGGTCATCCATGCGATGGGGCCTGAATTCCTTGTGATCAAAAAAGGGGAACATGGCGCCTTGCTTTTTCAGGGAGATAAAGTATTTTTTGCTCCCGCGCTGCCATTGGCGGAGGTATTTGATCCTACGGGTGCAGGAGATACTTTCGCAGGCGGTTTTATCGGCTATCTGGCAAAAACAGAAGATTTGTCTTTTGAAAATATGAAGCGCGCTGTGATCTACGGCTCGGCGATGGCCTCATTCTGTGTCGAAGAATTCAGCATTGCCAGGCTGAAAACGCTGGATCAGGATGAGATAAATGCTCGCGTCGGGCAGTTCGTACAGCTTGTGAATTTTAATTTAGATCTGGTTGCAAAAGCCTGAGGCGGAAATTGTTTTTGTTCAAACGCCTGAGTCAATTTTTTTCCGAAACTTCAAAATTTTACGACCATGTTTAAAACCCTTCCAAAATTTCACTCGACCCTTTTGGTAATCATATTGTTTACTTATACGCAGGTAAATGCTCAAATTATCCTGAACAGGTCTGATGTTTCAATTGCCGAAGAAGCTATCGTTGATTTGCACAACGGCGCCTTAGTGCTGCGTTTAAAATCTTACAACAACAAAATAACCAGGCTGAAAGAATTGATCGCCAACCCGGATGTGAAGGACAAAGACCGGGAAAAGCTGGAAAAAGAACTGGAAACAACGATCTCCGAACGCGACAGCTACAACAACGACCTCGTCGCGGCTTTCAATGACAATTACAAATTTTCTCCGGTGTATTTTATGTACGATACTTCCAGCGTTGCCTTAAAAAACGGAGCGCGAAAAGGTTTTCTGCTTGATGAAAATCTCCGAGTCGATCCGACGATCTCTATTTCCGAAGATTCTGTGTTTATGGCCTATATCGGAACCCTCGATCCTGCTGATTATTCGGGAGTGGAAGCCCTTATTATTACTGATAGTCAATTTGAAGTGTTGCCGGCTCCGTTTCCGTTTTACATCAGGGTGAACAGCTTAGGATTGGTTTTGGGGAAGATTTTTTCGCCAAAGCAGTCAGTGAAGCGAGATACCCAAAAAATGGTCTCGAAGCTGGAGCATAAATTGAGTGAATTTTACGCAAGGGTTCTTGAAAAGAACCGGGATTAAAAGCAGGGGTCAGCGGAGCGTGTCCGGAAGGAAAAACGGCGCGACGGGGGAAGTATCCTTCGGTGATCTTATTGGAGGCCGAACCGGGCGATCGGGCGGAATGGGGCGATCCAATGTGTCGATAATGGTAATAGTGAGCGCCCTTTCCAAAATGATGGAATCTGCCAGCCGACTTGCTTTTTCAAGGATGCGTTCCCGGCAGCTTGCCAATTGTTTTTTTCTAAAGTCTTCTACCTCTTCCGCTACTTTGGTTTCCATCAGTGTTTTGATCCGGGCTTCGCTGCGGCGCTCCTGCACACATGACGATATGGTCGCAAGCAAAACAATTGCGATTATAAAGCGGATGAAATAGGATGCGCTAAATACAACGTTCATTAAAAGGGGAGTTTGTTGAGTTGTTAATTTGCTAATTTGTTGAGTTGTTAAGTTGCTAGCTGCTAAAAACCAATAACTTAATCAACTCAATCAACTATTTAATTACCCCATCGGAGCGAAGCGTAGATCCCGATGAAATCGGGATTACCCTACTGCCTCAATCTTTTATTGATCTCCTCCAGTCTTTCTTCAATGATGGAATCAGTTGCCTTTTTTACTTCTTCATCGAAACGCAAGAGGCAAAGGCTGTCCAGCTCTACCCTCAAAGGGATGATCTCTTTTTTCACGAGCGAGTCCACCTGTTTCAATTGTTTGAAACTCAGCGTCAGAGGCGCTTCCTGGCAAGACGTTGTGAAACAAATGGACAAGAATAAGAGAAAGGCGCCTGAGCAAAGAATTTTATTGGTCTGCATCGATCACTTTTTTTCTCAACTCAAAGTTTTTACCCAGATAGACTTTGCGCACCATTTCATCGGCGGCCAGCTCTTCAGCGGTTCCGGCCTTGAGTATGCTGCCTTCAAACATGAGGTATGCCCTGTCGCTGATCGAAAGGGTCTCCTGTAC
>CAZKDA010000085.1:0-18510 GCA_964551455.1 uncultured Saprospiraceae bacterium
GGCGTAGTCCTGAAATGTTGATCCATTGCGTGCATCCCGGCCAGCAGTTGTTTGAAATTTTCAAAACCGATGGAGCAGGCAATAGATAGCCCGATTGCAGAGGAGAGCGAAAACCGCCCACCTACCCAATCCCAGAAAACGAACATGTTTTCGGGAGCGATCCCGAATTTACGAACGCCATCTTCGTTGGTGGAAAGCGCAACGAAGTGTTTTTTGACAGCCGCTTCGCTACCGCCGTTCTCCAAAAACCATTGGCGCGCCGTATGCGCGTTGGTCATGGTTTCCTGCGTCGTGAAAGATTTCGAGGCAATAATGAAAAGCGTGGTTTCGGGGTCAGTTTCGCGCAGCGTTTCGGTGATATGCGTACCGTCGATATTCGACACAAAAAAAGATTTGATGTGCGGTTTCCGATAGGCTTTCAGTGCTTCTGTTACCATTAGCGGCCCCAGGTCGGAACCGCCGATCCCGATATTGACTACTGCATTGATCGGTTTGCCCGAAAAGCCTTTCCATTCGCCTTGAATTATGGCATCGGAAAACCGCTCCATCTGTCCGAGCACCTGGTTGACCTCCGGCATTACATTTTCTCCATCGACGTAAACCGGCGTATTGGAGCGATTGCGCAAAGCGACGTGCAGCACCGCCCTGTTTTCCGTTTCGTTGATCGCCTTGCCCGTAAACATTTGCTCAATGGCGTTTTTCAAACCGCAATCTCCGGCAAGTGACAGCAACAGCGCCATCGTTTTGTGGTCGATGATATTTTTCGAATAATCGACGAGCAGGTCTTCAAAAAGAATGGAAAATTGATCGAAGCGTTGAGAGTTGGCGTCAAACAGATCCTTCATTTTTTGATGTTGCATGTTTGCAAAATGTTCCTGCAAAAGATGCCATGCCGCAGATGTTGTCGGGTTTTTTCTTTCGAGCATTTAAAAGTTTCCGGTGGATTTTTTTTGATTTCAGGTCGTGAAAATAGTAATTCCCCGCCAAAAAATAATAGTAATTTGCTATCTTACAGGTTTTTAAAAGTCAATTTTCCCAACAGCAATGTCAACAAATCTTGAATTGGGTATTCGCGGTGAAACCATTGCGGTGCAGTATCTCGAAGAAAAGGGTTTTCAAATCCTTGAGCGGAACTGGCGCTTTAGCCGGGCTGAGATCGACATCATCGCCAAGGATGGAGATGTGCTGGTTTTTGTGGAAGTGAAGACCCGGAGTTCCGATATTTTCGGAGAGCCGGAGGAATCGGTTACACCCAAAAAAGAAGCCTTGCTCAAAGACGCCGCTGCGGTGTACATGGAGCAAGTGAACCATGAATGGGAAATCCGCTTTGACATTGTGTCGATCCTGATCAAAGGAGACAGCTATACCATCGAGCATTTCAGGGATGCTTTTTTCTCCGAATGGTAAGCTAATGTTAGCTATGAATTTGATAATTTTATACCAACACCACCCGATACCGAAATAAATGGTAAGCAGTCCAGAGGCATAATGGTTTTAACCATTTTTTGCTTCGTGCGATGCTTATATCTGACTCCCGCAACCTGCTGTAATTTCTTGTGCCTTTTCAAGATAACAAACTTGTGCGACCACGATGTGGTCGATCATTTGTTTGGGTTTAAAAAAAGCTAACGTACTTTGACCCAGCTGGGGTCAAATTCCAGTTCCAGAGGCGTAGAATCAAAGTACGCTAACTTTTTATTCTTATGAAGATCGACCACATCGTGGTCGTAGTTCGTTAGAAAGACAATCCAATAATAACAATAAACGACCCCATCGGGGTCGCACAACTCAGGGGGCCCTGTTTGTCATTTTAGGAACATATTAGTTTCAATCTCTGAAAACCATTTTTTTAGAGTTGACATTATCCATACTGCGTACCCCGACTCGTCGGGGTAAATCACACTAAACTATCATTGCATTTTTACCGCTTTTTTCAAAAACAGTTTTTCGCCGCTTGATCGCTGCCAGGTAATAAAATAATTTCCGGCAGGAAGATTCCCCGTTTCAATTGTAAAGGTTCGCGTTCCTTTCTCTGCCTTGCGCGTTGCGACCGGCCTGCCCTCCGCGCTTACCAGTTCGATCACCCCTTCTTCCGGCGCAGTGATCTCTACGTTTAAAAAATCTCGAAACGGATTGGGGTACAGGTTTGCAGCAACAGCAGGCATGGCACCGGTCACCGAAGATGTGGAATCTCCAAACGAAAGATCATCGATCCACAATTCGCTTCCCGCCACGGGAGCTTGCGGATGGGAGGAATAAAAAAACACGATCACCGAATCCGGGATCATATCAGCCACGAGGTATTGGATCGGCACCTCAAAGGTCTTGAAATCCGGGGATGGATTCAGCAGCACATTTTCTCCGATGCCGATAGTGTCCCGCTTGCCGGTGGCGGGGTTGTATTTTTTTAAAATGACATGCGCCTGCCCGAAATCTTCTATCGGGCTTTGCGACTGGTAGCGGTATTGCCCCGTCAGTTTTTCGGGCCGGTGTGGAAAAGGCGTACCTCCGGAGATTATATCCAGTTGAAAAGTTTCATAATCCATCATCGGCGAGCCACTGACAATGCGGCCGGCATAAGGTCCCAAAGTGTCGAGCACAACGGTGGTGAGCCTGACCGAAGTAAATCCTTCCGTAAAATACTCCCAATCGGGATTTGCCGAATAGACCAGGTACTGATTGAAGGTATAAGAATTGGAGCTTTGCCATTGATCGGCTTCCAAAACCACATCGCCGATGTACCAGTCTTCAAATCCGGCATTCGGGATATTCTGCGCATTTAAAAGTATTGGAAAGAAGATAAACAAGGGTAAGATATTTTGCATAAAACAGGGTTTAATTAATAAGACGGATTCTCAGGCCAAAGGGTTGGCAAAGTTGCTCCTTTCATTAATTCTTGTCTTTTTAATAAAGCAACTTTTGAGCATTATAATTTTTTTGCCCCGAAAAGCAAAGTTTTGAATTCTTTCCATCTCAGGTAGAAATAAAAAAAATGACTCACAGAACTTTTTAGATTGTTTTTCTTTCTGCGGTAATCCGCGCGATAACCCCGACATTCATGTCGGGGTCACAAGTTCTGCGGGAAATAAAAAAAGCCCGCTGATTCCGCTGATTGACGCAGAACAAGAGAAATTTCCCCTTTCTGTGCCCATCTTCAGTCGGGGTGTGTTCCGTGAGAAATAATAAAGTGGATAAAAAATTTTGGCGTTTTATCAAATATTAATACTTTTGACATGTTACTAAAAGGTAACATGAGCGATTTAATAAAATGATATGGAAAGCATTATCGGATCCGACGAGGAGATCAATCCTCAGTTCTTTGAAAGAAGCCCCGCAAACCACCGGGGAGATCAGTGAATCGTTCAAACACCTCTCACGCTACGCAGTAATGAAACACTTGGGCATCCTGGAAAAAGCCAACCTGATCACCGTCAAACGAGAAGGTAAGTTCAGGTGGAACCACTTCAACCCGGAGCCTATCCAACAAACCTATGAGCAATGGGTTAGCAATTTGCTGCAATTGAAGTACGTTGCAGCGCAATCGATAGAAAAAATGGGAGACACGAGCAAAACCATCAGTACCACCACTGTCATGGTTGAGTTGACGATCAACGCCGACCGGCAAAGGGTTTGGCAGGCGCTGACCGAAGAAGCGGGGCAATGGTGGAAAAATAAATTTTTCACCAGCTCTAAAACCCGCGAATTCGTTTTGCAAAACCGGCTCGGCGGCTTGATGTACGAAGATGCCGGAAAAGAAGAAGGGCAGGTTTGGGCAATGGTCATCGGGATCGACGCCCCTCGCAGTATCCAACTCAGAGGGCAACTCAGCCCGAAGTTTGGCCTTCCGGCTATCTCTTTCATGCACATCAGCCTGGAAGAATCCGGAAGCGCCACAATGCTTCAATTTACCGAAACCATTTTCGGAGCCATCGCATCAAATCTTCAAACCGACCTGGTGGAAAACTGGCAAAATATCTTTGAACAAGGATTGAAAGCTTATGTTGAGTCGGGCAGTTGATCCTTGGGTTTCAGGATTTCATTTTTGGAAAAATATGAGATGTTAATGTGTTAATGTGTTAATTTGCTAATTTGCTAATTTGCTAATTTGTTAATTTGTTAATTTGTTAATGTGCTAATCAACCCAATCAACCCAACCTGTCCCGCACCAAGGGTCGGGATCAACCCAATCAACCTAATTTCCAATAAAAATCATTCAGAGGCTTCCATGAAATTCAAAAAAATATTACCTTTGCCTTCCAAAATTTGAAAAAGACATGAAAAAAGATATTCATCCAAAAAATTACCGCATGGTTGTGTTCAAGGATTACTCGTGCGACGAAGCATTTTTGACAAGGTCATGTGCTCCATCCAAAGAAACTATTGTTTGGGAAGACGGCAAAGAGTATCCTTTGGTGAAACTGGAAATATCGAGCTATTCGCATCCGTTTTTTACCGGCAAGATGAAATTTGTTGACACTGCTGGACGTATCGACAAGTTCAATAAGAAATTTGCGAAGTCGAAATTTGCCAACAAGGAAAAAAGCTGATTTATAGGTTTTAGGATTAAAGTAAAAGTCCCGGTATTGCACAAATTACCGGGACTTTTTTGTGTTTGCTTCCGGGCAGGAATTTTCTATGGCTAAATTGTCAATGTACCATATTTATAATGTAAATTTGTCGCGCTATTTAAAAACCTGCAACCCAAGAACTTTTGGGTATATCGTTACCTGCGATTTTTTATGGAAAATGTCATTCTTTTCGACAGCGAGATCCGCGAGCAATTGCTACCCCTGACCTTCACCCGCCCCGTCTGCGAATTGAGGGTCGGCATTCTGACCATCCGCGAAAAATGGGAAAAAAAACTGAATGTAAAAGCATCTTACATAACGCAGGATTATCTGACCGGCAAGTTTCCGATCCACATTGCAAAAGACAATTTTGTCATCAACGGCGCTGTATTGCCATCCGACCCCTTGTGCAGGCTCATCCGGCAGTTGGAAGAAAACGAAGCCTTGCTTCAGGATGGCGAGCTGATCGCTGCAAGGTTGAATGATGAACAATTTGAAGACCTGATGAACGATGAAGATATCGAAGAGTTGGAAGGATTCGATGTGGAGGATACGCCGTTTATGAAAATTACCCGCCTTTCCGACCTGTTTACATTGAATGATAAGGCTATCCGTGAAGATTTTAAACTCCTGACGGAGGGCCGGGAATCACAGCCTCTTGGCGATACCAATTCCGTGGCCGGCGCTGAAAATATCTTTGTGGAAGAAGGCGCTGTGGTTCAGGGGGCTATGCTGAACGCCACCACCGGGCCGATCTACATCGGGCGCCATGCAGAGATCATGGAAGGAGTAATGATCCGCGGACCATTGGCGCTTTGCGACCACTCATTGATAAAAATGGGCGCCAAGATATACGGCGCTACGACCATTGGCCCTCATTCAAAAGCCGGCGGTGAGATCAGCAATTCCGTTTTTACAGCATATTCCAATAAAGCGCACGACGGCTATCTCGGCAATTCGGTGCTCGGAGAATGGTGTAATCTGGGAGCAGATACCAACAATTCTAACCTGAAGAACAATTACACGGAAGTGAAAATATGGAACTACCCCGCGGAGCGATTTCTCGGCACAGGGCTTCAGCATTTCGGGCTTATCATGGGCGACCATTCCAAATGCGGGATCAACACCATGTTCAATACCGGCACGCTGGTCGGTGTGTTTGCCAATGTTTTTGGAGCAGGATATCCGCGTACTTTCATCCCTTCATTCTCGTGGGGAGGCGCGCAGGGTTTTATGACCTATAATATCGAAAAAGCCCTTGAAACCGCCATGCTCGTGATGGAAAGAAGAAATGCAAACCTCGACGAAATGGATAAACAAATCCTCGAAAATATATTCAATCAAACCGGAAAATGGCGCCGGTGGGAGAAAATCATCATGCAATAATGAAACAGCCGCTCTGGAAACAGCTTTTGAGTTATGTGTTTGAAATGCACATCGAAAGCACATCCAGCGAATTCAATCCGCAACTCGTGGTGAGCCTGGTCAAGGGAAGGTACCAGCTTTGCACGGCTAATGCCATATATTCCTACGAAGATCTTTATAAAAATTTCACAGAAGCCTTCGAAGCTATTGACCTCGACCCGCTCAAGATCCAAAATGTGCTGATCCTGGGGTTTGGGCTGGGCAGCATTCCCCTCATGCTCGAACATAATTTTGGAAAAAAATATCATTACACCGGCATCGAGATCGACGAAGAAGTTATTCGCCTGGCCAGCAAATATGCTCTTCCACAGATCACATCGGGCGTAGAAATGATCTGCGCCGATGCGTATGATTTTGTAAAATTGTCGTCGCAAAAATATGATATGATCACCGTCGATATATTCCAGGACGATGTGATCCCGGCAAAATTTGAAGAAACATCATTTTTGGAAAATGTAAAAAACCTCCTGACGCCCGATGGCATCCTTCTCTACAACCGGCTGGCTTTCAATGATGAAGATATAGAACGGTCCTTGTCGTTCTACAAAGAAATTTTCAAAAATGTATTTCCTGCCGCCTCTTTCATCGAAGTCAACGACAACTGGATGCTGCTAAATCGCGGCGATATTTTGAAAAAATCGGAAAAATGACGACCTTTTGAGCCAAATCATTTTTTCTAAGTCATGCTTACAGCCAGGATCCGAATTGCCTTGATCCTTCTTTTTCTTTTGATCGGCGTGGTGCTTCACGTCAGATACGGGTTTTCGCCCGCCTGGTATTTGTATGCCACCAGCCTGATCCTCCTTTTTACGCATTTTGCTTTTGGCAATGTGTGGGCGGCGTTCAGCAAGTTGCAAAAAGGGAAGATACCTGAAGCAGAACTCCTCATCAACCAGATCAAAAAGCCACAGTGGCTGGCAAAACAAAACCGCACGTATTACCACTTTATCAAAGGAATGATCGCCTTGCAAAAGCGGGATCTCGAAGAAGGTGAAAGCCATTTGAAGATCGCCGTAGCGCGCAAGCTCCGCTCGGCCAACGACAATGCGCTTGCTCTCCTCAATCTCGCACATATCTGCTTTTTGGAAAATAGGCCTGAAGAATCCCGTGACTTTCTCCGCCAAGCCCGCGCTTTTCAACCCACCGACCTGATGATAAAGCAAAAAATCGAAGAGCTTGAAAAACTGCTTTAATTTACATCGGGTCATTTCTCGACTTTTACATTCAATAAAAGCCATCCCGATAGACTGATGGAAAAACGAATTCGTGCATTCGTGGCTACTTTTAAAAAAGCCACGAATGTACGAATTGAAAACGAATCTATAATTAACCCCGACCACTGCCACAGGCGTGGCCGTTGGCAGTGGCACGCGCGTCGGGGTCACACAGTTTGTGTCATCATGACTTTGCAGCAAAAAATAAAAGCTATCCCGATAAACTTATGGGGACTTCTAAAAATTCAAAAATCTTAACCGCAAAGATCGCGAAGGTTTTTCGCAAAGATCGCAAGAGATTGATTATCAGTAATTAAAAACGTTTTTCCATTAGATTGAGATTGCAAATCCCGACAAATCGGGAGATGAGGCAATTTTTAGAAGTTCCCTTATCGAAATGAAATTTCTAAATTCAAATGTTATCCATCATCCGAAGCGCTTGACCCGGAAATTTTTCATAAAGAAATATTGCCAAACTGAATCCGCTAAAATTCTTACGCTGAAAGCCGTTTTTGTTGTACCTTAGCCCCCGAAAATTCAAAGAAATCAAACAAACAGAAATATGTTCAGCATCAATATATATTTGCGTTTTGCCTTGATCGCCGTACTGCTGGCGGGAGGTATTTTCCTCGCGTTCTTATACGGATTTTGGTATGCATTTCCCTTTTTATTGATCGGGCTGATCCTGTTGCTCGGTTACATTTTTTTGGGAACGGTACAGTCGGCAGCCATGCTGATCCAGAAAATGGATTTTGAAAAAGCGGAAAAACGATTAGGCCTGACCCTTAAATACAACTGGTTGTATAAAACCAACAGGGCTTTTTATTGCATGATAAAAGGTACCTTGGCGATGCAAAACAAAGACAACGACGAGGCGGAAGCCTGGTTTGAAAAAGCACAAAACATCGATCTGCCTTCCGACGATGAAAGAGCAATGATCCTGCTGCAACTGGCCAATATCCAGGCTACCAAAGGAAAGTGGAATGCCGCCATGATACATTTCCGAAATGCAAAAAAACTCAAAGTGACGGAGCCGCAACTCAAATTGCAACTCAAACAATTTGAAAAAGCGCTCACCAACCGCGGGCAGATGAAACACCAGCGAACGATGCGCGGCGGAAAGGGCGGCGGAAGGATCAAAAGGATGTGAAATCGGGAAAGCTAGAAACTAGAAATCCCGATGAAATCGGGAAAACCAGAAACTTCAAACCAGCAACTTTACAAATTACTAAATTATGAACCGGATATTTCTCATTGCGATCTGTTGTATCATTTTTACGCTGAATCTCTCCGCTCAAAAAGAAGAAACATTGTTTGGATATGGTGGTTTGCGCCTCACCGGCATTTGGGGAGGTCCTTCCAGCGGGACATCGAATTACGGTGAAAACAATGTATTTCACAACGGAGGGTTCATCGGGATGGAATTCAATAATTCCATATTCCTGGGCTGGGGATGGTACCGGATCAACGACAGGGTGCTTTTCAACGACCTGCCTGCTCAAAACTTCAACATGAAGTACAGCGGATTTATGCTGGATGTCTCAGCCCTTCCCAATAAAGTCGTTCATCCGAAATTCGGCATGCTCATCGGAAACGGGACTTATGAAATCCAATTCGAGGGCAGAGACCGCGTTTTCCTGTTACAACCCGCAGCGGGTCTTGAAGTCAATATTTTCCGATGGTGGCATCTTTCGCTCGAAGGGGGGTACCGCATGGCTTTTAATTCCGAATACGACAACCTGACCGATGCCGATCTTTCCGCGTGGTTTGCCGAACTGAAATTCAGGTTTGGATTTTCGTGGGGATGGTAATTGCAGATAAGTTTATACATACTCCAACCGCGTTTTTCACGAATACGCATAGATCATGGCTATAAAATGCCCGATGCTGCCACCCAACACAAACAGGTGCCAGATGCTATGGCTGTAGGGTACTTTTTCCAAAATGAAAAATATGATGCCCAGCATGTAAAAAGCGCCGCCGATAATGACCCAGCGAAGGCATGCGGCACTCATCTGATCCAGCATAGCCGGGAGCGTGAGCACCGCCATCCATCCCAAGCCCAGATAAAACACCAGCGACAGGATTTTGAAACGATGAAGGAAAAAGCTTTTATAAAATATCCCAACTACCACCAATGCCCATAAAATGCCCAGGTACAACAGTCCCAGATCATTTCTCAGGAATTTTAACAATAAAGGCGTGTGCGTTCCTGCAATGAGGAAATAGATGCAGATGTGGTCGATCTTTCTGAATACCCGCTTGAACCAGGGATCTTTTATGCAATGATAAACCGTGGAGGAAGTATAGACCAAAAGCAATGAAAAACAAAAAACGCTCAAGCCGAACACCTCCATCCAATTGCCACCCTGCATGCCCAACCCCAATAACACCGGGCTGCCGATCAGCGTTAGTAATATCCCAAAGCCGTGCGTGATCGCATTGGCGAATTCTTCGCGTTCTATGCGGGAGGGTACAAATCCGCTCATTTGATTATTTTTTTCGAAGGCAATGTTACACAACTCTTTGCTCAATAATCAAATTCCCGCAGCATTTTTATACTCCAAAATTGTTTGCAAAACTGATCGGAAATGGACGTTTGACAGTCAATTCCTTATTGCAAAAGGAATTATCCCTGGTTTTAGAAATATCCGGGAGTAGTTTCAATAATGGCAGTTGTAAACTGGGTTTTCAACCAACCCAGGTATAGCCGCCATCTTGGTTATTAGCCTTGCAGGTAAGGTCTTTTTTGGGTGAGATGATAAAACTCTTTACCTTTAAGTTTTCTAATTTCAATTTTTCCTTTTTCATCGGATTATAACGGTTTTATAAGTGTTTCATAAGTCGTGCAACCATCAAGGGTTTACACGAAAAAATAATATCCCTCTGTTTTCAAGTTCAATGACCGGTAGCGGATCAAAACATTTTTGTAGCCGGTAGTTTTTAATTTCGGGTAATCTGTTCAGCGGTAACGCATTATTTGCATACGTGGCAAATAAATATTATGTATCTTTTTATATATGTGTAATGGCCATAGTTATCAGTTTTTTAACACGAAAAAAGAATCGTTAAGGTTTCAAAATACTTGAACTTTTATTTCGCCTATGCCATAGCGTGGCAGGCTCTTTCAGGATTTATTCTTAAAAGCAATTTCCTCTGTGGCAATGGAAAATTTATCATCTTTTGCAAATACCGTTTTAATAGCCCCGGTAATGACCATTAAAGAGCCTTGTATTGCCAATGCCGGAATTGAAATGTTTGTAAAAAGAGAAGACCTGATCCATCTTGAAATTTCGGGCAACAAATGGCGAAAATTGAAATACAACCTGCTGGAAGCCAGACGACGAAATTGTACTGCTCTCCTGACTTTTGGCGGCGCATATTCCAATCATATCCATGCCAGCGCAGCGGCAGGAAAAGCATATAGTTTCAAAACCATCGGGATCATTCGCGGCGAGCAGCCCGGCTTGCTCAATCCGACGCTTCAGTTTGCCCAGGATTGTGGCATGGCCTTGCACTTTGTCAGCCGGACGGATTACCATGACAAAAACGCCATTTTAAAAAAAATGGATTTGCCGGGTAGCGTTTATGTCATCCCCGAAGGAGGCACCAACAGGCTGGCGCTCAGGGGTTGCAGCGAGATCATCGAGGATTGCCCGCAAAAGGATAAAATTGACTTCTGGTGTATGCCCTGCGGCACGGGCGGCACGCTCGCCGGAATGGCTGTTGCGCTGGCGCCACAACAAAAGGCTATTGGCTTTTCTGTGTTAAAAGGTAATTTTTTGCAGACAGAAGTAGAAAATCTGATTACTGATTTTTGCGGCAAGCAGCTTGAAAATTGGTCTGTCAATACCGATTATCATTTTGGCGGGTATGCAAAGTTTGACAATCGGCTCATCGAATTTATCAACGGATTTAAGGCAAAACACGCGATCCAACTGGATCCTGTTTACACGGGAAAAATGTTTTTTGGCATTTTTGATCTGATCGAAAAAGGATTTTTTCCGAAGGGTTCTGCGATCATGGTTATCCACACCGGAGGACAGCAAGGCATCGCAGGATTCAACCGGCGGTTTGGGCGTATGTTGGATGTTTGAACAACTTCCGCTTCCGGATCATACACTTACCTTTGCTTCTTCATAAGACCTGACATCGACAATGGGCAATTCAATGAAAAAGTCAGTCCCTGTACCTTCCCTCGTTTGGAAGTAAATTTTACCGCGAACCGATTCGATGATGTTTTTGGAAATGGCCAACCCTAATCCCGTTCCGGAGCTTTTTGTAGTAAAGTTGGGTACAAAAACCTTGTCTTTTTTGTCATCCGTTATTCCGGTGCCATTGTCGCTTACCTTGATGATGGCACAATCATCTTTTTCGTAAAGAAGCACATCGACACTGCCTTTCCGCCCTTCCGGGATCGCCTGTTCCGCATTTTTCATCAAATTGGTCAATACGCGCATGAGCTGGTTTTTGTCAGCAAAAACAAAAAACGATTCATCCGGCAGATTGATGGAAATATCCATTTCCTGGCCTTTGTTGAACAGGTCGTAAACCGAATAAACCAGATCATTGAGGTTGATCTTTTGGTTTTCAGCCCTGGGCATCTTGGCGAAGGTGGAAAACTCTGTGGAGATTTGCGACAGGTTTTCGATTTGTTCGATCAAAGTGCTGGTAACCCGTTTTAACAAAGGTTCTACATTGTCTGGGTTTGAATGGAATGCATGAAGCAGGTATTGGATGCTCAACTTCATGGGTGTCAAAGGATTTTTGATCTCATGCGCCACCTGTTTTGCCATTTCGCGCCAGGCGCCTTCCCGTTCTGATTGTGCCAGCTTTTCAGCGCTTTCATCAAGTTCTCTAACCATGAGGTTATACTGGGAGATCAACACGCCCAGTTCGTCCTGGCTTTTCCATTCCAGCATTTCATTTCTGCCGCCGAGCTTAAATTGCTTGAGTTTTTCGCCAATGATGGCAATCGGGTTGGTGATGGAGTTGGCAACGGCGATGGCCAGTCCGCTTGCTATAAGCAGCAAAAATACATAGACATTGAGCAGAGTGCTCATAAACAAGGTCACGTCGTTTTTCAGTTTACTTTGCTCAGAATAATAGGGAAGCCCAAGATAAGCGATGGTTTTATTGTTCACGTTCAGCGGGATATAAGCCGATTTGTAGGCCAGTTTTCCGATGCGTTCATTCTCCTGGATGTATTCCGGCAGTTTTTGATTATTGAGCATATAAAACGGCAAGGCTCCCATCTGAGGAGCGACAATTCCTTTGTTGAAAATATCCACCTCTGAGGAACTGACCAGTTTTCCGGACAGGTCGAACAGGTTCACATCGATGCGATGTATTTTTGACAATGGCTCGACGAGGTTGAGTTTTTTAAGATCAAGGCCGGTTTGGTTATTGCCGGCGATCAGCGAAAGGTCGTGCAAGGCATCAGTTTTGATGGAGCTGGTTTTGACCTTCAGCCTGTTTTCGTGGTATTCGTTTGAAGTGCTTTTAAAAAACCAGATCGTCACAAAACCGATAAAGAAAAAGGAAGCAATGATCAGCCCGATCACGGACAATTGTATCTTGTTTTTGAGCGAGGGTTTTGTCAGGAGGTAAAATTTCAGAGACTCGGGCAGGAATTTGACCGAAGTATTGATCGCAGCGAAGATTACGATGAATGCAAAAAACAGGCTGAAAATATAGGAAAACAGGGAGATCGCTTTCTTAGTATAATTTTCAGTTTGCCGACCAATGATGACCACGCCACCGTCTTCAGAATGGTAGATCAATTCAGAGCGGTTGCCTGCCACGACCTCTTTCCGTTCCCCTTTTTCCGGCAATTCTTCAACCGAAAGGGCATTACCATAAACGGTTCCTTCGGAATCGACCCTGCGGTTATTTTTATAAATGGCGTAGTCATATTTTGCCAGGTGCTTCAGGTTTTTATAGGGCTTGTCGATCAGCAACTCTGTATAAACTTTCGATTGATCCCTCCTTTTTCTTTGGAATTCGATGCCAATGGTCAGGTTATTCTGCGGATTTTCATCCGGCTGAATGCTCAGTTGCGTGAGGTAGGCGCTCTGTTCTCCGTCGCCAGCGCGGTATTTCAGTTCCTGGTTGGTCGTCGGTTGGGATGAAGCCAGCGCTTTATCGAAACTTTTTTTGTCTTTAACCTGGCCTTCAATCACAGGATTTCCATATCGGTCAAATCCATAAACCGTATAATTATAATTGTAATATAAATAACTCTGACCGGAGTAATATTTGTCAATGGCATCATGCAATGCTTCTTTTTCAACCTTAAAAGGAAATGGTGGAACAGCTTCCCTGATGTGGTCATTGTTCTCAATATTTTTCTTTAACTCCGCGATTGCGTTTTCGGCGATGAGGTCTTTTGTGTCCGCCAGTTCCTTTGCATAAGCTACCCGCGTCATGCGGTCAAAGTAGGAATTGTACCGGAAAAGCAAAATGGAAGGAAATGCAGATAAGATGACCAGCCATATAATGAGCCAGGTAAAGTTGGTGACGCCGCTGTCGATGAAAAGGTCGAAAATCAAAATGAAAACAAAAGCGATCAGCAAAAGATAAGCTGGCGAAATGATAAAATCGACCGCGAAAAAAACAGGTACGCAAACCGTTGTGGCAATCGCCAGGGCGATCAACCGCCTGTACCGGCTCAATCCGATCTTTTCAATGGTCAACATCATGCGATGGCTGAAGAGAAAAAGCGCGATCAGCAATAAGATGATCCCCGTCACCGCAAACAAATTCTGGCTGTCGAGCGTGAATACGTTTTCAAAATCAAAAGTCAGGTTGGTATTAAAAACCAGCGCTTTCAGCACGCCTGTCAACGTAAAAATCGCAGCCAGTATCGCCAGGTAATTGAGCGTGGTCAGGCCAAATTTGACGGGTTTTGATAAATGATCATAAGATCGCACTTGTGTTTCCTTGTGGAAAAAAGCCATGACCCACAACAGCAGCACGATATTTATCAGCAGATCGCCCAGCGTTGTGCTGATGTTTGTTTCTACTTCCTGGTTGAAGAGCGGAAGCGCTGAAAAATTAGCGCTGAAATTGAAAAACAGGCTGATGCCTCTTACGCCGAAGATCGACACGATGAGGAATGCCGCCCCTTGCCATTCGCGCCCGCCTCTGATCATATGCCTGGAAATGTCGCTGAAAAATACGATCAGTACTAAAAAAGCCAGGAAATACAACCATAGTCCGATCTTCAACTGAACTGTGCTGATGTAGCCTTTTTCATCTAAAAGATAACACAAATGACCGCCCTTTGAGGTGGTTATTGAAAAAGGGCTGATCCGGTCGCTGAGTTGGAACTCATGCGGAATATTTTTCCCGGCTACAAATTCATTTTTGAGATAATCGCTTTCAAGGCTGTATTGATATTTGATGGGTATGAGCGCCGAAACAATAAGCCCCTCAGAAGTTCCGCCTTCCATTCGCTGAAGCACCAATTCGTAAAATCCATTGTTGGTTTTTATAAACTTTGAAGTTCGCTTGCCGGAAGCGCCGGAGAGATGCGCCATTTCGGGGAATGCAAAATTATTGGTCCAGAAAAGCAGGGAATCGTTGCTGAATGCAGCAATGGTAAAAGGCCGGTCAGCCAGCATTTTGAGGCGGTTAAAGTCCTTTTCCGTCACTTCGGATTCATTGCCGGAATTTTCGATCTGCCGGATCAAAAACTCCGGATCATCAAAAACCTGAAGCACTTCATGCTCGAGCTTATGGAGGTGGTGATTGATCTGGGCAACGTAGCTTTTCGTTTGTGGTGCCACCCGGATAAAATAATTGAACCCGACCGCAATCCCAAACATTAAAACTATGAGAACTAAATGGTAATATTGCTGCTTTGTCATAAATCGAAGGCTGAAGGGGTGAATCCTGGTCTAAAAACTGTAAAGGGTAGAAGCATTATCATTATTTGTAATTTAACCACAAAATCCAATCCAAAAACAGCTTATCTTGCAATCATCATTGATGAAATTCCTTTAATGAAAAACGATGAGGGAATTCGGATACGCAGGGATATTCTTTTGCAAAAATAATCAAAAATCAGGGTGTGTGTTGTAAAATTTTCAAAACCTGACCGTAAGTTGCATAATTTTAATTAATTACAAATTAAAATTAATAACATTTAACAATACGGTAAAACTTTTTTCCAACGAATGTTTTGTCCGAACGAATTTATGGAACGATAGTATGCCAATTCGGTTATATTTTTACAACACAAAAAAAACTGCAAACCGCTCTATCGCGGCCTCCGATCAGATCGGAGGATGAGGAAAGTCCGGACAACGCAGAGCGCCGCACCATTTAACGAATGGGGTCACGCCGAAAGCGTGATACAGAGAGTGTCACAGAAAATTACCGTCCCGACACGTCGGGATAAGGGTGAAAACGTGCGGTAAGAGCGCACGCACCGGCAGGGCAACCTCCCGGTGGGATAAACCTTGCGGGTGGAAATGCCATGTATATCCTGATCTGCCGGGGCTTTTGGCTCCTGCATTCCGGGTTGCTCGCCCGGTTTTCCCGTTTCGGGAAAGTCAGGAAGGGTAGGCAGATAGACCCTGGCAGCGATGCCGGGGCTAGATAAATGATAGAGGTTCTCCGGTTGGTTTTCCAACTGAAGATCACAGAATCCGGCTTACAGGTTTGCAGTTTTTTTTGGTTTTATAAAAGCATCTTTTTTGATGAAAACACTTATCACGATTTTCCTGCTTTGTTTTTTTTACAGCGCTGCCGCTCAAACCGGCTGTACTGATCCGCAAGCCCTGAATTTCGATCCCATAGCTGTTGAAAATGACGGTTCGTGCATCTATCCGGTCACGACCTCCAACCTCGAACCGGTCGCCGAATTGCCTGAACAATTGAAAGAATGCTCCGGAGCAGCATGGCTCGACACAGGGCTTTGGGTGCACAATGACAGTGGAAACGAAAACCAATTGTACCAGATCGACACGATCAATGGGAATATTTTGCAAACCGTGACGATTGCAAATGCCGAAAACGTGGATTGGGAAGACCTGGCAGAAAGTGAAGATCACCTGTTCATCGGAGATTTTGGCAATAATGCCGGCAACCGAACCGATCTTAAAATTTACCGCATCAACAAAAATGATCTGACCAACGATACCGCAATTGCTGAAGTGATCGAATTCCATTACAGCGACCAGGTAGATTTTTCGGAAAATACAAACAACCACAATTTCGATTGCGAAGCTTTCTTTTTTTACAACGATCAGTTGCATTTATTCACCAAAAACTGGCTGGACAACCAAACCAAACACTATTCGCTGCCGGCTACGCCTGGTATTCACACTGCGGAATTGGAGGAAACTTTTAATGTCGATGGCCTGATTACCGGCGCTGATATTAGCTCCGAAAAGGAAATCGTTCTGCTGGGATACACCGAATTCGGGTTCAATTTTATTTGGCTGCTTTTCGATTTTAAAGACGAAATGTTTTTCTCCGGAAACAAACGAAATATCTCGGTCGGAACCGGTTTGACCAACAGCCAGACAGAGGCCATTACATTCTCCGGAACTGAAAAGGGATATGTCTGTTCCGAACAATTTGTGATCAACAATCAGTTGGTTTTGCCACAAAGGATGTTAACCTTTTCCATTAGCCAGTGGGTGAATGGAACTTCCTCAGTTGCCGGTATATCACCGATGGATGCGATCAACGTATTTCCCAATCCCGCTCAGGATTTTTTTACCATTGAAAACCCGAAACAACTTGACCTGAACTGGACGCTATACAACCCGGCAGGGCGGAAAGTTAGAAACGGAAAAACCAGTAGCGCCAACTCCCGGATCGATGCAAGCGGATTATCTCCGGGTAACTATTATCTTCTGTTATCCGACGGAAAACGGCAACGTAATTTTTCACTGGTGATGGAATAATATACACGACACCGCATAGGTTTCGGATTTAGAAAATAACCTATGCTTAGTCGGTATAACTGTTCACGGTAAATTTCGGAATTAATAAAATCCGAAACGTACCCGTGCAGTCAGGCGGGTTTATCCGTGAACAAGTATAAAAAAAGCGGGGAATTTCGGACGTCCGAAATTCCCCGCTTTTTATTCAAAGATATTTTTTAGTTGGTATCACCTCCAAAATCAAACAGGAGTGAAAACCGGAGTGTGTTGTCGAGCGGGTTGCGCTGGTTGGTCGTTGGGATGAGGTAAGAAAAGTTCAACCCGAAGATATTGTATTTCAACCCTAATCCAACGGTAAAGAACCTGCGGTTGCCTTTAGTTGAATTTTCAGTATAATATCCCGCCCTAACGGCAAATTGTTCGTCGTACCAATATTCCAACCCAATGGAATACATCAGTTCACGGAACTCTTCCGCAGCGCCACCCGGCGCATCGCCAAATGATCCAAGCATAGCGGAAAAGGTTGATTTTTCTTTGTAATCCGGAATTCCATTCATGTCAACATCATAATCTGGATCAGCGGGAAGTATAGGTGTCGGCACCAGCAGCTTATTGATATCGGCGGCTATGGTAAACGTGTTGTACTCGTCGAAGTTGAATTTCCAGGCTCCGCCGATACCGAGATTGGTTGGGATGTAATCTTTGTTGATGGAATTCGTGTAGGAGATTTTGGTACCCAGGTTGGTGATGGCAGCGCCAATGGATAATTCGGAATCATTGCCACTTTTTTGTTTGATCGGCGTTACAAATATCATTGAAAAATCCGCTGCACCGGCAATCCCCGGAGTGATCTCCACGTCGCCAATTCGCTGGCCGGAAGCCAAATTGCTATAAATGAACTTTGGCGTAAAGCCTACTGAAAGTTTCGGAGACAATTTACGGGCATAAGCTACCGCTACTTCAAACTCGTTGGGTCGTCCCTCACCCAGAGGCTGGGCATTTTCATCGGTAAACGAAATGGATCCCAATGAAAAATAGCGAAGGCTCATTCCGATCGCTTGCAGGTCATCCAGTTTTTTATACCCAGCCAGATAAGCCAGGTAAACATCCTGCAACCCCAAATTTCGCAGCCAGGGGGTGTAAGTGGCTGATACACTGAGGTCGTATTTTACATTGGCCAGCCTGGCAGCATTGAGCACCATCGAGTTGGCGTCGGGTGAA
This sequence comes from uncultured Saprospiraceae bacterium, assembly GCA_964551455.1. Taxonomy (GTDB): domain Bacteria; phylum Bacteroidota; class Bacteroidia; order Chitinophagales; family Saprospiraceae; genus JAHDHW01. The sequence goes on from CAZKDA010000085.1 coordinate 18,328, forward strand.
AGGGCAATGCCTACATCGCCCATCGCGCCGGAGCGTGCATCGGGGATGATCCTCAAAAAAGGAACGGCTGTAACAATAGTGTTGACACAAGGGGTCCCGGCAGGGGTCTCCCACTCCTGCGTTGTAACATTGAACAAGCAGCCTGTCTGGGCAGTGGCTTCATACTGGAACAAACCAATAGTA
>CAZKDA010000086.1:0-18400 GCA_964551455.1 uncultured Saprospiraceae bacterium
TCAATTTGTAAATATTCTCATCCCCCTGACATTACATGGGCTAAAAATCCGGCATAACCTTTCCCTGACAATGCTAGTTGGTTACCCATAAAGTTTATTGGAACTCCTACTCCGCCAATACCTGGACCAAAACATCCATGGAAAAAATCCGGAGTTCCAGCCGTTGGTGAATACCAGTCATCTAACACATCAATCTGGCCTTCACCAGTAGGGCAAGAACTGTAATCCTCAAAATTTGGATTAGGTACCAGATTTTGGGCGTTCAGGTTGATTATAAAAAATAACAATGGAATGAAAAAAAAGAAAACTTGGGGTATTCGTGTCTTCATGATGGCGAAAGCAATTTGTTTTAAAAAGTTAAAAACGGTTGAAAGCTACCTGATGTCAGTCAGATTGCATTTTGCTGATAGTGCGTTAAAGTTAGCAATAATCTGTGACTCTTGTTTTTGTGGGATGATTTTTTTCAAACGTGTCAGCAATCAGTCAAGTTGAAAACTTCTTTGTAAGAAGTTGCACTGGATCAGTGTGATTCCAATCCAGGCGATACAGAAATCCTGAGATTTTTTGGGTTCATGTTTAAGCCTTAAAAACCCCCTTGCCTTTTATTAAAACAAAATTTCGCCGGATTTTACCCTCAATAATTGCAGTATGGAAACAAAACAACAGCTTTGTATTTTCAAAATTAATTGCTAGCTTTAGCCAAGTTATAGTTTGTTATAATCCTGCTTGAGAAAATCACTATTCAAACCGGATCGGCAATCACCCTGGTTATATTTCCACAACCAACCCTGATTTGCCGAAGTGCTGCATCGGAATTTTTAAATAAGAATTATTACAGAAGGGAATTACAGTTCGTGCTCTTTGAGAATTTCTTTTCAAAAAAAGCGCTGAACTTTTGGAACAGATTAATCTGTAGCTACTGATTTGTTGATCATGCCCTCCCGCCCCGACACCGGTGTCGGGGCGGGATCGGGGTTGTCGATTTGTCGGTTTGTAAAGTTGCCAGATGGTAATAACCTAATCACCAATCACCAAAATACCACATCACCACATCGGAGCGAATCCCGCTTTTTCTCGAAAAAGCGGGACGATGAAATCGGGAACACCACATCACCATAACTAGCAACCAGCAACTTAAAAACAAAAAAAAATCCTAAAATAATGACCCATCAAAATGATTTCCCCAGCTATTCCGAACTCTTTGGTCAACTGAATTTTAAGAAAGGCGAAGAAGCCCGCTCCGTTTATTCGCCTGCGGCTTACCTGGCCGATCTGATCAATCTGTTAGACGACAATTTTGACAACCCGGACCTCCACCGGCGAAGAGAGGATATCAGGCAAATGCTCCTCGATGCCGAACATACTTTTTCGTCGATACCCTATCTCGATATCGTCAATGAACTTTTGGAAAAAAAGGTGGGCAACAAGCCTTACGATGTTTTGAAAAAATCGGTTTTCCCCTTCAACCTGCCGTATGACCTGGCGCATGAGCGCATCAAAAAACACCTCCATTTTCTCGGTATCAGCGCCGACGAAATTTACCGGCAATTCAGCATCGACGTCAACCCGGATATCGTCGCCAGGGAATATTTGCAGGTTTCGGAAATCGACCACACCTTGTTCATTACGGAGTTAAAAACCGTCAAAGACATTAAATCTCATTTCAATCTGAGCAACAAAGAGACCCTGAGCAGCCTGTACGCCATTCCTGTTTTTTTGAAAAAAACGGGACTGTCCGGCGTTGAACTCCGCAGCTTGCTGCATCAAAACCTGGATGAAACGGAAACCCCCGAAACACAATCGTTTTTCATCAATTCCGGCTTGGGCGGTTATGTCACTTTGGACGAAAGCGAAGAGCATCTCATCTGGATAAAGGTCAGCACAACGACAGAGGAAGCTATGGATTTCACGGAAGGCGAAATGCCCGAAAGCGATATCCCGAATGCGTGGTTTGAACGCGTCAGTCGTTTCGTTCGATTGGCGAAAAAGATCAACTTGTCTTTTGCCGACCTTGATCTGATCCTGCGAAGTTGCTGTGAAAACCGGCTCGATGCAAATGCTTTGCAACAAATCGCCGTCATCAAAAAATTGCACGTGCGCTACGAATTGCCGGTGGACGAAATCTGTGCATTTTTCAGCAATATCAATACTTTGGGGTTTGGCGCGGATAAGGAGCCCGAAGATCTGTTCAACCGGATTTTCAACCTGCCTTTTGCACATATCGACCGAAAGTTCATCAAGGGAAGCCAACATCTTCCGCAAGCCTTTTCAGATTATGGCGAATTGACTTGCACGGGCGATATCCTTTCGGTGGAAAACCATGCTTTCCGCAAGCGTTTGAGCAAAGCGCTCGGTATTGCTGAAAATGATCTCAATGTTATTATCACTCGTTTCCGGGACAAGGCTTCCGGAACAGTTGCATTGAGCATCGACCAGGAGATTGATCTCGCTTCACTGTCATTGATCTATAGGATCAGCAAGATCGCCCAAACGCTGGATATTCGCGTGGATGAATTGCTCGATACGATGGAGGTTTTGGAAAAGGATCCTTTTATCCGAAAATATTCCACCTTCAAGACGCTGATCCATCACGAGATCGGAACAACGGATTGTTTTCAGATCATTTCCGGAAGTGACGTGAAAGCCTCGAATTGGCTGATCCAGATCCTTTTTGCCGTGTCGGAATGGATGCAGCAAAACAACTTTACTGCTGGAGATCTGCAATTTTTACAAACCGGAACGCACAAAAACGAAAAGGCCGCTGAAACAGAACGCATCAAAAAACTGGAAAACCTCAACAACCTATACCGGCAGTTCAAGCCGCTGATGCTGCACCCGGATTATTTCCGCTCCGATCTGTTTGACAGAAGATCTGCCCGTGTGATCCACGATACCGTGCAAGACCCGGAACTGAATCTGTGCTCGGAAAAAGACCAGCGCATCGTAAAATTCAACCGTGAAAAAGCAGCGCTTGCAGCAACGAAAGCCCTGGGAAACCTCAAAGTTTTTAGAAAAGTGGATTTTCGCCACCTCGGCCTCGAAGAAAAAATGCGGGATAAGATTTTTAACAACCTCGTTTTCAAAAAATATATTGATTCGGAAGGCAATTTGATCGAGGAGAATTTCCCGGAAAACGCAGCGGATTTCAGCATCAACAACAGCAGCGTGGAAGAAAGCAAAGAGGTGTTTGAAGTTATTCACAACATTTTCCTTGAAGAAAACCGCAAGGGGTTGCATTACGACGCTCACGAAACCGCCGTCCTGACCAGCCAGCAAGACAATGGCAATTCCGAACTTAGTGAATTTGCCGTGTTCCGCTCCGACCTCGACGGGCTAGACCTGTCTGAAGTGCGCAAAACCGAATTGTACGACAACCTGATCTTCAACGGCTACATCAGCGAGGATGGCACGGTGCTTCAACCGGACTTCTTTTCCGAAGATGACAATTATGTAAACTTCGAAGCCAACGCCAATATCAGCGTTTTTTCCGCTTCGGTGTATGAAATGCTTAGCACAAAAATGGCGCAGTTCCGGCTGCAACCTTTGAAACTCAACAGCGAAGCTTTCGAGGCATTGCAACTGAAAGAGTCCGAAGTCAATGAATTGTTGGAAAACCTTCGATTCAACGAATACCTCGATGTGGAAAATTTCATCGTCAACAAAGCTGAACTGCTTTCGCTCGACATCCGCGATTTTAACCTCGCATTGAAGTTTTACCCCCATCGTTTCAAAATACTGGAAGCTATAAAACGGGAAATTTCTGATTTCAAATCAGATTTTTACCGCCTCGAAAAAGATGCCCTCAACGAAACCGCAGACGAGATCGTGGCCGGGATGATCTTCGAAAAAGTGAATGCCAATTACCTCCGCGAGGGGATGATGAGCAAAGAAAATATGCTTTTCTTCGACAATGATGAAAATGCCTTGCAGTTCAATCTCGGAAACTATTTCGATCAGCAGGCCAATGCCATTGTTTTTGCAGCCGTCCAGCGGATCATTGTGAACAGCCAGAAATATCGCATCAACGAATTCGATCTACAGGATTTCGATTTTGAACAATCAGATCTGGAAGATATTTCGCGACAGCTCCATTCGTTGGGATTTACTGAAAACGACGGATCGCTTTCGTCGCAAAAAATAAGTTATTTTTTAAATATCAATAATGCGCTCGACTTTCAGTTGGAAGGGTTTCAGGATTATAACAAAGACATCTTTTTTGTCATCCATGCTATTGCAAAAGAGATCGACGCAGCCCGGTATGAGATCATCGAAAAATTGCAAACCCTCTCTGCACAGCAGGAAAAAGCTGTGCTCGACTCGCTTCAGGAAGCTTTTGAAATGCCGGCTTCCACAATCAAAGTCGTAAGCAAATACCTCCTCGAAAACAATGATACCATCGTTGAAGCTTTCCTGCCGCCTGTGCTGGCCGGCATCGGTCATGATGACCAACTGAAAAACGAACCCGATAGCAACCTGTTCAATTTCACCTACCGGCGCATGCTCCAGGTGGCGGCGCTTATCGCCAAAACAGGATTGGATCCAGTTGAAACGGACATTGTGTTCCGCGATCAGACGCTGGCCGAAAAATTTCCCGAAAAACTGACACTGCCGAAAGCGCTGAAAAAGTTCGACGCCTTGCTGGAATTGCAACTCGACGTTTCTGGTTTCGAGGTGCCGGAAGGCGTGGAGGGCACGACCGATCTGATCTGCATTTTCCATGAAAACCGTTTTTGGGCTTACACTTCCAAAGAATACAAATTGCTGATCGAAGGCGCATTGCTCTCCGCGATCTCTCCTGAGTTTGAAGGTCTGAGCCGCGTGGATGCTGCATTTACCGATGAAAAAGGCACGGCCTGGATCATTTCAGGAGCCAATTATTTCTGTTTTGAAAAAGGCAGCAAAAAGTGGAAAAGGAATTTAAAAACTTATGGAAAAGTACATAGCAATTTCGATGACCTCGAAAGGATCGATGCATCATTTATCGACAACGATGGAAAAACCTACCTGTTCAGCGGAAATCAATATCTGCGTTTCTCCGAAAGTTACACCGCTCCCGACGAAGGTTATCCCAAAAAGATAAAAGGTAACTGGAAAAACGAACATGACTTTGCACTGCCCGCTGCTTTCGGAAAATCCATCGACGCAGCTTTCCAAAGCGCTGACGACACCGTTTATTTTTTCAAAGACAATAAGTTTATCAGTTCCGCCGACCCAGCTAATGAAACCGTAATCAGCAAAATTTGGGGAAAAGTAAAAAACAACTTCGACGGCATTCAACAGCTCGACGCCTGTTTTACCATGCACAACAAATTGTATTGCTTCTCCGGCAACCAGGTCATCGCCTATTCCGACAGCATTGAAAACGACGAAGTTTTTGTGGATGAAGGTTTTCCAAAACTCCTCACCAACTGGATACCCGGATTGCCCGACGCTTTCAAATCCGGTATTGATGCCATTTTTAACGGATATGACGGAAATATCCACATTTTCAAAGGCAATCACTACGCGAGTTTCAACAGCACCCTGGATAAAAAGCTGTCCGAAAACGACCTTTCCCAAAACTGGGGAAAAGTCAAAAACAACATCGCTGAAAACGGCGTGGTCGATGCAGCGCTGACAGGACTTGATGGAAAGACTTATCTGTTCAGCGGCGATCAGTTTTTCCGCTATTCCGGCAGCAATTATGCAAAAGCGGATGAAGGCTACCCGCTGGGCATCGCCTCCAACTGGGGCGGGCTGAACCGCGTGGACGCTGCTTTTGTGCTCGATGGAAAAACCTATTTGTTTGGAGAAAATGCGGAAGGACAAAGCAAATATGTTCGCTACTCGACAAACGACTACACCAAACACGACGCAGGGTTTCCGAAATCAACCGGCGACAACTGGTGGAGCGCACATTTCAACCTGATGGAAACCGGCTTCACTGACCCCGACGCCGTTTTCAATGACCTGAACGGAAACACTTTCCTTTTCAAGGGAAATCAATTTATCGCTTTCGACAACAGATCGCGCTGGTGGTCTGCTCCGAAAAATCTCAAAGAACACTGGGACAGCATTCCGTTCCAAACCGTCGATGCGGCGTTTACCGGAAAGGATGGAAAAACCTATTTGTTTTCAAAGAAAAAATACATCCGTTACTCCGGAAAAAATTACAGCAAGATCGACGACCGCTACCCGAAGACCATCAATTCCTTCTGGGGCAAAGTGGCCAACAACATTGAAAAAAACAAAAAGATCGACGCCGCCTTAGTGCTCGATGCGCCTGAAACTATTTTGGAAAACGGGCAGGAGATCACCCTGATGCAGCAATACACCTACCTGTTTTCCGGCAACCAGTTTTTCCGGTACACCGGCAATCGTTACGAATATGCCGACGAAGGTTACCCGAAATCGATCCATCCAAACCTGAAAAACGAGCTCCGTTTTAAAAACCTGGATATCAAACTGGACAAGGGACTCGACGCCGCCTTTGCCGACCGCAGGAATGTTTATCTTTTCAAAAATGACAATTGCCATATCGTCTCCGATGAGATTTATCACGAATACGGCAGCTTTTTCGAACAAGCGCCTACTGCCGTTTTTATTGAAAAAGGCAAAGTGTTCATCCAGGATCAGAACGGCTGGACATGCCACAACCACCTGGAAGGTTTAGTCCACGCCCAGAAAAACGAAGCGCCTGCAATTTTGAGGAAGGTTCCGCAGGAGTTTCAGCAGGGGTTGGATGCGATCCTCGACGGAGCAGACGGCAACACCTACCTGTTCAAACAAGGGCAGTGTTACAATCTTTCTTTGCAAAAAGCATATCCCATCAATGAAGAATGGGGCCGGATACGAAACAATATTTACCTCAACAACCAGGTCGATGCCGCATTCACGGGACCTGACGGAAAAACCTGGTTGTTCAGCGGTGACCAGTTTGTGAGCTACACGCCGAAAGCAGGCGCTGAAAAAGTGATCCCGCAATTTGCCGATGAAAACCCGAAACTTATTCACGAGCATTGGGGCGGCCTGAACAGCGTGGGTTTGGCTTTTATAAAAGATGGTAAAACCTATCTTTTTGAAAAACCAAATGACAAAGGTATTTTCCGGTTTGTCAGTTATTCTGAAAATGACTTTTCAAAACCCGACCACGCGCCGCAGATGGCTGATCTCAGTTGGTGGAACTTTCCGGCGATTTACATTGAGGAAGGTTTTACGAATGTAAATGCCGTGCTGTTTGACGCCGATAACATGTTTTTGATCGACGACAAAACCTTTGTGCAGTACAATCAAACCGATGACGTCTGGACTTATCCGCGACCGCTGGACAGGATCTGGCGTGAATTCCCTTTCAACGAAAATGATTTTTCTGTTGTCAAAACGGCATTCAAAGGCATCGATGGCAAGACCTATTTCTTCTCGGACGAAGCCTACGTCAGTTATGAGCATGGAAAATTCGGCGAAATCCGGGAGATAAAAACCGATTGGGGCATTATGGACAACAACATCGTTCGCCAAAACAGGATCGATGCCGCCGTCACGCTGAATGGCAAAACGACCTTCCTGTTTTCAGGAAATCAATACGTCAGGTATTCCGGCGAAGACTACCGCTTCATCGATGAAAATTACCCAAAGACGATCACGGAAAACCTGCGCAAGGAAGCCGGTTTTGAAAACCTGCCGGAACAATTTGAGGAGCGCTTGCAATGGCTTGCCGGCGGTGAAGACGGAAGTGTGATCAATGCCCTCGTTGCCAACAGCCGCAATATTTATATTTTTGAACAAAACAATTGCCACGTCGTTTCCCGAAGCCTGAGCACAGACCAACCCGTCAGTTTGCTCGGAGCTATCCGCAACAATATCGCGCAAAATAGCCGGGTCGATGCCGCTTTTGTAAACAATGGCCATACCCTCCTGTTTTCCGGCGATCAGTATTTCCGGTATTCCGGAACGGATTACGAATACCTCGACGAAGGTTATCCGCGAACTTTTGCCAACCTGGAAAACGAAGACTCGGGCATCAAAACCGATGGATTCCACTTCGACCTCGATGCTGCCTTCAGGGGCGTAGATGGTCATATTTATTTGTTTAAAAACAAAGATTTTTATCGCTCCGGCAACAAGGCTGCGAAACTCCCCGTAACGGAATTCACCGGAAAATCCAACAACCCATTTTCCAATCCTGAGATCCCAATTGATGCGGCTTTTGTAACGCCCGACGGAAAAACTTATCTGTTCAAAGGCACACAATACATCCGCTACAGCCATCCGGACAACGAGTTCATCGACGAAGGTTATCCAAAATCCATTAAAGACAACTGGGGCAACCTGCCTGTCGATTTTGAAGAATCGGTGGACGGCGGGTTTGTGTTCGAAGGAAGAACTTACCTGATCAAAGGTGATCGCTATGTGCGTTATTCCGATTCAAATTATACGGCCATCGACGCAATTTATCCGCAAAAAATTGTCAATCGCTGGAACGGCTGGGCTGATTTCCTCCTGAACGATCTCAAAACTATATGCCAATACAAACAGATTGGAATGGAGTATAGCGGGGTAGACCATACACTCAATGACCTGTTGGATGACAACACCGGCGTCAAGCAGAAGCCTTACGAAATGCTATCGGAAATCTTTGGTTGGGATGTCGAAGAGATAAAATGGCTGAAAAGGAAAAATGCCTTTTTGAAAACAGAGTCCGACTTTGAAGTAAACTTTGATATCGAGCTGATCCTGAAGATGTCGGAAATTTTCACCATGACCGACAAGGCCGGTTCGTCGCCATCGTCATTTTACAAAATGGTTTGGCAAAAGCAATACATCGAAAGCAACTTCAACGCGGCTGCCGATCACCTGTACACCTGTCTGGGTTTGAAAAACAGCACCACAGACTGGGAAAAGCTTTCAAAGCAGATTCACGACGAGCTAAACTTGCTCAAACGCGACGCCCTCATGCCCTACGTGATCGACGCTGATCCCGCCATTGAAACCGTTCGCGACCTTTTTGAACTGCTGTTGATCGACATCGAAATGGGCAGCAGCGCCAGCGCTTCTAAAATCCAGGAAGCCATTGCGGCAATGCAGTTGTATTTCCACAGATATTTTGTCAACCTCGAAGAGGTGGGTAAGCTCGACGAAGCAAAAAGGGAAGAGCTGAAAACCTGGTGGAAGTGGATGAGAAATTACCGCGTTTGGGAAGCCAACCGTAAGGTGTTCCTATATCCTGAAAATTACATCCGCCCGGAGCTGCGCGACACGAAAACCCCGGCTTTCAAAGTGTTAGAACAAGCGCTTCTCCAGGGCGAGATCGACCGCGCTATGGCGGAAAAATGCTTCAACGAATACCTCGACGAATTTGCAAATGTCGGCGACCTTAAAATCACGGGAGCCAATGTTTACAAAGAAAACAACGACGATGTGCTGGTGCTTTTCGGGCATACGCACATCGAACCGATGCAATACTATTACAGAACGGCTCTGTTTTCAAACAGCGGAAGCGTCATCTGGAACAACTGGGAAAAAGTGAATATCAGCATCAATTCCACGCGCACTTTCCCGGTCTTCGCCTTTGGCAGGATCATGGTTTTCTGGATAGAGATCGAAGAAGTGGAAGACGCCAATGCCGTTGCTTTCAGCGAAAACAACACAGCCAAATTCGATACTTCCGACCGCAAGGTGAGCCACAAAGCCAACATTAAATATTCCTTTTACAACCATAACAAACAATGGGTCAATCCGCAAGTCCTGAAAAACGGGATCAACCTCGAATATGTAGTCGATGCGGCATTCCTTGAAAACAAAAAGATCGTGTTGTTTTCCGGAAAATACGTCTTGACTTCTTCGGCGGAAAACCCAAGCGGCGACATTATCACCATTGCAGAAAAGTACCCCAACCTTCCCGAAGCGTTTAAATCAGGGATCGATGCCGCTGCCAGTTTTGATGGTAACCGGTATTTTTTCAAAGATGGAAACTGTGTCGTAAACGAAGGCGCTGCAACTCCGATCAAGGACTTGTTCATCGCACAAGACCTGCCTGAAGTTCATACGCCCTTCTTCTTCCCTGCCAGTTATGTCCCCAACAACTTTTCACTGACTGAATTCCAGAACGGCATCAGCGCCACCTTTGCAATGGGCAATACGATGTGCCTGATCGACAAAAACGGAGGGTATAATTTTTTCAACTTTATAGATGGAAAATTCCACCTAATCCTCGACGCGCATTTGTTGCAGTCGTTTTGGAATCCATTCATCCGCATCATCACCAACAACCTGAGAACCCTGAACCCGGTGGATGCGATCTTTGAGGATGAAAACAACGTGTTGTATCTTTTGAAACAAGGGCAATACGAATGTTTTATCATGGAAGGCGGCGCTTTGAATTACCTCAAACCGCTGGAAGGATTCCCAAAACCCATAAAAGGAAACCTCAGTTTCAACATGGATAAATTCTTCAACAAGCTGCACCTCAATTATTCCACAAATCAGGACCACATCAGCCTGACCTATACCACACCGAAAGAGACGATGTTGCTCTCCGGGGTCGTAAAACCCGACCTCACTTTCGAAGAAGGCGAACTGAGGAACGATTACGAAAAGCAGCTCGTGTTAGCCTGGGAACGAAACAATTTTTCAAAAATGCTCGAAGCGACCTACGACAAGGCAATCAATGGCCCCGTGCAAAAAGTTTTTGAAGCTGCGCGTACAAAGATCGATCAGGTTTTGACAAAAACGGAGCAACTCATCGAGTTGGACGGAGCGCTGACCATTCTGTCGAGCGAACTGACCAAGGAAAGTCCAGTGAAAAGGGTGTTCAACGATGCGTTGGACAACGCCATTGGAAAGATAGATCAATTGTTACCTGGAGTTGCTAACGCTACATTCCGCGACCGCATTAGTGATCTCAAAAAACAGATCGGCGAACTGAAAAGCTTTTTCAATACCAATCCAACGAAAGAAGAAGACAAGAAAAAGCTGGAGAAAATGAAAACTTCTGTAGCTGAACTGGCTGCGGAAGCCAAAAAGGAAATTACCAAAAAACCTTTCCCTGATGTATCAGGTGAAGCCCTTCAGTTGAAAAACAGTTTGTCGAAAGAAACAGAAAAAAGAATGGAGCCGGTGGCTGCACATTTTCATGCGCATTCCAAAAACCTCGACAAGCTGGAATACACCGCTTCGCTGTTCCGCGTGGTATGGAACAACCTCCACGTTTCAAAAGAAGTAAGAGATGATGTTTTAAAAGCCATTACAAACATTGAAACTAAACATAAAAACCACAAGACACTCTTATATTCCAGAAAGCTCGAAACCCTTGACGATGAAATGATCAAGGCACTTGAAACAGCAGCGGATGCAACTACACTGAACAAGTTGTCTGAGGCTCTGACTGCTGCCATCACAACTACCAAATCAACGACAACACATACCGAAGCGCTGGACAAGGCTGCGGAAAAACTCGTCGACATCACAAACCAACAGTTGTCGAAACTATCGGATGCCATGTACAATCTCCGCGAGAATTATTTCGGAAGATTCGACACTTTCCGACCCGAATTTGGCATCCAGACCAAAACCAATTTCACCTTTGGCGAACCCGACTGGTTTGTTTTCGAGGCAAAAGATGGCACCTTCCTCCTTAAGCCTAAAATGCCCAAGCGCGTTGCCGCCAATGCGCCTGAAAAACAGCTTTTGCATTATGACATTTTCCGCCTTACCACAACGAATATTCCGATCTTGAGCAATAAATTATTCTCAGGTGGGATCAGGCAGCTTTTGAATCTTAACACACAGGAAAATGTAGTGGAAAAGCCCGGTTTCGGAAATGGAAAAGATATCCCGTACAGTAACGCTTACATCGACAGTGTGCCGAATTCCGATCACCTCGATTTTTCTGGCGCCAACGGAAATTACTACTGGGAGATCTTTTTCCATGCTCCGTTTTTGATTGCGCAATCATTGAACAATGCCCAAAAATTTGAAGAGGCCAAAGAATGGTACGAATACATTTTTGATCCAACTGCGCTGAAGGATCTATGGAAGTTCTATCCGTTTTCGCCAAAAGCAGTTAATACGATCCCCGACTTTGAAGCACAGGTGCGCATTTTCCGAAACGATCCGTTCGATCCGCATGCCATAGCAAGGCTGCGGCAGCAGGCCTATCAAAGGACGATCGTCATGAACTACATCGACAACCTGCTCGACTGGGGAGATATGCTCTTCCGCCAGTACACCCGCGAAAGCATCAACGAAGCCCGTATGCTTTATGTCCTGGCTTATGATCTGCTTGGACAAAAGCCGGAAAACCTGGGCAGGTTAAAACTCTCGGAAGATCTCCGCTATTCGGATATCGATGACCATTCCCTCGATTTCGGGGATATCGCCGAAGAGCAACTGACCGGAACGTTGAAGGCATTGCCGCAAGTGGCGGAGGTCGTGGAAGGCACCGTCCACCACAGCATTAAGAACCATTATTTTTACATTCCGGAAAATGAACTGTTCCTGGATTACTGGAACAGAGTGGAAGACCGTTTGTACAAAATACGCCACAGCATGAATATCCTGGGCATCAAGCAGGCATTGCCCTTGTTCGAGCCGCCCATCGATCCGATGGCAATTGTCCAGGCGCTCGGTTCGGGAGCATCGCTGAGCCAGGCGCTACCTGGAAGAAGCGTTTCCGTACCGCACTACCGTTTCAGCTTCACGGTCTATAAAGCCAAAGAACTGGTGCAAAAGCTCAATCAGTTTGGCGGAGAACTGTTGTCCATTTTAGAAAAGAAAGACGCCGAAGAGCTCAGCCGCATCCAGGTCAGACAAGAGGGTGTTTTGCTTTCCATGATGACCAAAGTGCGGGAAGCACATCTTGAGGAAGCCACGGAAAACATCCGATCTCTGGAAGAGAGTTTTCAAAATGCCAAAGACCGAAAAACCTACTGGGAGGAGATCATCTCCAAAGGCATGCTGCCAACGGAAGAAGCACAGATCGGGATCATGATCGCTGCATCCACTTCGCATATCGCTTCTTCGGTGTTGAAACTCGTTTCCAGCTTTTTCAGTGCAGGCCCCGATGCGTTGGTTGGTCCGTTTATCATGGGTACAAAGATCGGCGGTTCCAATATCGGCCAATCCTTTAGCTCGGCTGCTGAAACGCTGGAATCGCTTGGCGAGGGGTTGAGCGTAACCGGCGAAGTGCTCGGCATGTTCGCCCAACACGAACGCATGGAAAAAGAATGGGAGTTGCAACTCCTCACGGCTGAAAGCGACATCAGGCAACTCGATGCCCAATTAGCTGCCGCAAAGATCCAGCAAAAGGTAGCGCAATACGAGATCGCTTTACACGAAAAAGAAATAGAACACAACGAGTCTGTTTCCAATTTTATGAATCAAAAATTCACGAACCACGAACTCTACCAGTGGATGAGCAGCAAACTTTCGGGATTGTATTTCCAGAGTTATAAACTCGCTTATGACATGGCCAAATACGCCGAAAAAGCTTTCCAGTTTGAACGAGGCATCCGCGAAAACGAGGTGCATTTTATAACCGGAACCCACTGGGACAGCATGCGAAAGGGGTTGCTCGCCGGCGAAAGCCTGGGGCTTGACCTGGATCGCATGGAGCAGGCATATTTTGAAACGGACAGCCGAAGGCTGGAGATATCCAAATCCATTTCTTTGCTGGAACTCGATCCGATGGCTTTCCTACAATTGAAGAGCAAAGGAATTTGTGAATTCAACCTGACAGAAGCCATGTTCGATTATGATTTTCCGGGACATTATTGTCGGCAGATCAAAACCATTTCGATCAGTTTTGAATCGACGCAGGATCAAACCATCAATGCTACTTTGACACAACTGAACAACAAAACCATCATTGAGGCCGACCCGAAAGCTGTACAATTCCTGCTGAATCCCAAAGGCAACCAGCCGCTGTCCATCCGCAACAACTGGAAAGCCAACCAGCAGGTTGCACTCTCTCATGTCGATGAATACGAACAGAACAACGGCATGTTTGAGCTGCGATTCGACGACGATAAGTACCTGCCTTTTGAAGGAACCGGAGCGGTTTCGGCATGGCGGCTCGAGTTGAATGGCAAAAAAGGAGCGTTCAATGTCAGTCGTCTGGTCGATGTGGTCATCAATGTCAAATACACGGCCTTGCCGGGCGGAGAAGCGTTTGCCAACAGTGTTAGAGGCGCTTTGAAACCTTACCAGACCGTGCGTTTCTTCGATATGAACTACGATTTCCCAACCGAATGGAACGCCTTTTTGGATGATCCCGAAAGCGATGAATTGACCCTGACGATCCACCGCGATCATTTTCAGAATATGGCCAGCAGCCGCATCACCGGTATCTTTACAAAGTTCGATTTGTTTGAGCCTGCAAACATCAGCCTGAGCCTGAACAACGATGAAGACCTGGTGCTGAAAGATTCCAAATTCCTGGAAACCAACGGTCTCAGCATTGGCAGCAACGGCAGCCCCTGGGTGTTGAAATTGAAAGGTGATAAAAAGAATTTGAGAAATATCAATTTCGTGGTGGGCTATAAGGCAGGAGCTTGAAAGCGGTTTTGAGTGTGGAGTTTGAGTATAGAGGAAACTTCGCGAACCTCGCGGTTCCTTTGCGCTCTTTGCGGTTAAAACTACGAACTACAAACTAAAAAAAATGGCATTAAAAAAGTCAAAAGGCAGGAGAATGAAAAAACAAAAGGCTAAAGTTGCCCGGAAAAACACAAGCTCCGCCAGAATACAAGCCGCAAAATCGGCCGCCATCTCTGCGGCAGCGGCTCAGGGTGCTTCCATAGCTCCGGGCGGCAAGATCAATGGAGCGCTCGCCCGCCAGGTGGCAGAAGCCGCTGTAGCCAAAGCCGTTGCAGACCTGGGTATCCAGTTAAAAACTCCCGGAAAAGTCAGCAGGAAGGAAGCTGTACAAGCCGCTGAAATTGCCATTTCGAAAATGAAACTGCCACAAAACAAAGACAGAGCCGAAGCGGCGAAAGAAGCAGCCGTAAAATCCGCAGCCCGCCTTGGTTTCAACATTGAAAAAAATGGCAAGATCGACCGCAAAGAAGCACTCCGCGCTGCCGAAGCAGCCATCGCCAAACGATTAGAACAAGGTGACAAAGCTCCGCAAAAGGCCAGGATCGACGCTGCAAAAACCGCTGAGTTTCTGTCCATGATAAGAAGTGACGGGAACCCGAAAAGCGGAAATGGAAGGCAAAGAAGGAATACGATTTAGAATGTTAGATTTCAGACGATAGACTTTAGACACCCGACACCAATACACCAATACACCAATACACTTTAATACCGAAACTATGCCTCCTAAAAAAAGACCATCCTCGACGCTTAAAAAAAAGAAACAGAGCAATTTTGACACAAACTCCGGCACAGGTCTCGCAGTAGCAGAACGCAATGTCAGTGCGAAAAAGCCATTGGTGAAGATCAATAAGACCATGCTCGGAAGGTTTGCA
Organism: uncultured Saprospiraceae bacterium; assembly: GCA_964551455.1. Lineage (GTDB taxonomy): Bacteria > Bacteroidota > Bacteroidia > Chitinophagales > Saprospiraceae > JAHDHW01. The sequence continues at coordinate 15,444 of CAZKDA010000086.1, forward strand.
CCAAAGGGCCTGGAAAAAATGGTGGCATCTAATGTCAGCAGGGAAATTTTCACGATTGAAGCCCGCGATAAGAGCTATCATTCCGTGATCTGGAAAGACAGCCAGGGACCTAAGTTATTTCTGACGCTGGATGAAACCAATGGAACCGAATCCAGCGAAAATATCCTGAGCGACCTCCAACAAGTTGCAGCAAAAGATAACCAGGATATTTTCTCACAAAACAACCCGATCCCCTCTACCATCATCATCGATACGGAGGTGGAAAACAAGGAAGCAGCACAAAATCTCGTCAGACAGGTTTTGCTCGACTACAACGCTGAGAATTTTGATAAGCTACCCTTTGAGATCAGCAATATCCAAGAAACCAGGCTTCCCGGAGATACCGTCGGACTGACATTTTCGATTACCGAAAAAACCGGGTTGCAGGAGCAAGGTCAGGATGAAAACTCCGATACCGATCCCGATGAGATCATTATCCAATCGCGCAATTTCAGAGAAACCGATGATGAAGATCAGGAGGTCGAACCCTTAACTTTTCACGTAGGTGCTGACGAATCCGAACGTTCTCAGGAGGATGAGCACAGGCAAATTCAGCAACTACCCCCTTTGATCAGTGTGGACGCCTTCAAACGCAAGATGCCCGGCGGCCTGATCCGCAGCAGCGAGTACAAGGCGATCATCAAATCATTGGAAACCTACCACAAAACCAAAAGTGAATACGCCAAAAGACTGGCAAACGAAGGTGATAGCGATGCCCTTTACAAGGAATACCACCAAAAACTGCTGGACACCGCGCACCAGCTCGAAATCAACAACAACAAATACCTCGAAAACCGGTCGCAGAAACCCGACAAACGGCAGGCCGTAAAAGACCTGAGCGATCAGATACTGACCCTCAACGACAGCAACACCACGAGGGAATTGGATAATATTCGGAACATCATCCCTGACCAACACCGGCTGGCCAATCCATTGCAGAAATTCAATACCGACACGGCCAGCGAAGTGTTTTTGGCAACGACAAACGGAAACATCGAGGGTTCCGGAACCAACCGCGGTTTTGCAAAAAAGGCTATCAAACAGTTTGACAATGAAAACGATACCACCATCAACCTGGGTTTCCCTTCCGGCACCGAGCGCCCGAACATAGGCAAGGTGCTTCAGGCTCCCAATCTCATTGCCCGCCAGGTGACTTCGTACAAGGTGGCAAAGGAACTCGGCATGATCATCGTCGCTCCCGAAATTTTTTCAACGGATACTGACGGCACGACCATCGGGATCACCGCCGAAGTCAAATCCACCCAGGTCATGAAAAATGTGGTGGATAACGGCACCAAGCTTCAGGAGCATACGCGCTTTGATTTTTCAAAACCCAAAACGCAGAAAGAGCTTTCCGACCTTCAGTTGCTCGATGCTATCACCGGACAAATGGACAGGCACCTCGGGAATATTTTTATCGACAAAACTACCGGCGCTGTGGCTACTATCGACCAGGACATGTCCTTTCCCGTCGGCGACAGGCCTTTCAGTGAAACCGAAAACACGCTTTTCAACCAGTTTGAAACTCAAAACGGAAAGCTGGTTTATAAACAGGAATTTGTCGATGCCAATACAGCAGAAAAAATCCTCTCTATCTCCGATGACCAGCTTCGCAATGTGCTGAAAGGAAATGCCAAAGACCCCGAACATCTGGATGACGAAGCCATCAACCATGCGATCACAAGGTTCAAAGCCGTAAAGGAACAGTTGCAAAAATTGAAAGATCAGAACAAGCTGATCAAAACCTGGGATGACAATACCTATCATGATTCGCTGACAAAAGGAAGGGAGATTGACCGGGGCAGAACGATACACAACAACTACATTTCCAGGGCACTGGATAAATTCAATGACGCTGCTACGAACCCCGCAAAAAGACAGGCGCTGTAAGCGTACGTTTTTGAAACTTTTATATCCTTTTTTTCCTTTAGGGTTTTTTATTTTTGAACCACGCCGTGGGCGTGGCAGGCCACAAAAGTTTACAAAAGAAAACAAAAGGCCTTTATCCAGCCTTTCTTTTGTTCACTTTGTTTCTTTTCCCGCCTTGCGGGACAAGTAGTGGTTCAAAAAACGCAGGGTATTGTTTTTGCAATTGGGTTCCCGGCGATATATTTATGGCTGGAAAAGGGCAATGCCCTGAACCCTTGTATTGCAAATAGCTGTTTTTCAGTGTATTGAAAAAAATCGACCGCCGGATAATTCCAGACCCGATTAAACCGTTTACTATCCAACTAATGAAAAAACCAATGAGGAAATCTATTTTTATTTTAAGTATCAGCTTCATCCCCCTCTTACTTTCAGCGCAATTTGCACCTACGGAAAAAGGCCTGACCATCATCGTGACTGACGGCACCAACGAGGGAAAAAACAGCGTGGTACAACCTCCGAGCGATGTTAATTTGAGAGACCCTATCCGCCCGCTCGGCATGACCGACGCTATCCAGGCGGGTGCATTCCTGGAGCGACCAGCTTACGGGATCAACGGCTTCCTGTTGATCTTTTGCGTCAACGACTCTATCGGCGGCCAGCAGGGAACGCTGGTCGTGCAAGGCCAGGTCTTCAACGGCGTTTACCGCCTCATCCGCCAGAAAATGACGCCCGACGAACCCATCCCCGAAGGGATGACCACTTTCCGGCTTTCCGGTACGGTTTACTTTCTGGGGATATCGTAAGAACTTTTTTCATCGATCTCAGGCCATCTCACTTGTATAGCGGGATGGCTTTTTCTTTGGGGATTTTGCTTGATTTTCCTTTGTCAAGTAATGGTGAAAAGTTTGTTGAAGTTGACAAAAAATAACTAAATTAGCTGGTGTGTATAGAAGAAATATACGACACTCAATGCAGGAGTGGCGGATAGACAAATGTTGATCGCAATCAGAAAAATTTAGAAAAAGAGTGGATTTTGCGAAAACGAAAAC
>CAZKDA010000087.1:0-18384 GCA_964551455.1 uncultured Saprospiraceae bacterium
GGGGTGAGTTCGAAATGGCAAATCAAATGTCAAAAAACTTACTTTACATTGTACTTAGTCAACTTAATAACCCAATCAACCCAACTTGTCCCGTACCAAAGGTCGGGATCACCACAACTTGCCCCGTACCAAAGGTCGGGATCACCCCATCGGAGCGAATCCCGCTTTTTCGAGAAAAAGCGGGACGATGAAATCGGGATCACCCCATCAATAACTTTTCTATACTGAACCGCGCCAACTGGCTCTGGACAATGGCCAGGAGCTTTTTGAGTTCGTAATCGACAACTTCTTTTTCGAGCCGGAGCAGTTCATCGAAGTTTTCTCCTGTGGCTATGTATTGCCCTTCCAGGATGGCGATCATGGATTTGCTCAGTTCGATCTGTTGTTCGTAAAGTTCGAATTTCAGCCTGGCATTGTGATGGCTGGCATAAGCCTTTTCGATTTCGGCGATGAACAGGTTCAATTGATCGGCTTTCCGCAAATTAATGGATTCGATGACCAGCCGTTCTTCGCGTTCTTTGGCTTCGTACTTTCGGCGATAAAGCGGGATTGTCACCATAGCCTTCACCTGGAAGATGTCGCTGCCGTTGCCGGAAGGCTCCGCCTCCGTTCGTGGATTCACGAAAATATAATCCACGCCGACGCCAAAATCCGGCTTGCCCTTCAACCTGTTCAGTTCGATCTCCTTTGCGGATACCTCCTGTTGCAATTCAAACATCCTCAACTGCGGGTGGTTTTCGCGGATGGTTGCCAGCAGGCTGTCTTTTTCAAAAATCAGGGTAGCAAAATCAAAGGATTCAACAACGGCGATCTCCGAGTTGTGCGGGCGGTTGAGCAGGCGATTGATCTCAACGAGCGGGGCTGTTTTTGCTACATTCAGTATTTCAAGCTCCTGTTTCAATTCCTGAAGTTGCAACCTGATCTTCAACACATCGGTCAAATTGCCTTTACCGCTTTCAACTTTTTTCAGTGCCAGTCGTTCCATTGAGTCGAAAATGAAAATTTTCCTTTGGATGATGACCTGGCTTTTTTCAATTTCATACAATTGCAAATATGATTTTTTGACCTCAAAAGCCAGTTCAAGGCTTCGCACCGCCACCCGTTCATAAAGCGCGTATGACTTCGATGATTCCAGCTCCTTCTTGCTGTTTATCGTTCCAAACCATGGAAACATTTGTGTTGCGCTCAGCCGGAAAACCTGCGCTCCGAGGCGCGTTTCTACAGGAGCCGGAAAATATCCAAAGCCTGTTTCAATATCCGGCAATCCACCAGCCTGCGGCGCTTTTTCGAGAGCAGCCAGGTATTCGTTTTGCAATATTTTTAATTCGAGATTATTGTCGAAAGCCTCTTGGATAAGGTTGTCGAGCGGTTGGGCTTCAACTTTTGTAAACATTAAAATCAACAACACAATGCCTGTTATTTTTAAATAGCTTTTCATTATTTAAAATTTATTTCTCAAAAAAATCTGATAATCTGAAGCGCCACTCTTCCCAAAGCGCGAAAAGCACCGGAACCGTAAACATAGTGATTACTTGCAACGTCATGCCACCGAAAGACGGAATCGCCATAGGCAGCATAATGTCCGATCCTCTACCGGTAGAGGCCAAAATGGGAAGCAAGGCCAGGATCGTGGTGGCGGTGGTCATCATTGCCGGACGAACTCTGCGCAGACCGCCTTCAACGACAGCATCCCGGATTTCGGGAACCGACCGCGGTTTATTTTTTTTAAAACTATCCTGTAAAAATGTAGCAACCAAAACGCCGTCGTCGGTAGCAATGCCGAACAAGGCCAGAAAACCCACCCAAACGGCAACGCTCAAATTGACAGGCTGCACCTGGAATAATTCCCGCATGTTTGTTCCGAAAAAATTGAAATCCAAAAACCACGAAGTATCGTAAAGCCCGATCATAATGAAACCGCCCGCAAAGGCAATGAACACGCCAGTAAAGACCATCAGGGAAATGCTCACCGAGCGAAACTGGAAATATAGGATCAGGAAAATGATGGCCAGCGCTACGGGAACCACCACGCGAAGGCGGCTCTCCGCCCGCACCTGTTGCTCATAATTGCCGGCAAAGCGGTAACTGATACCCGAAGGAACGACCAGATCACCTTGCTCGATTTGCTGCAGGAGGTAGGATTGAGCATTGTTCACCACCTCTACTTCTGAAAATTCCTTCGTTCGGTCAAACAGAACATATCCTGTTAGAAACCCATCTTCGCTTTTGATGGATTGCGGGCCTTGCTCGTATCGGATCGTGACGAGTTGCCCCAACGGGATATGCTGTCCGGCAGGGGTGGTGATGTAAATATTCTGCAAAGATTCGGGGTCGTTCCGCAACTCGCGGGGGTAGCGAATGCGGATGGCGTAGCGTTCGCGGCCTTCGACGGTGTTGGTCATGGTCATGCCGCCGATAGCTGCCTGGATGTATTCCTGGACACGCTGAACAGAAAGCCCGTAGCGGCTGATGGCTTCGCGGTCAATGTCCAGCAGCAGGTAAGGTTTTCCTACGATCCGGTCGGCAAAAACTGCTGCAGCTTTTACTCCTTCGACATTTTTCAGATGCTTTTCCAGTTCAAGGCCAAAGGCCTGGATACTTTCGAAGTCAGGGCCTTTTACCTTGATCCCCATCGGTGCGCGCATGCCGGTCTGGAGCATGATAAGTCGCGTTTCGATGGGTTGTAGCTTCGGCGCGGAAGTGACGCCCGGCAATTTGGTGGCGTTAACGATCTCATTCCAAATATCATCCGGACTATGGATATGATCTCGCCATTGGCGGAAATAGCGGCCATTTTTGTCGGGAATGAGATCACCGTTTTCATCTTTTACATAATTTCCATTTTCGTATTTAAAGCGGATCCGGTGGCCATTTTCATCGGTTTTGTATTCCGGTTTGTACAAAATGACATTTTCGTACATCGACATCGGCGCAGGATCCAGCGCGCTGTTGACGCGCCCGGCTTTTCCCACTACGGTTTCAACTTCGGGGATCGCAGTCACGGCCATATCCAACAGGCGCAGGGTTTTGATATTTTCCTGCATTCCGGCATGGGGCATGGCGCTCGGCATCAGCAGGAACGAACCTTCATCGAGCGATGGCATGAATTCTTCGCCGGTATTTTTAAAAATGATGAAACCCTGGTAAACGATAAATCCAACAAGTAATATAAACAGGAGCTTAAACCGCAGCAGGAACCGGAGTATGTTTTCATAAAAATAAATGATGCCGTAAAAAATACCGATCAGTCCGCCCGCAACCGTGCCGACGAACAAAAAGTTTTGCGCTGTACTTTGCGTCACGCCCAGCGGCATCCAGACTTTGGCCAGCAGCCAGGCCACCAAAATGGCATAAACGATATTGCTGATCCAATTGATCGGTTCAGCGAACTTTCCGGGAGCAAATTGCCTGGCGAGCGCATTCGCCAGGCCGGCTAAGCCAATGGCGAAAAGTACAATTCCCAAAAAGGGATCGTAAAAGATCATTGCAACCAAACCGGCGATCAGCGCAAGTCCGTTGGCGATGTATTTTACAATATTGTTTCGGGATTTTATTGAAAATAAAGTATGCGCCAGCGGAGGGATGATCGTAATGGCCACGATAATGGAAGCGATCAACGCAAAAGTTTTTGTAAAAGCCAATGGCCGGAACAGTTTCCCTTCGGCGGCTTCCATAGTAAAAACCGGGATAAAGCTGATAATGGTGGTCGCCATGGCGGTCACAACAGCACCGGCAACCTCCACCGTGGCTTCATAAATGCAAGTCAGCAAATCTTCGTCGGGAGGCGCTTCTTTGATGCGTTTCACCATGCTTTCGGTGAGCACGATGCCCATGTCCACCATCGTTCCGATGGCAATGGCGATACCCGATAAAGCCACGATGTTGGCGTCCACGCCGAAATATTTCATGGCAATAAAGCACATCAACACCGCCACCGGCAATGAACCCGAAACCAGGATCGACGACTTCAAATTGAGCAGCATGAGGATGATGACGATAATGGTGATGAGTATTTCCAGGCTCAGCGCCTCCTGTAGGGTTCCGATGGTTTCATTGATCAGTTGCGTCCGGTCGTAAAACGGAATGACCCGGACTTGCGAGACCAAACCACCGTCGAGTGTTTTTGTGGGAAGACCGGGTTCAAGTTCGGCGATCTTGGTTTTTACATTTTCAATGACTTCCATCGGGTTGGCGCCGTAGCGTGCGATGACCACGCCGCCCACTGCTTCTGACCCGGATTTGTCCAAAACGCCCCGACGGCTTGCGGGAGCCACGCTCACCCTGGCTATATCGCCGATCCTGATGGGGGTGTTTTCGTTTTCCCTGACGACGCTGTTTTCGATGTCGCTGATATTTTTAACATATCCCAGCCCCCTGACAAAGTATTCAACGAGGTTGATTTCCAGGGTTTGTGCGCCGATGTCGATGTTGCTTTCCCGGATGGCTTTCATTACTTCGCCCAGCGAGATATTGTTGGCTTTCATGGCTTCCGGATCGACGTCCACCTGGTATTCTTTGACAAAGCCGCCGATGGAGGCTACCTCCGCCACACCTTCTGCTGATGAAAGTCCGTAGCGCACATAAAAATCCTGGATGGTTCTCAGTTCGTGGAGATCCCAGCCTCCGGCAGGGTTTCCGTGTTTGTCGCGCCCTTCGAGTGTGTACCAGAAAATCTGTCCCAGCGCAGTGGCATCGGGGCCGAGCGTGGGTTTTACGCCTTCCGGCAAAGTGTTTTCCGGCAGGGAGTTGAGCTTCTCCAGGATACGGCTACGGCTCCAGTAAAATTCAATGTCTTCGTGGAAAATGACGTAAATGCTCGAAAAGCCGAACATGGAATTGCTTCGGATACTTTTGACACCCGGAAGGCCGAGCAGTGAGGCCGTCAGCGGATAGGTCACCTGGTCTTCGACATCCTGCGGCGAGCGCCCTTTCCATTCCGTAAAAACGATCTGCTGGTTTTCGCCAATGTCAGGGATCGCATCCACCGCAACCGGATTGCGAGGCAGCCATTCCAATTTGAAGTCAAATGGCGCTACACTTAAACCCCATGCTGTAAACAGAAAGAGCAACAGGAACGCGATGATCTTGTTTTCCAGGAAAAACCGAATGACAGCACTTAACATAATGACTCTTTTTTAATGGTTGAAAATCCTTTACGGAAAGGTGTTTTTAAAAATAAAAAAACTACCATCCGAAAGTAACCGGCAAAGCCTATCCGCCGGATAAGCTCAACAAAGAGTCAGTTTTTATAAAAGGAAAGTTTGTAACAACACCGGGATGTCGTAAACGATGGGGGGCGGTTTGAAGTTGAAGAATTTAAACAGCCTGGCGTTGTAAACCTGATGATCGGGGTAATATAAAATCCAGAGAACAGCGATAAAAACCGTTTGGGTGAAGGGTTTTAGTTTGAATATGCTCAACTGCTGATCTTGTTCGAGTTTGAAATATTCCGAAGTGTTTTTGCAGCAGTTGTTGTCGCAGCTTTGCTTTTTAACGTGGCAGGATCGCGCTGTTTTTTTCTCTGCCCGCTGTTTTTCATAACAGTCTTTTGCTTTTACAAAAATCCGGGAATCCTTCAACCGGTCTTTACAAAAATGGCTGTTCACCGTAAAACCGGTTGAGCTGATGAAGACCAGCAGTGCAAGAACGATATTTAGAATGCGAAGCGCCAAAAGCTTTGTTGTTTTCTACGAATTTAAACTATTTTACAAATAAAAAATGTAACTGTTCATCATTCTATTAAAAACAACGAAATAGTAAACAGATTACGCATTTTATCTCTCACAGAATGCACAGACCAGCCCGCCTACGGCAGTCGGGCGGGACATCAAAGAATTTTTAGAATATTTCACTTTCTGCGGAAATAACCCCGACAAGAATGTCGGGGTCACAGGTTCTGCGCGATCAGCGGGAAATAAAAAGTATCCCGCTGATTTCGCTGATCCACACAGAACCAAGAAGTTTTTCTCTTTCTTTGTAATTCAATGAGTTTCTTTTATTTCTTACTGAGGTGGAAAGGATACAAAATTTATCCGTGAACAAGTATAATAAATTACAAATCGGTCAGCGCAATCGACATTATCCTGATCTTTCAAAACAAAAACAAATCGTGAAAAACAGCTTGGTTTCTTTGATCATATTTTTGTTGGCCGCCACAACGCTCTCTGGTCAGGAAGCGGGTAGGGGAGAGGGAATTTATAAAATCAACCCTTGGATTTCTGCTTCCTTCGGTGTGGCTGGCTCCACAGCCAATTTTATTGGTATTAGAAATATCCGGGCAAAAGATGATATTCCCGAAGCGATCGTTCTGGCTTTGGATAAAAACAGTGTCAACCGCTTCGACCGTCCGGCGCTATTTCTCGATCCGGCGAACAGGAAATCGGCCAATACGATCTCGGATGCCGCGCAGTACCTGACTTTTGTAAGCCCCTTGCTTTTGCTCACCGACAGCCGTATCAAATCTCACTGGCTAGACATCGGCATCCTTTATTTCGAGACCCAGACCATTGCCACGCTGATCTACGCCTGGAGTCCGTTGGGGCCGAAATTCATAGATCGCTACCGCCCGGAAACTTATTACGACGAACTCAACCTTCCCAATCGCCGAAGTGGCCAAAACCGCAATTCCTTTTTCAGCGGGCATGGGATCACCACCGCTACGGCTACGTTTTTTATGGCAAAAGTGATCGACGACCATCATCCCGAACTCGGCGGCAAAAAGTGGCTGATTTATAGCGCTGCGCTGGTTCCTCCGGCTGTCGTCGGCTACTTCAGGGTGAAGAGTTTGCGGCATTTTCCTTCGGATGTCATTGCCGCTACGGCGCTTGGCGCTGCCATCGGGGTTTTGGTTCCGCAGTTGCACAAAAGGAAAAACGCAAATCTATCAATTGGTAGTAATCCCGAAGGAAACGGGATGGCTTTGGTGTGGCGGTTTTGATAGAACGCGGATTTAGCGGATCGGGCGGATTTACGCGGAGCGAAAAACCTGCGACGATCAGCCAAATCCGCGTTCGATACAGCGGTAAAAAGCAAACAGTTTTGTAATCTTCATCACCAAACTGCTGTTCAAAATGCGTTAACTTTGGTTTTTCAAAACTTTGTCTGACAACATGAAGTATCTGGAATATTTTTTCAACGGTTATATTGGCTATGCGCATTACCTTTGGCAGGAGATCACGAATCCTTCCTTCCACAATTACTTTTACTGGTTGCTGCTGGTTTCGTTGTTTTTCTTTGGGTTAGAACAGTTGAGACCCTGGCGGGCGGACCAGCCGAAGTTCCGAAAAGATTTCTGGCTGGATTTCTTTTATATGTTCTTCAACTTTTTCCTCTTCTCGCTTATCATCTACAATGCGGCTTCCAATGTGGTGGTGAATTTGTTCAACGACGGCATAAGAACGCTCACGGGCTTTGATCTGCAAGCTTCCAATCCAATGCGTCACCTGAAACATTTCCAGATACTTCTGATCGGTTTTGTTTTACGCGATTTTATCCAATGGTGGGTTCACCGCCTGCTGCATCGCGTACCGCGACTGTGGGAATTTCACAAGGTGCATCATTCTGTCGAGCAAATGGGATTTGCGGCGCACTTGCGGTTCCACTGGATGGAAAACGTGGTTTATCGCACCATTGAGTACATCCCGCTGGCATTGCTGGGGATCGGCTTGTACGACTTTTTTGTCATCCATATTTTTGCGCTGGCTGTTGGACATTACAACCATTCGAATATCACGGTGAATGGGCGGGTGACGGGCGGGATACTTGGAGCGCTGATCGGCCTGGTGATCGCCACAAGTTCTTTTGAGGTAGCGCTTTTACCACAGGGTTTGAATGTTTTTCAGCAATTGGCCATCGCTGCCGGCTTTGGCGCTTTAGGAGCTTTGATACTGGGGCCTGTGATGAAGATATTGTTCAATAGTCCCGAAATGCACATTTGGCACCATGCCTACGATCTTCCGGAAAATCGAAAATACGGGATCAATTTCGGCCTGACGCTGGCTATCTGGGATTATATTTTCGGGACGGCGAGCATCCCGCACAATGGCCGCGATATCCGGCTGGGCTTCCCGGAAATAGAATCTTTCCCTAAAACTTTCGTGGAACAAAACCTGCATGGGTTGAAGAGGAAGAAATAGTTTTTGGTGTCGGGTTTCTGGTATCGGGTGACGGGTGTCAGGTATCGGGTGTCAGGTTTTGTAACAAACTACAAACCAAAAACCACAAACCAAAAACCACGAACTACGAACTACGAACCATTCCTTCGAGTGCTTTTAATTCATGGATTGCGGGATAATTGGTTAGATCATGGGAGGAAGGAACCACAGAGACGAAGTTGTTTTGGAGCGCCCAGATGTCGGTGGATTCATCGTAATCTTCCGAGCTGAAAGTGCCGGTCATCCAGTAATATTTTTCGCCTCTGGGGTCAATGGCTTCCGTGAATTCTTCTTTCCATCTTGCTTCAGCCTGCTTGCAGATCCTGATGCCTTTGATGTCTTCGAGTGGCACTTTCGGGATATTTACATTGAGCAGGTTACCTTTTTTCATTCCATTTTTTAACACGTATTCGACGATTGTTTTGACCACCCATTTACTGGGGTTGAAATCAGCTTCGAAAGAAAAATCGAGGAGTGAAAACCCGATGGAATTGATTCCCTCCAGTGAAGCTTCCATTGCTGCCGACATCGTGCCCGAATAAATGATGTTGATACTGGCATTGGAACCGTGATTGATCCCCGAAACGCATAGATCGATGGTTCGCTCTTTCAACACCACGCTTTTTGCCAGTTTGACGCAATCCACCGGCGTACCGGAGCACTCATAAGCCTCGATATCGCCCAAGGCATCGACTTGATGCAACCGGACTGGATCGTGGATGGTAATGGCATGGCCTTTCCCCGATTGCGGTGAATTGGGAGCGATCACGACGATCTCGCCCAGCCCGGTGACGACTTCCACCAAGGCTTTTATTCCCGGAGCAAACATGCCGTCGTCGTTGGTTACAAGGATCAGTGGTTTTTTCATGCACATAATTTTAAGGGTGGCAAAGTTATGAAATCAGATGCAAACATTTTTTCTGCTTCAGTTACTTTGTAATTCTTTATTGTGGTGATCCCGATGAAATCGGGAATACCAAATCAACAAATCAACAAATCAACAAATTAGCAACCCCGATCCCGCCCCGACACCGGTGTCGGGGCGGGAGGGCAGGATCAACGAATCCGCAAACGTGTGACGCCGAAGGCGGTATCCGCAAATCAACGTATCTGCAAACCACACAATTTTTACAAAGAGATTACAACCCGTTCAACCTATATCCGCTCTTTTGTTGTACATTTGTGAGCTTTGATAAAGCGCCTGTCCGAATGAATTTGGAGGCGCTTTTTTTATTTTTGCAAAAAAACTATGCATGCCGCCAAAACTCAAAACCGGGGTCTTAATTGTCAATCTGGGAACCCCTGATGAACCCAGCCGTTCGGCGGTTTATCGCTACCTCAAACAATTTTTGCTGGACAGGCGGGTGATCGATTACCCCTGGTTCCTTCGCAACTTCGTGGTTCGCGCCATCATCCTTCCGTTTCGCAGTGGAAGCTCCGCTAAATTGTATCGGGAACTTTGGACAGAAAATGGCTCCCCCTTGAAGTATTTTGGCGAAAAGCTCGTCGAAGAAGTTGGACATTTGCTTGGCGAAGATTACGTGGCAGAGCTGGCCATGCGGTACCAAAATCCATCCATCGAATCGGCCATTGAAAAACTGGAAGCCAGCCGCGTTTCAGAGATCATCGTGCTGCCGCTCTTTCCGCAATATGCTTCGGCCACTACCGGAAGCATCCATGAAGAGGTAATGCGCGTGCTCGCCGGAAAAGAAAATATCCCCAAACTCAGGTTCATCAATTCGTTTTATGACAATGAAGACATGATCGGGATCTTTGTTGAGAATGCCCGAAAATACAAGCTGGATGGTTATGACCATATCCTGTTCAGTTATCATGGATTGCCGCAGCGCCAGTTGAAAAGAGCAGACCCCGGCAACCATTGTCTCGCTCAGGAGAACTGTTGCGAAACGATCAGCGAACGCAACCATTTTTGTTATTCCGCACAATGTTTTGCTACTTCAAAAGCCATAGCTTCCAGGTTGAATCTCAACCCTTCCGATTATACGATTTGCTTCCAGAGTCGGCTCGGCCCCGAAGCCTGGATACAGCCCTATACCAGCGAGGTGATAGAACAACGCGCATTGAAAGGCGACAAAAAACTATTGGTTTTCTGTCCGGCTTTTGTGGCCGATTGCCTGGAAACGACCATCGAGATCGGCGAAGAATACCGCGAACTCTTCCAGGAAAAAGGCGGAACTCAACTCGATCTCGTCGAAAGCCTCAACGATCATCCGCGATGGATGGAAGCCGTGAAAGAGCTGATCCTGGAAACGAAATGAAATGATTTTTTGAACTCTGATAAGTTCAAGCCGGATCGTGGTAGAAAGTTTGTTGGTGTTGGGAAAAATGGCGATACCGCGTACCGCGGCACGCGGTATTAGCCGACGCACACAGAAGAAATATATGCAATGCGTTTCGTTTCCACAATTGTTAGCTTACACGAGAAATCCACTCTGCAAAATAAACCCATCCAATTCCCGAAGAAAACAAGCCTATACAACTGATTTTTATCGGTTTACATAAGTTCATTTTCGAAATTGTTTATTCCTCAAGTTATAGCTATCTTAGAGTAAAAAAATTATATGAAGCCCGTAAGAAATGTTAGATTATCTGTCGCTGAATATATTCAATATGAAATTGATACCAATCAAAAATATGAATACCATAATGGAGAAATATTTGCCTTAGCAGGTGGAACCATTGAACATGCTCTCTTAGTAGGGAACATATATGCAGAATTGAGAAACGGTCTAAAGGCAAAGAATTCTAATTGTAAACCTATTACAAGTGAGGCAAAGCTACATATCAAAAAAGAGAATAAATATGTATATCCTGATTCAATGGTAATTTGTGGAGAAATTGAAAGACCTAAAGAAACTAATGATGCTATTGCTAACCCGATTCTAATTGTAGAAGTCCTTTCAAAATCTACAATTGAATATGATAAGGGAGATAAGTTTTATTTTTATCGTCAAATTCCCACACTTCAAGAATATGTACTAATCGAACAAAATCGGCATGTCGTTGAAATTTATTTCAAAAAAGACAAGAATGATTTGTGGAGAATATCACGATATGAGGGATTAGATAATACAATCATCTTACAATCTTTGAATATTGAGATAAAATTAGCTGACTTATATTTTGATATAAAGATAGACGAGGATACCCCTGAATAAAACTCATTTGAAAATCATTAATAAATTTGTGCTTTACCTAAACAACCAAAGTTTCGTTGTGCCTGAAAAACCAATAATGAAGCTAATTTCAACACAGTATATACATCCATTGTCAGCTATTCCAGCCCACCGCGTCACGCCCAGGCGCGATGACGGTACGTCAGGTGTAGCCGCGCATTACAGAGCATTAAACCGACAATGAGAAAATTTTTGCTATTAATAAGTTGTACAATTTCGCTGCATGCGATAGCACAGCAGCATTCGGATACCTTGCTGGATGTTTATGAAAACAATCGTTTTTATTGCATTGCAGACAGGTCCAACGATAAACTGATCGTGTTTCTGCATGGAGGTGTCAACAACCCCAATTTCAAACAATCTCACGACCAGATAACCTTAAACTACCTCATTGAAGATAACGACAGTTTTCTTAAGCAAGCGGCCGAAAATAACTTTGATCTGATCCTGCCAATCACAAATGACAGCCTGAACTGGCTTGATCAACCCCGGGAGGCTTTTCATGTTCTCAAAGATTATATCGAATCAATCCCCAAACAGTATCAAGCGGTTTACATCAGCGGATTTTCGGACGGTGGAACCGGAAGCTTTAAAATTTTTTATAAAAACCCTGATTACTTCGATGGTTTGATTGTGTTCAACGGATATCCCCAACACGCTAATTTTTATAAAACCGCGGATTATTCATCCATCAAGAATAAGAAGGTAATTTTCTTTAGCACTTTTAATGATAAAACTATTCCGTATGAATTCCTGCTAACGGAGTATTGTGCTCAAAAAAAAGAAAATGCGGACACTTATTTCTATCTGGCAAATGGTAGTCATAGTTTTCGAAGCTTCCGGGAAAAGGACTTCCACGAGCTATTTCTCATTCTGACTGATAAAGTAAGCAAGAACAAAACTGAACCTATTCAAGGCTTTGTAAAAAATGACCAACTTATAGCCATTTATCCATTTAGAAAAAAGATCGTCAGAAAATATAACTTTGGAAAGGAAACTTATGAAGACAACGCCACACAGCTAAAGAGATACAAATGATACCGATTGTATTAGCGTATCACGTCAACTGAATACGTTTGTCAAAGAACTATAAATTAGTTAAATATGCCTAAATCGACAATTATATACCAAGCAGACCAGGAAGTAATTGGTAAACATCTCCGTTCAAAAGAATGGGTGATGTATTCAGGAAAGTTGACTATTTACGACAGAAAGACAAATTCTATAGTGTTAAAACTAAAAAGTGAGATTTGGGATGCATTTATTGGAGAAGGTATGGAAGATAAAAAGGAATTCAAAGGTAATTTCGTATCTGATGTATATGGGAAAGTGTCAAAATGGTATTATAAAAACGGAATAATATTCCAAAATTAAAAATGCACGACGATACAAAACATTACGAAATGTATCCACCGATAAATTGAGCGTCTCGCTAAAACTGAACCTGCCACTGCCGGAGGCATAGTGCGCGATCAGAGCTATTGGATTTAAGCTGTAACCTGCCTGCATGACTCCGGAACAGGTAGGGCGGAAATCATCCGGGGTTCATCATCCCCTACTCCTCATACCCCGTATCATAAATCCGGATAAAAGCCGAATTTGGAAGCGCTTCAGGAGCGTGCAAGGTGCACAATTCAAGGCTATCGGTTTCAAACACCACGTGATCGAAATCGGCAAAGGCATCCGAACTTTTCAGTTCGTTTTTACACACGAAATCCTTACCCAGCACCAGGCCGATCTGCAAAAGATCACCTTCGAAATAATCCATGAGCAAGGGGATGATCTTGTGCGAAAAAACGCTTTGCAGATCCGCGAGTGAAGTGAGGTTGAGGAAATAGGAATGACCGATCCGGTAATCCCTTCCGATCAGCAGTTCGATGCGTTCGTTGATGGCGATGAGCATTTTTGCGAGGTTGATCCCGTCGATAAATTGTGTTTTGTTCACCATTTTGATCACAGAAGGATCGGGTTCCATTTCAATAAAATCAAACCTGCGGCGCAATGCCAGATCCATCCTTTCGATATCCCGGCCTGCGGTGTTCATCGTCCCGATGATATATAAATTGGAAGGAACGCTGAAGTAACTTTTCGAAAAAGGAAGTTGCACCACCAGCCCTTCGACATTGCCTTCGCGCTTGTCTTCTTCGAGGAGGGTGATGAGTTCGCCAAAGATGTTGGAAATATTGCCGCGGTTGATCTCGTCGATGATAAGCACATATTTTTTAGTTTGATCCTTGATCACTGCATTCAATGCGCCGACCTCGAACGATTCGACGGCGCTGTCATTGGATTCACCCTGCTGGAGCATCGCCAGCGCTTTGATGTATTCCGTTTCAAAAGCTTTTAACTCCTTCAAAACCCCATAGATCAGTTCCGCATTTGGAGTACCCGTCAGGGCAATGATCTCGGCTTCCGCCATTTCGTGATCCTGGATGTTCGTAATATTTTCATACACATTTCGCAACTTGCTCTTAGGCACCGAATTGGTGTTGAAAGTATTTTCCTTTCTGACAATGAAGTCGCCGTTACGCGCAATGCGATGTAAATAAAACCGGTCCTGCTCGGCGGTTACAAAATAGCTGAACTGCGCTCCCTTGATGTATTGCACGAAGGCTTTGTACAACTGATTGAAACTGATATTGATCTCCTTTCTCGGGATGTTGTTCAACAAGGTTTCGAGCATATTCCGTTTTGCTTCAAATGCCATCTGTTTGAAAATCCCTTCTTCAATGGTGTAAACGACGCTTTGATCTTCCATACTGGGCTTGACCCCCTCTACAAAATCTTCGTAGGAATAGGCATGATGAAAAGTTACGAAACCGATCTGCCCTTCCGTCATGTAATCATTAAAACGGGCACGCAATTTCAGGCGGTCAATTTTGGAAACCTTTTCCAGGCTTTTGTTTTCAATAATGGCAACCGCAAGGCTGATGGCATTGTAAGTTTTGCCGGTACCGGGAGGTCCGTAGAGGATCAGGTTAAGCGGATGATCGGTAGATTTGTGAAAAGGAACCGCCTGTCTTTGTTCGTTTCGTTCGAGCAATTTTTGTTTGGCAATCTCCGAAATTATATCATAATGCCGACGGCTCACTTTGTAATTGTACCCCGGCAGGTCTGTTGCAAACCGGTTGAATTGTTTGTGATCCGAAAGGTGTTCCATCAACAGCGGATTGCTCCAAAGGTTGAGGTCGATCTTCAGGTGGATGTTTGGAGAGTCCGGGATCGGGTTTTTAAAAAAAGGCTTTTCATCTTTGGGGTAAGGCCAGTTTCCCGGATCAGATGTAGCCGTAGCGAGTGCATAGCAGCCTGCATTCTTACCGCTTTTCCAGATGATGATCTTGTCGCCTTTCCGGATGGCCGCCCGGCTGATTTTTACGGGATAGACTTTCAACGCATTCGCTCTGAGCGCTTTAACCAATTGAAAATCCGTAGATTTTATTTGAAGCGCCCAATAATTGATTTTTTTTTGTTCAGGCATGTTTGTTTGTATTCCTGGATAGTAACAATTCAGCAATATAATTTTTATACCCGAAAAGCAAAATTTTGTATCCCTCCAATTTACCGGAATTATTATTTTTTAAACGCTTTTCCCTTCTGCGGGAATTGAAATGGTGTCCCGCTGGTCAATGCAGAACCTGGGAGTTTTTCTCATTCTGCGATAGTCCGCGCGATAACCCCGACATTCATGTCGGGGGCACAAGTTCAGCGGGAAATAAAAAAAAGTCCCGCTTAAACAAATCCGGCTGCCACAATCTTCCGCCTGCGGCTCAAACGCACAAAAATACCTATCTTCACCACCCAAATAATCAAAGAAATGGAACAACCGATCGCCATATTCGAGCCTGAGCGAACCGGCAACTACACGGCAACGATCATCAGCATTGCAATAGCTATTCTGGCACTGGCGTTTTTGGTCTTTTTTATAAAAAAGGAATTTTCCTTTCGGCAAAGGGCGTATCGTCAATTGCTGAGCCTGCTATCGTTTTTTGTAATGATCATCGCCCTGGTTACGGCGTTTTTCAGCTTTTGGGCTGCACAAAAATTCACACCCGTCAAAGTTTTCCAACACGGCATCGTTACCTCCTTTGGCAAAGCCGATCTGAAAAACATTGCAAAAGTTTATGTCCATGAAGACCGGCAGCGGTCGCGCCTCTCTGGAGCGCCTGAAGGCAAAGCCATTCGAATGCTCATCATCGAGGAGACCGACCAAAAAACCCACGTACTCTCAGAAGAAAATTACAACATTGACAGCATTTTGCAAGTGTTGAGTACGCTGAAGTTTAAAGAGTAAATGAAATATTGGCTGAGGAAATCATTTTTAGACACAAATTCTCACAAATTTCACAAATTCAAAACAAAGTATAATTCGTGGAATTCGCGTCAATTTGTGCCCCCCCAAAAAATCCCACAAATTACCCTTATCTTTAACACGTAAGCAGCAAAACCCGGCTATCCAAAACAAATCAACTCAGCTCCATGAAAACAAAAAAACTCGCCCCGCACTTAGCGGAACGAGTTTTTTCAATCTTTTCAAAATCGGAATATGGGATAATCCCGAAAGGTAAATTAGTTATTAAAAGTTATTGTAATTTTTTGATAAATGGTCGTAGTTGGAGTTACCGCACATGTTGGAGAACTGTCAACCTCACCATCGAAGTCAACTGAAGTAGTGTCATCTGGCTCTGTGTCACAATCAACATCGAAAGTATCCCAAGTGCCTGGAGCTGTAAAGAGATGATAACATTCATTCGGTGGGTCATTCAACCTCACTATAATACCTGATGCACAATCGGTACCTTTGATGAGGTTTGTTGTATTATTTGGAGCACAAATGTTCGGCTCACCATAATAATAAACAATCCAACTATCATCAGTAAAATTATAGGCAATGTCATTACTAAAGGTTTGTGTACACATCAGGGAAAACAGAATAGACAAGAAAATAGCAATTTTTTTCATTGTTTGAAGTTTTTGGTTAAATAATCAATGCCGAACAGTAAGGAATTCTAAATTCAAACCCTCCTTCATTCCACCATTCCTGTGTTATTAATAGTATAATTCAGTATGAAAGCAACTTACGCAATCAATATAACAATAATGTTTTAAAAATAGTAAAACTTTTACATTTGTTTTCATATTTGCCTTTTTATTTCTAATTTTAATGCAAACAGTTACCGTTATTTAAAAACAAATAATCAAGAACTCCATGAAAACAAATAAAATAAAAATCTGCCTTTTTGCGCTCCCTATGTTTTTCACGATCACCCTGAGCGCTCAAAATCTCGTCCCCAATCCCAGTTTTGAAAGTTATAGCCAGTGTCCCGAATACCCTTTTCACATGAATTATTGTAACAATTGGTCCAATGCTGTTCCTCAAACTATTTCCTCTTACTACAACTCTTGCTATAATGATACGGGCCATCAACCGCCCGGTATTCCTTTTAACTGGAAGGGCTACCAGGAGGCGCGAACCGGGAATGCATACACGGGGATCCAAACACGTGCTGTTGATAGGCACTATATCCAAGCAGAACTGACCGAACCCCTTGTCGCCGACCAGTGTTATTACCTTGAGATGTTCACCAGCCCAGGTAAACGTATGGATACAATTTACGCCGGCAATGATCATACTTTTGTTTGTTTTGCCACCAGCCACACCGGAATGTATCTTTCACAGAATCCTCCCCCTTTACCATCTACTGCTCCTTGGATTATTGACGTCACCCCCCAAGTCTATTACGACTTTGTGGTAAATGATACCTTGGGCTGGACGAGGCTCAGTGGAACCTATATAGCCGAAGGCGGCGAACAATATATCACCATCGGCAATTTTTTTCAGCCCGGTGAGTTTATGGAGGAATTATTGGAACCCTGCGGGCCAAGAGCCTACTACTACATCGAAGACGTAAAAGTCGAACCGATCTACAACGACGAGATATACCTTGATGTAGAAATCTGCGAGGGAGAATGTTATACCTACAACGGCATCCCCTACTGCAATCCGGGCAGCTACGAGATATCCGTGGCGGGTGAGGAGTGCTATGATCTGGTCAACCTCACGGTCTCCATCGGCGGGCAGCAGGCTACGGCCATGATCGCTGAGCCGGAAACACTGGGCTGCGATAATGCCTCCGTCATCCTCAACTCCTCCGGCTCTTCTTCGGGCTTCGAGGTACTTTATCAATGGAATGGGCCTGGAGGCTTCTACTCCGAGGAGAAAAACCCCGAAGTCACGGCTCCCGGTGTTTACACGCTCACGGTCAACTATAGTTTTTGGTGCCCTGCTGAGGCCAGCGTCGAGGTGATTTTAGACCTCAATCCTCCCGAAGTCACGGTCGAAGCCGAAGGGCAGATCGATTGCCATAATCTGCCCGTGACGCTCACCGGCACTTCAGACAATCCAAACGTGAGCTACAATTGGTCAGGGCCAGGGTTGGATGAAAATTTCCCTACCGCCACCGCCACGCAGCCGGGAACTTTTACCTTCACGGTAACCACCGCTGGCAATTGCACGTCCAGCGAGCAGATAACTTTGGTGCCGGATTATGAAACTCCCGACATCACCGCCGAAGTCGATGGCATCATCGATTGCAACAACCCGATTGCCACGCTCAGCGGATCATCGAATACGCCGGGCGTCACCTACCACTGGGAGGGGCAAGGAGTTGACACCAATTTTCCGGAGACAACGACTACCAGCGCCGGAACTTACACTTTCACGGTGACGGCTCCCAACGGCTGCACCAGCAGCGAGGAAGTCGAGGTCAATGACGATTTCACATTGCCCGATATTTCCGCGACGGTGATCGGAACCCTCGATTGCAACAATGAGTTCGTGACCCTTTTCGGGAATTCGAACACACCAGGCGCCACCTTCAACTGGGATGGTCCAGAAGTCCCTGACATTCCGCTGCCGGAGGTCGAAACGGATCAGCCCGGCGACTTCACCCTCACCGTCACCGCCCCCAATGGCTGCACCAGCAGCGCGGTGGTCAACGTCGAAGACGGATCAGAGCCACCGGATGTCACCGCCG
>CAZKDA010000088.1:0-18242 GCA_964551455.1 uncultured Saprospiraceae bacterium
CACATCGTAGCGAATCCCGCTTTTTCTCGAAAAAGCGGGACGATGAAATCGGGAATAACCCAATCAACTCAACTCGTGCCTGCCTGACCCGCCCGACTGCGTCACCCGCCCGCATGACGCTGTCGGGCTGGTGCGGGCGGGCTGCATCGGGCGGGCGGGCTGAGCTTGCCGAAGCATCAACCTAATCACCTATTCACCCCTGCTTTTTTTCAAGCGCAAATATAAATTATTTTGGTATCTATTGGGCAAAAGGGTTGCTACCCCGGATTAGCGTACGAGAGATGGTTTCAAATGGTTGTTTTTAAAAAGAATTTCAGTGATTTTTTATCAATGAACCACCACAATCTTTTGCACGGAGATCAATTTTCATTGCTAATGAATCGCAAGTAGTACAGCCCCGCAGACAATCGGCTAAGGCCGATCTGTTGCGTTCCTTCGGTTCCGGCCGGGCGCTCTTCGGCTGCTTTCATTCCGGTCGTGCTGAATAGTAACAATAAATGATAAAAAATCCGAGCGGAAAGCGTTGGTCGTCTATCACAACCGCTTTATTCATTTCAAACCAATTCGCCGGGATCAAAGCCCTGGTTTTTTGTAATCGTCTCCTGTGGCGTTTTGGCGTTTTCATAGACTTCGTCGAGGGTCTTTTTAAAATACCATGCTGCAAAAATGACCGGGATGACAAACCAAAAGGCCCCGAAAACCCAGGAGGAGTAAAAATTAAACTGCTCGCCGAATTGCATTAATAATGCACCATTTGCGAAGTAAATGACTACCATAGCCAGATACTTTAGCCGGAACAAGCTGCCGGTAGCGATCAAAAAGAATATACCGCTCATTACCTGCCAAGCCCCCATAGCTATTTGGCAATACAGATACAAAAAAATCGCCGAGGTTTCGACAATGGCTGATAAAACTACAAGTAGAACCATTGAAATGATTAGGGATTGAACAAAGAGATCGAACACTAAAATTTTTTTGATTATTTTCATTGCCGGAATGTTTTGATTTAGTTGCAAACTATCACTTATTTCCTAAACTTTCAATATTTTCTGAAAGAAAAATAATTTTAATTTCCCGATCATAAAAACCTGTTGCTTGCGAGGGGCGTTCAACCCTTCCTGATTGAATCCGGCAGGGCAGGGTTGAAAATGTAAAACTCAAATGAACTGATGAAATAGCCCGAAATATTTTGCGCCCTCTTTTCTTAAAAAATCATAAAGTTCAGCGTCTTTCTGCGTCCTTTTACGATCTTTACCATGAACAGAAAAATTATTTTGAACACCTTATTCTATATGAAAATCGAACCCAGACAAATTAACCAACTCATCAGGAACAGGCGGGCTGTCTTTCCGCCGATGTATCAACCGGGAAAGCAGATCCCAAAAGAGATTATCATACAAATCCTGGAAAATGCCAACTGGGCGCCCACCCACAAGCTCACTGAGCCTTGGAGGTTTAAGGTCTTCACTGGGAAATCCCTGGAGCGGCTGAGCAAATTTCTGGGCGATCACTACAAAGACAACACGCCGGAGGAAAAATTTTCGGAAATAAAATACAAAAAAACGCTGGCGAATCCCTTGCGCTCGGCGTGTGTTATTGCAATCTGCATGCAGCGCGACCCGGCGGAAAGCCTTCCCGAATGGGAGGAGATCGCCTCGGTGGCATGCGCGGTTCAGAATATGTGGCTCACGGCTACAGCTTATGGCATCGGCGCTTACTGGAGTACACCGGCAGCGATTAATTCTGCTTCAAAGCTGTTCAAGCTGGAAGAAGGACAAAAATGTCTCGGATTATTTTATATGGGATATCCGCTTGAAAACCAGCTTCAGGGGCGCCGGAGACCGGTTTCGGAGAAAATCGAGTGGATGGAATAAGCCTTGAAATCGAACCGGATAAAATGCCGAAAGAACCAGTAAGCGGCGCCGATCATCTTTTTTCAATTTGTCCGTAACTTGAATTAGGTTAAACGCACGAGAACGTTGTTAGGAAACATTTGTTTTATCACCCTGACTTCAATACAATGCTTGCGTATTCAGCCTGGCCAATCTGCGTAGATTTGCGGTATCAGCGGGACTTTTTTTATTTCCCGCTGATTGCGCTGTTCGGCGCAGATTTACCAGTTTTTGATTCGCGTAACCCCGACACATCGGGACAGGTTCGTGTAAACCCGCCCGCCTGACCCGCTAGCATGACGCAGTCGGTCGGGCGCGGTCGGGCGGGTTTGCGTCCTTTTCACATTCAATTTCTTCCAACAATATGTTTGTACGTTTAATCTAAACTTGAATCAAATTAGTTGTAGATAAAACAAAATTCCTGTACTTTTGCCCACCGAAATAAAAAATTGTCAACGGCAAATTTTAGCTATTTCTCAAAACAATTTAACAAATCATTTCATAACAAAACGATAAATAATAAAAATGGGTCAAACACTAATTTATGTAATTCCTGTCTTTGGTGTTTTAGCATTGCTCTTCACATTCTGGAAATCCTCATGGGTTTCAAAACAAGATTTTGGAACGGAAAAAATGGGTCGCATCGCCGCTAGTATAGCCGAAGGCGCTATGGCTTTCCTCAAAGCCGAGTACAAAGTGCTATCTGTTTTTGTGTTGGCGGTAGCTATTTTATTGGGCATCAGCGGAAACACGGAGGGTTCTTCACCTTTGGTAGCGGTATCATTTATATTAGGTTCCGTATGTTCGGCGCTGGCCGGATTCATTGGTATGAAGGTGGCTACAAAAGCCAACGTCCGCACCACCAATGCAGCTCGCGAAAGCCTGGGCAAAGCGCTCGGTGTAGCATTCAGCGGAGGCAGTGTGATGGGCATGGGTGTCGTAGGGCTTGGCGTTTTAGGGCTTGGCGTTTTATTCCTCGTTTATTCGAATATGGGCTGGGATGTTGTAAAAGTCTTAACCGTATTGACCGGCTTTTCGTTTGGAGCATCATCCATAGCTTTGTTTGCCCGTGTCGGTGGCGGTATTTATACCAAAGCAGCTGACGTAGGCGCTGACCTCGTAGGAAAAGTTGAGGCCGGGATACCTGAAGACCACCCACTGAACCCGGCAACTATTGCAGACAACGTTGGGGACAACGTAGGTGATGTCGCCGGAATGGGCGCCGACCTGTTTGAATCTTTTGTTGGTTCGATCATCGGTACGATGGTGCTTGGAGCCGTATTTATCGGTATCAACGGGTTTGAAAATACGAATGAATTCGGTGGCTTGAATGCCGTACTTCTTCCTTTGATCCTGGCTGGCGTAGGTATCCTCACATCTATCTTCGGAACTTTCTTTGTCAATGTAAAAGAAGGTGGTGACCCACAAAAAGCGCTTAACCGCGGAGAGTTTATCTCTGCCGCCATTATGCTGATCGCAACCTATTTCATAGTCAATTGGATGTTGCCAGCTAGTTGGACATACAATGACACAGAATATTTCGCAAGCGGCGTTTTCTGGGCAGTGATCTTTGGTCTTGGCGCCGGTTTGCTGATCGGAATTATCACAGAGTTTTACACCGGCACAGGCACCAAACCTGTAAGAAGTATCGTAAAACAATCACTTACCGGCTCCGCAACGAACATCATTGCCGGATTAGGTGTCGGCATGCAATCCACAGCATTGCCGATCGTCGTCCTGGCTGCCGCAATTATCGGCGCTCACCATTTTGCGGGATTGTACGGTATCGCCATTGCCGCGGTGGGTATGCTTTCCAACCTGGGTATCCAACTTGCCGTCGATGCTTATGGCCCGATATCCGATAATGCCGGCGGTATCGCTGAAATGTCAGAACTTCCAAAAGAAGTCCGCCAACGCACAGATAAGCTCGATGCGGTAGGTAACACGACAGCAGCCATCGGCAAAGGATTTGCCATTGGTTCGGCTGCATTGACCGCACTGGCTTTGTTTGCAGCATTTATGACTACGGCAGGCATCTCCAGCATCAACATCGCCAACCCGGTCGTGATGGCGGGCTTGCTTATCGGGGGAATGTTGCCCTTTTTGTTTTCATCTTTGGCGATGAATGCAGTAGGCCGTGCGGCGATGGATATGATCCAGGAAGTTCGCCGCCAGTTTAAGGACATCCCTGAACTGAGAAAAGCTTTGGATGTGATGACAAAAAATGATGGCAAAAATTTTAAGGATTGGAGTGAGGGAGACAGAGCAACCTTTGAAGCAGCAGACGGAAAAGCGGAATACGGCAAATGTGTTGAAATTTCGACAAAAGCCTCTATTCGCGAAATGGTGTTCCCCGGAATCCTCGCCGTAGGCGCTCCGGTACTTGTCGGCTTTGGAGGAGGCGCTGAAATGCTGGGAGGTTTGCTCGCCGGAGTAACCGTTTGTGGTGTATTGATGGCCATTTTCCAATCCAATGCAGGCGGTGCCTGGGATAATGCAAAAAAAATGTTCGAAGAAGGCGTGGACATCGACGGAAAAATGTACTACAAAGGCTCTGATCCGCACAAAGCAACCGTAGTAGGTGACACCGTAGGTGATCCATTCAAAGATACTTCCGGCCCTTCCCTGAATATCCTCCTGAAGTTGATGTCGGTTGTTGCACTGGTCATTGCTCCGTTTTTATAATAAGATAAACACCATTTGAAACATAAAAAAGTGTTCTGCTGTTATATCACGGCAGGACACTTTTGTTTTGTCTGGAACATGGATATGTTCGACACATTTTTTTGAATTGAACTGAAAAAAAGCAAATCCCGGACATGGATCGTAAGTTGGCAGGATTATGGCCAAACTTTTATCCGAAAACCCGTATATTTATTCTGATAAAACTCCTTACAATTCAATACTGCTTCGCAACGTTGTTCAATTATATTTTTTTATAAAACCCAAATGTCATGAAATTTAGAGGCCCTGTTTTTTTATCTATTGTTGCCGTTATCCTCTTAATGTTGGGCGCTTTTTATCCGAGCCAGGAAAAAGCTTCTGAAAAGGAATCCATTTTGATGCACACCATGCTGGGTGGTTTGAATCAACTTCACTACCAGCCGCTGAATCTGGATGATGAATTTTCAAAAAAAGTGTTCCAACTCTACCTCGACAGGATCGATGGCGGACGACGTTGGCTGATCCAGAAAGAAGTCGATGAACTGAAACAGTTTGAACTCGATATCGACAATGAATCGGAAGCCGGCAACTTTGATTATTTCGATCACAGCCTCAAACTATTGGAATCCGGCATCAGCAGAGCTAAAAAAATATACATTGATATATTGTCCAAGCCTTTTGACTTTGACAAAGATGAAACCTTTGAAATTGAAGTCGAAGACAAGCCTTTTGCAAAAAATGAAAAAGAGTTGAGAGAATACTGGCACAAATCGTTGAAGTACGAAACCATGACCCGGCTGGCGAATAAGCTCGAAAAACAAGAGAACAACTCAGAAGCCGATAAAGTCGCTTCCATCGAATCCCTGGAAGCCGAAGCCCGAAAAGAAGTACGTGAAAAATATGACGACCTCTTTGAAAGGATCGGCGATCTTCGCCGCTCGGATCGCCTGAGCGACTACCTCAACGCCATCACCAATGTCTATGATCCGCACACCGGGTATTTCGAACCAAAAGATAAAGAAAACTTCGACATCGGCATGTCCGGCACGCTTGAGGGTATCGGCGCCAGGCTCCAAACCGAAGGCGAATTTACAAAAGTGGTCAGCATCGTTCCCGGCGGTCCTGCCTGGAAACAAAAGGAACTTGAAAACGACGACCTCATCATGAAAGTAGAAGAGGATGGCAAAGATGCTGTCGATGTAACCGGTTACCGACTCGACGATGTTGTAAAACTGATCCGGGGCGACAAAGGGACCAAAGTGACGCTGACAGTCAAAAAAGTGGATGGAACCATAAAAGATATTCCTATCATTCGCGATGTCGTGATCATCGATGAAAGCTATGCCAAATCTATGATCCTCGACTTTCCGGGCAAAATTGAAAATGTAGGGTATATCAGATTGCCGAGGTTTTATGCCGATTTCAACCGTAGCGAAGGCAGAAGTTGTGCTGAAGACGTAGCCAAAGAACTCGAAAAACTCAAAGCCCAAAAAGTCAATGGAATTATCCTCGACCTGCGTGACAACGGCGGCGGCTCTCTCCGCGACGTAGTGACAATGTCGGGCTTATTCATCGAAAAAGGCCCGATCGTCCAGGTGAAGGCCAGGGGTTCCAGCCCCGAAGTTTTGAAAGACGATGACCCCAAAGTACAATATGACGGCGATCTGATCGTCATGGTCAACTCTTACAGCGCATCTGCTTCCGAAATTTTGGCTGCAGCGCTTCAGGATTATGGCAGAGCCGTTATCGTTGGCAGCAAATCCACTTACGGCAAAGGAACCGTTCAGCGATTCTTTGATCTCGACCGCGCCATCAGAGGTTACAACGAGGTAAAACCGCTCGGTGAAGTAAAACTGACCATCCAAAAATTTTACAGGGTCAACGGCGGTTCGACGCAGTTGCGTGGCGTGGAACCCGATATCGTGCTCCCCGACCGCTTCCAGTTTATCGACATCGGCGAAAAAGATCACAAATACGCTATGAAATGGTCAGAAATCGACCCGGTGCCTTTCGGTCAGTCAGTGACTACTCTAGACGGACTCCAAAACTGGAAAAAAGCCAGCGAAGCACGCGTAAAGGAAAACGAGACCTTCCAATTGGTTTTGGAAAGCGCTAATCGCCTCAAAGTGCAAAGAGATCAGAAATCTTACAGCCTCAATTTGAAAAAATACCAGCAGGAAGAAGAAAATCTGGAAAAGGAAGCAAAAAAATATGATAACATTTTCAAAGAGATCGAAGGGCTGAAAGTATCCAATCTGGAAGAAGACCTGGCTGCCATCAATGCCGATGAATCACACGAAGCGCGAAATGAAGAGTTTATCAAATCTTTGCGATCTGATATTTACATCGAAGAGGTGCTGAATATCCTGCGCGATATGAAAAATTAATTTTTAAAAATAACATTTAATAAAAAGACCTTTCAAACCGCTAATTTTGAAAGGTCTTTTCCTTTTACCTAAAACAGCCAGAATAAATCTGTGAATTACCTTACTCTCGAAAACGTTACAAAAACTTACGGCGATAAAATACTTTTTAAAGACCTGACCCTCCACATCAATCAGGGTGATAAAGTCGCTTTGGTCGCCAAAAACGGTACTGGGAAAACCACCCTGCTCAATCTCATCGCCGGACAGGAATCCGGAGAAGGCGAACGTTTTACCGTTTTTCTTCATAAAGGAATTCGCATCGGGTATCTTCGTCAGGACCCGCAATTCATCGACCATTGGTCTGTGATCGAAACCGTTTTCGATAGCGAAAACCCACTGATCGAAGCCATCAAAAACTATGAAATTGCTGCCCTTCATCCCGAAAATGATGCTTCTATGCAAAAGGCGCTTTCAAAAATGGAAGATCTCAAAGCCTGGGATTTTGAAGCCCGGATCAAAGAGATCCTTTTTAAACTGAATATCACTGAACTTGAACAAAAGGTCGGTAGCCTTTCAGGTGGTCAGCGCAAACGGCTGGCGCTCGCCAAACTACTGATCGATGAACCCGATTTCATCATCCTCGATGAACCGACCAACCACCTCGATCTGGATATGATCGAATGGCTCGAAAGTTATCTCCAAAACCCCAGCCTGACCCTGTTCATGGTGACACACGACCGCTATTTTCTCGAAAGGGTTTGTGACCAGATCGTAGAACTCGACCGAGGGAACTTGTACAAATACTCCGGAAACTATTCGGATTTTCTGACCAAAAAACTCTCCCGCCTCGAAAACGAAACTATCGAAAAAGAAAAGGCCACCAAGCTCATGAAAAAAGAGCTGGAATGGATACGCCGAATGCCCAAAGCCCGCGGCACCAAAGCCAAGTCCAGGGTCGATGCTTTTGATGACATCCGGAAAAAAGCTACCCAAAAGATAGCGCCGCAGGAAATTCAGATCGAGATCAAAGGCGAACGCCTCGGTAGCAAGATCGTTGAATTGAACTACATCAGCAAAAGTTTCGGCGAGCTGAAGATCGTTGAAAATTTCCACTACAAATTCAAGAAAAATGAACGCGTCGGAATCGTCGGGAAGAATGGAACCGGAAAAACTACTTTTCTGAAATTGATCACCAAACAAATGCGACCGGACAGCGGGACCGTCGTGGTGGGCGGCACGGTAAAATTCGGCTATTACTCGCAGGATGGTATTCAGCTCGCTCAGGACAAAAGGGTCATCGACGTCATCACGGACATTGCCGAATATATTCCCCTGGAAAAGGGCCAAAAACTCAGTGCCAGCCAGTTGCTTGACCGGTTTATGTTCAGCAAAAGCCAGCAACAGGTTTTCGTGAGCCAGTTGAGCGGCGGAGAGCGAAGAAGGTTGTACCTGCTCACCGTACTCATGGAAAATCCCAATTTCCTGATACTCGATGAACCTACCAACGATCTGGACATTGTCACCCTGAATGTGCTGGAAAATTTCCTGTTGCAGTTTCCGGGATGCGTGGTCATCGTCAGCCACGACCGTTATTTTATGGACAAACTCGTGGATCACCTTTTTGTTTTTGAAGGAAACGGAATTGTCAACGATCACAACGGAAATTACACCGAATACCGCGAGCAGTTGAAAAACCAGGTTTCCATTAAAGCCGAAAACAACAATACCGCGAAAGAAAAAAAACAAAAGAACCGCCCGGACGAAGACCGCCCGAAACTAACCTACCTCGAACGAAAGGAATTCATGAGGCTGGAAAAAGAGATCGAACAATGTGAATCGCGGAAATCTGCGATCATGGAAAAATTCAACGACCCTAACCTACCTGCCGTTGAAATCCAACAACTCTCCAACGAACTAGGTAAAATAAATCGCGAACTCGAAGACAAGGAAATGCGCTGGCTGGAGCTTTCGGAAATGGCTTGATAGTCATAAAACTTAAAACACAAGGAAACTCAAATCAAGGCCTGTTTTCTCATTAATCGCTATATTTGACCAATCGTTTGGCATGAGTCAATCCAGTTTACAATATTTTACAATTATCTTTTTACCACATGAATAAGGGGCCTCTTTTTATTGCAATTGAAGGATTGGACGGATCGGGCAAATCGAGTATTGCAAGACAGCTTGCGTATTTCATGCAGGATGCTTTTAAAAAGAAAGTCAAGCTGACATTCGAACCACACGATCCCTCCTGTGGCGGCCTGTTCATCAGGCAAATCCTGGAAAAAAAGTTAAGGAACTTTTCCCATGAAACCCTGATGCTTGCATTTGCGGCAAACCGCCTCGATCATTGCGACCGGGAGATCAACGAATGGCTTTCTAAAGATGAAGACCGAATACTTATTTGCGACCGGTATTATTTGTCTTCTCTTGTTTACCAATCGAATGAGCGATTTTCTTTTGAGCATGTAATGAATTTAAACAGCAGCGCCAGAAAACCTGACCTCACAATTTTTATGAATGTCAGCAACAAAGTATGCTCTGAAAGAATGAAGATCAGGGATAAGCCGGAAGAACTGTTTGAAGTAAATTTATCAGAAACGAGAGAAAAATACCTGGAGGCCATTGAATTTTTAAGAAGGACAAGAAACGAAAATATCGTCGTCGTTGATGCAAACGGGACCATGAAGGAAGTATTGGAGGAGGTAGTAAATGTTGTTTCCGGATTAAACCCTGATTTTAAAAAGGAGCAGTTGACTATTTTAAGCTCTTATGACATTCACCAGCCCAACGTGTTTTCACTCAATGGTAATATTCCCAATATACTGGACGCAATCCTGCGTGATATTTCCAATTCCCTTATGGATGAAAAGGAGCTAAAAGGGAAAGAATTAAAAAATAAAATTTACGATATAACCACATCAAAATTCAGCGCTCTTGAATTTAATGAAAAAGGCGCTTTGTTTTTTAACTATATAAAATCGTTAGGTTATAAAATAAAAGAAAAATACCCCTGGACTCATTTGGATGCTTATGAACTGGAATTCGAACTGCCCGGAGGCTTAACTCATAGAGGCACGGCATTATTGATCAATGAAAATCAACGATATGACGTCATTCTTGAAAGTGTATCCAATTTAGCTAAGATGACCGATTTTATGTTCGTTTTTTCACCCGGCCCGGCTGAATCAGTCACGATGTATTATGAAAGAGATATAATACGAAACAAGGATAAAGAAGAATCATTGTTCCCTTCTACTCAACTAATTACTGAAGATAAATTATTGGAGGTAGTTGTTGAAAAGGCTTATCAAAAGATTTCTAAAAACCAACAGGTTTCTACGGATCAGCCTGAATAACTCTGGCGGGCGGGCTAAAAGCATGCTTTACCTTCCACAATCCAATTGTTTAAATTTTGGTCTGAATAAAATTGAATCTCAAAAAGGCCAAAAATACAAGATCAACGGAACGGTAATGAGCAGGATCAGGATACTTAAAGGCAACCCCATCCGGAAATAATCGCCAAACCGGTATCCTCCCGGCCCCATCACCAGGATGTTCGATTGGTGGCCGATCGGGGTCAGAAAAGCTGTCGAACCTCCGATAGCTATGGCCATTAGAAACGGATCGACCGACAACCCCAAACCATTGGCAATACTGATACCAATAGGCGCCATTAGCACCACAGTAGCAGCATTGTTGATTATGTCAGACAACAGCATAGTCACTGCCAGCAGGATGCTCAGCGTTGCCCATGCAGGTATGGTATTGGCAATTTCTAAAATCTGACTGGCAATTAGTGTTGCGCCTCCCGAAGTTTCAAGAGCTTCGCCTACCGGCAACATCGCACCCAACAGTACAATGACAGGCCAGTCGATGCTTTCATACATTTCTTTTATTGGAAGCGTACCGGACAGGACTATCATGCCGGCAGCCATCGAAAATGCAACGTGGACAGGAAGTATCCGCGAAACAACTATCGCTATTGCGATCAAAAAAATGGAAAGTGTCAAAACCATCTTTTTTTCAAAGCCGATCCGCAGGCCTCGCTGCACCAGCGGAAGACAACCCATTGAACTGATGGATTGACCAATGTTTTGAGAACGCCCCTGCAACATGAGTACATCGCCTATCCGAAATACAACGTGGCCAAGTCTTTTATGGATTTTCCTGTCTTTACGCGATACAGCCAGCAGGTTGACACCGTAGCTGTTTCGCATCCTCAGCCCGATGGCAGTTTGGCCGATAAGTGGAGAGTCGGCCATGACGACCACCTCCACAATGACAATTTCTTTGGAACCGATCGCATCCGTCCATAGCTTTTTATTTCCCAAAAGCTCCAACCCCGTGTCATCGATAAAAGTATCCAGGTCTTCGGTATCGCATTCGATGATAAGAATATCGTTCTCGAACAACTCTTCATCAGCATCAGGTGCATGGAGGCGTTTATTATTCCGTACCAATCCAAGTATTTGGACATCAGCCTTTGAGAGTTTGTCCAATGCCCTGATAGTGATATTATTCGCTTTGGAACGCTTGTTCACCTTCACCTCTGTAATATAATTGCCAATATCGAACAATTCTTCTTTCGACTGTGGGGAAGTGCGTTTGGGTAATAAACGCCATCCTAAAAATGCGATATAAAAAATCCCTGCAATGGTCACTACTACGCCCACCGGTGTAAAGGCAAACATGCCAAATGGTTCGCCCGTTTCTTTAGCCCGCAGGGTAGCGATTATGATGTTTGGTGGTGTGCCGATCAGCGTGGTCATGCCTCCCAATAGCGACGCGAAAGATATGGGCATCAGCAGATAAGAAGGAGAGTGACCGCTCTTTTTAGCAATATTCAACGCTACGGGCATTACGATAGCCAGCGCTCCGATGTTGTTCATAAACGCAGATGCTATGGCAACAAGGAGGGAAAGTGTTAGTACCTGGAGAATAATGTTGTTGCCGACTTTTGAAACCCACTTCCCCAATACACTCATCAATCCTGAATTTTCGAGGCCTTTTCCAATGATCAGCACTGCGGCAACCGTAATTACTGCCGGGTGCCCAAACCCCGAAAATGATACCTCCGCTGGTACAATGCCCAATATCACGAGCACAAAAAGCGCGAAAAGCGCCACAAAATCGTGGCGAAACTTTCCCCAAACGAATAAAAGCAGCGTTACAAAAAGCGTAATGAAAACATAAATGTGATCCATAAAAGTTATCGTGTAATTGTGGCGGCTTGAGGTTTTCTCTGTTTAATCATTAAAAACAGTAGTTTTTTGATCCCCACACAGGGTGTCGGGATCAAGGAAGGAAAATAATCAAAAACCGTTAAAGCAGTTAGGTTTACGCTCTCTTTTTTTGCACCATAACTTTTTAAGCCATGCGAGACAGGTTTTATCGTCTGACATCTAACATCACTTAATCTCAACTTTGATCCTGAAATATTTCAGGAGCGCATTTTCAAAATCCATATCGTCTTTCAAGGCAATTTCCGTTGTCTGGCCATTAGTCAGGATCCTGAGCATATCGCCGCTGATGGTCGTCCGGCCATGTTCGCTGGGGAGCGAGATCAGCCTTTTTTGTGTGAAAGGCGAATCGCTGCTGGTTTGGTGGTAGCGGCACATTTCTTTGTAATCTTCGAATGCCCGCTCCGCATCTTTGAAAATGTACTCCGGGATGACTTCCCCGTCCACAATTTTGCTGACGCAAAAATACTCCTCATCGTGTCGGTCGATCACAAAGCTACCCCGCGGATCTGTTTGGGTTTTGTGCAAACTGAACTCCAGCGGAGCAAAGGTAAATTCTCCAAAACCGACATCCGCCAGATACTCAACGCCATTCAGGTTTACAATGACAGCGAGGTGGTCAAACTCCTGCCCGAAGCCCTTTTCCTTATCGAAAACCCGCGCTGAAATTCTCTTAGCATCAAATCCAAGCGAAACCAGCAATTCGAAGAATAAGCCATTCAGTTCATAGCAAAAGCCGCCGCGAAAATTGTTGACAACCTTTTCAAAAATCCTGTCGGTGTCCAGTTCAATCGGGATGCCGTAGTGAATATCCAGGTTCTCAAACGGCACATTCAATAGATGGGCTTTCTGCAATTTGCAGAGGGTTTCAAGATCAGGGTTAACTTCCTGTGAATAGTTGATCCTGTTTAGATATTTCGTGCTGTCCATTTTCATGGCGATTTCCGGTTTTGTCAAATGCAGGCCTGGCTTTTATTATTTACAACGCATCATACATTTTTCCTTTTAAAAGGGTTGCGTATCTTTTTCCTGAAAAGTATGAACAATACAATGATCAAAATCACCGGCCAGATAGTGACCAAACCTACAATAATGTCGAGCACGAGGTCCCAGCCGTTTGAAAGCCCTTCTTTTAATTTTGTTAAAAAAGACTTTTTGTAAATGTCCGGGGCCTTTACATATTCGACCTCCTGGTAGAGATCAACCACGACGGTGCTCAGGTCAGCCTGGTTGTTGAGATATTTTATGCGGCCTTCGATGGATTCGATCTCTTCCTGGATCACCCTGATCTTTTCTTCGGCATCTAAAATATCCTGGACAGTTTTGGCTTTGTTGCGGAGTATGTCGATATATCGGTCTCTGACTTCTTTTTTCGTTTCCAGCCTTGTCGTGATGTCAACGTATTCTTCGGTTACATCCTGCGAGCTGATCCGCTTGTAATTGGTGAAAATGGATTCCTTTTCTATTTCAACCATGAATTCATCCAGCTTTTCGGCGGGTACTCTTATTGTCAGGTTGTTGCTCAATTCGTAATTGGAATTTGCCTGGTACAAATTGGATACGAACCCGGAAAATCGCTCGGTAATTGCTGTGATATTCTCCGTACTTGCGCTCAGGTCTTTGACCTGGAATCTGATCTCGGCAGTTTTGATGATCTTTCTTTCCACAGACTGTTCGTCATTACCCGGTTGACTGCTTTCCTTGTACGATCGTTTTTCCTCGTAGGCAGGTTGATAAGATCCCTGGTCAGAGCTGCCGCCGCATGATGCCAGCATGCAGATCAGCAATAAAAATCCCAAATTTTTCATTTGCATTGGTTTTAGATTAAAGGGGACTTCTAAAAATTCAAAAATCTTAACCGCAAAGATCGCGAAGGTTTTTCGCAAAGATCGCAAGAGATTGATTATCAACAATTAGAAACGTTTTTCCATTAGATTGAGATTGCAAATCCCGACAAATCGGGAGATGAGGCAATTTTTAGAAGTTCCCTAAAATACAGCCACAGATTCAAAAGTACACTTATTTGGTGTGTTTGCTTTCCGGTTTCGGTTCATATTTTTTTAAAGATCAAAAACCAACTTGTACTGCCTGGTCATTTGCCGGTCCATCAAATTATGCTTAAAGCGCAGCGCATTGTTATCCAGGGCTTCGGATTAGCCCCACACAAGCTATAAATAAAAAGTATTTCAATCACAATTGATTGGTTGGAAATGCCGGAGAGTTTTTCTATATTTGCAGCCGTTTTTTAATTTTCAAACCTAAAAATACTTCTTTTAAATGCGAAATTATGAAGTAACTTTCATCGTAGATCCAGTGCTGTCGGGCGATGAAATTAAAGCGACAGCGCAAAAATATTCTGAGCACCTGGAGAAGGCAGGTTGCAAGATCGTGCATTTTGATGAGATGGGGTTGCACCAACTGGCATACCCGATCAACAAACGCAGCTCCGGAATTTATTACTGCATCGAGTTTGAAACTCCGACCGGCGATTTGATCGACGAACTCGAACTGACCTTTCGGCGGGATGAACGCATCCTGAGATTTCTTACCGTCAAACTGGACAAATACGGCGTCAAGTACAACGAAGACAAACGAAACGGTTTGATCGGAAAAGCTAAAAAGCAAAAACCTTCCGCCGAAGCCGAAGGCGCTCCCGTTGCAGCCACTGCGGCCTCTGAGAGATCTGTCGCTCCTGAAAAAAAGACACCGGCACCTATTGCTCCTGTTGTTCCTCTCGTTGAGGATGTTGCGGTGGAGGAAAAAGAAGTGGAAGATGTTGCTGTTGAGGAAAAAGTGGTAGAGGATGTTGCCGAGGAGGAAAAAGTGGCGAAACCGGAAAGCACAACTGCAACCGACGAAATAAGCAGCGAAGAAGAATAAACCCTTTAATCCATTAAAATTTTAAAAAAAAGATCATGGCTTCAAGAGACGATATAAAATTTCTCAGCAATCCGACCATCGGGCAAAGCAATAAAAAATATTGCCGCTTTCGCCGGTTCGGGATCAAATACATTGATTACAAAGACCCGGATTTTCTCCTTCAATTTGTCAATGAGCAGGGAAAACTGCTGCCGCGACGCATCACGGGGAATTCTTTGAAATATCAAAGAAAAGTAGCAACTGCCGTCAAACGTGCCCGCCACCTGGCGCTGATGCCTTACGTTACCGACCTTTTAAAATAGTTTTAAGCACTGACCGAAGTGGGTAAATATCCCTTTCATTTATCAGTGATTCACCAAATTAAATTTTAGAAAATGGAAATCATATTGTTAAAAGATATTGATAAAGTTGGCGGAAAGCATGAGATCGTTGCTGTAAAAGACGGCTATGCCCGCAACTATCTGATCCCGCAAAATATGGCGATCATCGCCAATACCACCAATCGCAAAAGACTCGCCGACCTCGTCCGGCAGGAAGATACCCGCCAGGCCAAAATGATCGGCTTTTATCGAGAGATCGCTGACAAGCTGAAAGATAAAGTGTTGAAGATCGGCGCCAAAGCCGGTACCAGCGGAAAGATATTCGGTTCAGTCACCAGCGTACAGATCGTCGCAGCTTTAAAAGATCAGTTTGGTGTAGAAGTAGAACGCCGGACGATTGAACTTCCCGAAGAAGTGAAAAACCTGGGCGATTACAAAGCAATTTTAAACCTGCATAAAGAAGTGACCTGTGAAGTTGATTTTGAGGTAGTGCAGGAGTGATTTGTCTGTTTTGCGAAAAAATAAAAAAGCCGAAGATCGAACATTGATCTTCGGCTTTTTTTATCCAAAAATTTCGTACTTAAAAATCGCACAAATGCCCATTGATTTTCAACCAATGTTCTTTTTCCCTGAAATCAGGCATCACATTTTCGACAATACTCCAAAAACGGTCGGAATGATTCATCTCAACAGTATGGGTCAATTCATGGATGATCACATAATCGATCACTTCCTGCGGAGCGAAGAGCAGGCGGGTAGAAAGATTGATATTCCCTTTGCTGGAGCAACTACCCCAGTTTGAGCGGTTGTATTTCAAACGGATATTTTTGATCTCGGCTTGAAAATGGCGTTGGTTGAGTTCATAGACCCTATTCTTCACCTCCGGCAAAAAATCATGGGCAATGATCCTGCTCAACAACAACTTGGTGCTTTTTCGGACATTCAGTTCAGAAGATCCCTCAACTACCCGCACCCTGATGATGCCATTGTTCAATTCGGCGGTGTGATATTGATTGTTTGTTTGTTCGATCACGATCCGGTAAGTGCGATTGCCTACGATCAGTTTATCAGACTTTTCGTAATCCTTACCAAAAAATCTGGCGCCCAAACGTTCGTCCCGATCAAACTGGTCTTTAGCCCAGGTATAAAAATTTTCCAATTGTTTTTTGCGCTGCCCCTCGGTCATCATCAAAGGAAAACGAAATATGACAGACTTTTTCCCGATCGAAGCTCTGGCATTGTAACGCAATTCATTGTAAATCCTCACGGGTACTTTTTTGCCTTTGATCTCGATATAAGTATGCTCAATTTGTTTTCTGGCCATTGGTTCTGCATTATCCATATTTTTCAGCAAATCGTTGCATGACTTCCACCAGCTTCTGGACGCTTTCGATGGGCATGGCGTTGTAAATCGACGCCCGGAAACCACCCACAGAGCGGTGACCTTTTAGTCCCACACAACCATTTTCATTACACATTTTTAAAAAAGCGCTTTCCATCTCCGGGTTATTTGCCACAAAAGTAACATTCATCAGCGAACGATCTTCTTTGGCAGCCGTACCTTCAAAGCACGGGCTGTTGTCAATCTCCCGATACAGCAATGCCGCTTTTTCTTTATTCATCCTTTCCATTGCTTCCAGCCCACCAAGCTCATCCAGCCATTTCAGTGTGAGCATACATACATATATAGCATACACCGGAGGTGTGTTGAAAAGCGATTGGTTATCAATGTGGGTTTTATATTGGAGCATGGTCGGAATGCTTCTGTTGACTTTACCTGCTATGTCTTTTCTAAGCAGTACAAGGGTCGTTCCCGCAGGTCCCAGGTTTTTTTGCGCTCCTGCGTAGATCAATCCGTATTTTTCAACATCAATGGGACGGCTGAAAATATCTGATGACATATCACAAACAATGGGGACATTTGTTTCCGGCCACCAGTGGTATTCAGTACCGAAGATGGTGTTGTTGCTGGTCAGGTGTAAATAAACGGCGTCTTCAGGCACTTTGTATCCCTTGGGAATGTAGCTGTAATTGCGATCTTTTGAAGAAGCAAGCACATCGACATGTCCAAAAAGTTTGGCTTCCTTAATGGCTTTGGAAGCCCAGGTACCTGTATCGACGTAACAGGCTTTGGCGTCATTGTCCAGCAAATTCATCGCCGTCATAAAAAACTGCGAACTTGCTCCTCCCGACAGAAAGAGGATTTCAAAGTCTTCCGGCAGTTTCAATAGCTTCCTGATCAAGTGATTGGATTCGTTCAATACCTCAATAAATTCAGGGCTGCGGTGAGAGATTTCAAGGATCGACAAGCCCGTTCCGTTAAAATTCCGGATGGCATCGGCGGCCTGATTGATGACAGATTGCGGCAGAATTGCCGGCCCTGCACTGAAATTATGCTTTTTGATCTGTTTGCTGGTGATTTCCATTTTCTGAATTTTTAATTTGGTGTACTGATTTCTTTTGGCTACAAAAATAACTTTTTAAAATTCCTTTTCACAGGCCAGCCAGTATATAAATCAACCCTTTGTCATTAAAAACATTTTTCTGTTTTAATTTACAAAGCTTTTGGAATTCACCAATCAGGACATTAGCTTTGTGCCCGCTTTGAAAAGGACAATTGGGGCGCTGGAAAACCCGGTCAAAACTACTGTTTTAAAGGGCTGTAAAATATTTAAAAAAATCCACAAAAAATGTTGTGTAGGTTTCCCCAATCCCTTACCTTTGCAGTCGCCTTTTAAGGAGGGGTTAGAAATGGGGGTGTGATGGAGGCGGAAAAACTGAATAACAGTGCGTATTTTTTAATAATAGGATACGACAAAAAAATAGCAGGATTTCGGGTGTTACCTACAGATGAGGTAATGATTCGGGGTTCTTGCT
>CAZKDA010000089.1:0-13229 GCA_964551455.1 uncultured Saprospiraceae bacterium
AAAAATTCAAAATACGTGAATGGCCTCGATGAGTTGGATTGTTACTGAGGTTTGATTTGAAAATAAACGGAGAAGATTTGGAGAAAATATGGATTTTGAAAGTTTATGATTAAGGTTTTGGCATAGCCGTATTCTTGATTTTGACCATTCTTTTTGAATCAAAATACATATCCGCCACGTATAATTTCTGACCATAAAAAAAGTGGTGAAGCGCAAAAGAAGGTTGAATAACAAGAAAAAATGGCCTTCTGATAGTGGGGATTTGACACAAAATGCTGTTATTTGCATTACTGTCCCGGCACCCCGTGTTTAAAGTTCCACCATTATATTTTTACCAGATTTTTTAATAAAGGCGTTAAAGCGCTTTGTTGCTTATGATTTATTCAAAATATGAATATTAATTGTAGATCATTATGAACATAAAAGGTTCTTCCAATTCGGTATCAGCATTTCAAAAATCCAAAAATTTATTGGGTAGTCGTCGTGGTATTATAAAAACTTTGGTGGTGCTGGCCGGCATCATGGTTTTCAGCGTCATGTTTTTGGCAGCGATCAGCTACGGCGCCTTTTTGCAAAAAAGAGGACAAACGCCCAACCTCAAAAATTTCCTGATCGCGGTAAAGGAGCTTGACTTTGCTTTCATTCCCAACTTTGTCACCGGTACATCATCCGAAATTGACCGGTTTGATATCGAAATGAAATTCAAACATTCCATGCGCATCCAATACCTCCGGGAGCAGGCATTTGAAAAAGGCATCATCGACGAGGAGATCAAATCCGAAGAGTTTCCCGCAAAGATCACCGTAAACGGCGAAGAGTACGATGTAAAACTCAACCTCTCAGGCTTGATGCTCGATCACCTCCGCCACCCTACCAAGTGGTCGTATGAAGTGAGAGTAAAGGGCGACCGTACGATCAACGGTTTGAAACGTTTCACGCTGATGTTTCCGCGAGCCAGGGGGTATCTGACCGACTGGGTTGCTACCGAGATTTGCAAAGAAAGAGGTTTGGTCGGCCTGCGTCAGGATTTTGTGGATGTCAACATCAACGGAAAACCGATCGGCCTGTATTACATGGAGGAAAGGTTTGACAAATACCTGCTCGAAAACAACGCCATGCGCGAGGGTATCATCTTTAAGATTGGATATCCGGAGATCAATATCTACGGCGAAAACAAAATGCTGGAAGACCCGGCTGCGAAAGAAAAAGTGATCCGTTTCAGGCAATTGTGGCAGGCTTTGGTTGCCGGCGATCTTCAGGTAGATCAGTTTTTTGACCTGGAAAAAATGGCGAAACTTTATGCTATCACCGACCTGATGCGGGATAAACACGCTATTTCGTTTACCAACCTCCGCTTGTATTTCAACCCCGTCACCGGTCTTGCGGAACCCATTGGCCGCGAGTGGGAATACCTGCGGAAAGAGACGGAAACGACCATGGCGCTGTTTCTCGAAAAACCGACTCCTGCTTCAAAATTTCACGAGATCACCGAAGCGGATACCTTGGTGCGGCTGATCTACGACAATTACACTTTCCAGCAACATTACATCAAAGAAGCCGGCATAATTTCCAAAGAAGAGTTTTTGAAAAACCTGTTTGAAAAGATAAAACCCCGGATGAACGCTTTAATGAAAAAGGTTTACCGCGAAAACCCTTTCTACAAATCGCCGGAGAGTATCCTTCTTGAAAATCAAAACTATATCCGCAAAAAGCTCTACTCCGACCTTCCGGAAGTGAGCGCTTATTTGTATAAAAAAGATGAGCAGGAATTAAAAATTTACCTAAAAAACCTGCAAGACCTTCCAGTGGAAGTTGCATTTGCGAGTTGGGCGGATACCGTGTTTTTCCTTCCTGCGGAACAGACGATCCTCAAATCCAACTGGAAAACCCCGGCTGATGAAGTGAAACTCACTACGTTCAAATTCCCCAACAATTTTGTATGGGCGGATTCGATGCTGAATGAATTGGAATTGACTTACAACATACTGGGACTTGAAAACGAGCGGAGGAAAGTACTGATCTTCCCCTGGAGCTACGAAAACCGCGGCGCTTTTGCACAAAACCCCGTAAACCGCGCAGCCAACTATCAGTCTTTTGATTTTATCAAAGAAGAACCGGGAAACAATATTTTGCGCGTTCCCGCAGGGAAATGGACGATCGACAGGGAGCTGATCATTCCTTCCGGCAAAGAACTCGTGTTCAATCCGGGAGCAAAAATAGATATTATCGGCGATGGCCAGATCATCTCAAAATCACCGTTCAATTGTCTGGGTACGGAAGAACAACCCATTGTTTTTTATTCCTCCGATTCTACCGGAAAGGGCATTTTTATTATGAACGCGGGGAAACTTTCCATGCTCCGTTACACTACTTTTGACAACCTCGCGCCTCCTGCCAATCCGGGCTGGTCGGTGTCCGGCTCGCTTACGATGTACGAATCTCCCGCTGATATTTCTCATTGTATCTTTAGTTCCAGTCGCGTGGGAGATGATTGCCTGAACATTATCCGCGCTGAATTTGAAATGGAATACACCGTTTTCCGCAATACCTCCGCCGATGCCTTCGATTGTGACTTTTGTAAAGGAACGATCAATAAAACGACTTTTGTGAACATCGGAAACGACGCTATGGATGTCTCCGGAACCGATATGTTTCTCAATGATATTATCATCGACAAGGTTGGCGATAAAGGCTTGAGCGCTGGCGAAAACAGCCGCATGACTGTCAAAAACGTACAAATTTTCAATGCAGAAATTGCGCTCACCAGCAAGGATAAATCGTTACTCACCGTCGAAAATGCAGAAATCGAAAATTGTCGGGTGGGCATTACAGCTTTCCAGAAAAAATCCGAATTCGGCCCCGGCGATATAGTGATCAAAGGGTTTAAAATGAAAGAAGCCGAAGTGCCCTACCTTATCGAGGCAAAATCGAGCCTTAAAATTGATGGCGAAATTATCCAGCCGAGCCGGGATAATGTTAAGGAAATCCTTTATGGCGTCGAATACGGAAAAGCGAGCAAGTAGCGACGCTTCGTTTGATAGCGTATTTCCTGTATAAAAAAAAAAACGCCTCTGGAACGTAAATATCCAGGGGCGTTTTTTTTGTAAATCAACGTGAGTGCGCCCATATAATCCTAATGTCTAATGTCCCGACTAACCCCGACGCGTCGCATAGGTGTGTCGGGGTCACACGTTTGTCGGTATCTACTCCCGCTAAACCAGCGGGATTCGATCTGATGTCTAATATCTAAAGTCTGCCATCTAAAAAGTGCCGGTAAGATTCAGCGATGAGTTTTTCGAGGATTTGGGTATCCACATCTTCCAGTTTTTTGATGTACAGGCAGGATTTTCCGGTTTTGAATTTTCCAAGTTTGCCCAGCAGTTCATCGTAATTTTGAAAACCTCCCATGATGTAAATCGTAAGGCTCAGCTTTCGAGGTGAAAAGCCTGTGATAAACCAATCTCCCTCGCGACCGCTGGCGTATTTGTAGTGATACGTCCCAAAGCCCACTATGCTGGCGCCCCACATTTTGGGTTCTTCTTTGGTGATCTTTTTCATCATTTCCAGCGTCTTCAGGGAATCTTCCTTTCGCTTTTCGTCTTCGACACTCATGAGAAAATCCTTTACGTTGGCATCGTTGATTTTTGTTTTTAACTCTTTCATGGTTGAAAATTGATTAAAAGTATATCTAAGACGATATTTTCACAAACTACAATGGTCTTTTTACAATGCAAATTGCAACTATAAAAAAATACGATTTTGTACACGATTTTTTATCCACCCTTAGGTTGATGATCTCAAGGATAAGCCTGACAAACAAAAATATGAGCCATTCCTAGTCCTTGAATACATTATTTTTTTCAAAACTCGACGCAGAAAGACGCTGATTTATTATGAATTCTTATGCGATTGTTAATCTTTTGGTAAATATAAAAACAGCGTTTTATCATAATAATTCTACGTCCTTCTGTGTCAAATAAAAGCTAGGGATGACGAATGTTGAGTAAAGTTATTACTATAGAAATACAGCGTTTCTCAATTGAGCTTTACGGTGAACCTTTCGGAATCCCCGCCGTCGCTGTCTGATACTAACAACAACCTAATCTCCTTTTTATTTTGAGCAATGACCGTGACGGACTCCACTTTTACGGAAAGGATCTCGCCGTTTTTT
Organism: uncultured Saprospiraceae bacterium; assembly: GCA_964551455.1. Classification (GTDB taxonomy): domain Bacteria; phylum Bacteroidota; class Bacteroidia; order Chitinophagales; family Saprospiraceae; genus JAHDHW01. The sequence continues at coordinate 4,172 of CAZKDA010000089.1, forward strand.
TCTATGGGCAGGCAAACCGGCTGGTATTGGTCTTTCAGGTCTTTCAGGCTGATCACACCGACGTAGCTGCCGAGTATCTCGCCGTCGTCGATCCAATTGCTGGTATCTTCTGCGGATGCGGTAAATATCAGGTGTTTTTTATCGGCACTGGCAGATGCTCCCGAAAAACCGATCTGAACCTTTTCGGTTTCGGGCAGCTTGATGTGATAAGCGATTGGTTTCGGGCAAGCGCCATTTCCATCGATGTAGCCGGTGATGGTTTTCAGCGGATATTGCAAAACGAGGTTGACCCCTCTGTTGAACAAATACAGGTTTTCTCCGATCACGGCTGCCGCTTCAATATTGAGGTTGCCATCGCCGAGATTGCAGGATGCGATGATCGTTTCATAAAATTCGGTCAACCCGTGGGTTTTGATGAATTTTTTGTTTTGAAGATCGAAACGCGAAAGGATGTCGCGGCTTGGAGATTTCGAGCCTGAACCGAACACCCAGAGTTCATTTTTGTTGTCGTACCTCGCTTGGGTAATGGCCTCAAAATCGGGTTTTACGTCTTTCGACAGGATATCATCGGAGACTGGATTATTCGGAGAGATGTGGAATTTTTCCACCAACTCGAATCGTTCGTTCAGTAAATACAACCAGGGGATATTATCGCCCACCGCATAATACTGGTCATCGATTCGTTCGATCCCCGAAGCAGCCGGAACAGCCGCCAACACTTGTCTTTCCAACAATGTCAAAGTAAGATTCTCCATTTCCAAACATCCGTTCAACGGGGAAAATACAAGCAGGATCAGCGCTATCGGGTAAAGTTTCATTGGGTTGATATTTATATGTTTTTAAAATTTTGATTTGTAACGGAGATTTGAGTTTGAAGTTTGTCATTTCCAAAATCCCGTTTTAGATTTTCATAATTTATACCAAACTATCATGCCGTTAAATAGCGTGGAGTTGTGGATTTGAAAAACCTTAACCTACATGCCTGAGATCGGGTAAAATGGCAAGCAATACAAAGATAAAATGGATTTAACCATTTGTTGCCACCTGTGATTTTTTTATGGCTGTCCTCCGTATCCCACATGGTTATTCATGACAATCCCGCTTTAGTCAAAAAATATCAGCATTTGGCTAAAGCGGGATCGTATTTTTCTTTGATTGTTATTTCTAACGTACTTTGACTGCGCTGCGGTCAGGAAGCAAATGCCTTATACCGTGACCGCAGCGCGGTCAAAGTACGTTAGTTTTTTTATTTTAAAAGAAGGATCGACCCCAGCGGGGTCGCACAGGCTCTGAAATCTGAATTTTTATATTTGACCTAATCCATAACTCACGTTAGAATATTGCGCCGGTTCGTGTCTGAAAGTTGGAATATAGTGTTTTTTTCTATGTCAAATATTGTTTCTAATGAAACTATTCCAGTACTCCTGTTGTTAATAAATTACATGACGATCAAATATTTTCCAGATTTAAAGACTTTCTGCCCGACCATTATCCGGGGATGTTCCAAAAAATCACAAGGATCATTCGCAGGCAAACCATCGTTTTGGTAAGTTCTCTTTCCTCAAAAGAATTTATGAAAGTCATTAAGTCAACGTATCCAAAATTTCTATGTTATGAATAAAAGTAATTTAATTGAAAAAGCCATTAATTGGGCTGAAACTTCTGGTTTCAAAAAGATCAAAGCTAACCATGAAGGCTATCCGACACCTACCCAGTATATTCCTAAAAAAGAAGGCAAGCCATTTGTGCCAGACATTTCAGGACTACAATCTGGTCACAAGAGTTATGTTGAAATTGCTACGAAAACAGACAATTTACAGCGAAAAGTGTCGAAGTGGGAATTGCTCAGCACACTCGCCGACATGAAGGGCGGCAAACTATTCCTGCTCGCTCCCAGAGGCCACAAATCATTTGCCGATGATATTGTGAAAAAATACCAGCTCCGCGCCGAAGTCATCTTCCTGAAAAATTAATTCCCGGTTCGTTGCCACTTACCGTTTATAGCAATGAGTGGTTGCGGTTTCAGCTTGCATTCAACCGGTTTTCTCCACTGGTTGAATGCAATTGCTTTTTGATAAGCGCTTATGTCAGTTGAAAAACGGAAGCGCTTTTCCCTATAAAATTCCATTTATTTTACCATTAGTCATTGTAACTGCGAAAGCCTTATTTTCAAAAAAACCATCAATTGGTTTGCATAGAAACTATTTTTTGTTTACAATGGCGGTTTAAACTGAAGAAAAGAGCGCAGGCCATTACAACCTGCCAAAATTATTTATTGAATTTACAACAGTTCGCCTGATCGTAACCGGTTGAAAACCAAAGCGGTTGGGCGGATAAAAACACCATAAAAGTTAATTGAATGTTGATTATTGAAAGAAAGGAAGGTGAAAATATTGAAAAAGCGATCAGACGTTATCGGCGAAAGCACAGAGATACACAACTGAAAAAAGAGTTGCGGCGCCGGAAAGAATTTACCAAGCCATCAGTTGTCCGAAGAAAAGAAATGCTGAAAGCCATTTACAAAAACCAAAAAGAAAATGAGAATGGCAGCTCGTAAAGTGCATAAAATTACCGGCGCTTAAATTTTCAAAACTATGAATTGCCTCCGGACATTCATTTCCATTTTACTGGTCTTTGTTTTTTTGAAAACCTGGAGCATGACTCCCGAGGCGCCCCGTTTTGACAATGCCTCCGGCGAAGTAAGCGCCTCCGGGTATTTCAAACTGACCTGGCAATGGGATGGGGAAATCTCTGGCAAAGCATATCATTTTGAACTGCAACAGGCTGATAATAAAAACTTTGACAATGCCATTTCGCTGTACACCGGCCCCGATTTCGCCACTTTTATTTCTGGTTTGAAAAATGGCGATTATTATTATCGGATAAGTGTTTCGTTGGAAGATAGCAACTTCCGGAGCGAATGGTCGGAACCACTCCTTGTGACGATAAAACACCATCCCCTGCAACTGGCTTATGGGCTTTTTGCCATGGGCGCTGTTGTTTTTTTAGCAACGGTAGGAATTGTCGTTCGAGGCAGCCGTTCAGCTTCCGGCAAAAACTGAATCCATCATGGAACACCAATCAGAAATACTTTCCCCTTCGACTGGCTGGCTATTGCTGATCTTGCTGAGTTTACTGTGGATCGGCCTGGGAATGTACTGGGGCAGAAAGGCCAAAAACATGGACGGATTTATGCTGGCCGGACGAAACGTCGGACTGGCTTTGGGTACCGCAACTGCTATGGCCACCTGGATCACCTCAAACACGACGATGGTCGCTCCGCAGTTCGCCCTGCAACTGGGGCTTTGGGGCATGATCGCTTATTCGACGGCAGCGTTTGGGCTGTTTCTTTTTGCTCCTCTCGCCAAACGCATCAAACAACTAATGCCAAAAGGATACACCAGCGGTGATTTTTTCAGGCTTCGTTACGGCAATTTTGCTTGGTACGTCTTTCTCACGATCTCCATTTTTTACGGATTTACATGGCTCATCAGCATGGGTATGGCCGGTGGAATTTTGATGAATGCCCTTGCCGGAATTCCCTACCAGACGGGTATGACCATCATCCTTTTTGTGTGCGTAGTTTATACCATCTTCGGCGGATTGTATGCCGTGATCGGCACCGATTATATTCAATCGCTGATCATCATCGTCGGTATCGTGGTAGTGGGTGTGGCAGTGATCTTGTCAATCGATCTGGAGCAGGTATATTCCGGGTTGGTAGCCGAAAAACCCATGCTGATCGATATGCTGATGCCCGCGGCGATCATGGCTATTTTCAACAACCTGCTCTTTGGCATCGGCGAAGTTTTCCACAGCAATGTCTGGTGGAGCCGTGCCTTTGCCATGCGGCAGGGATTGGGACAAAAAGCATTTACAGCTGCGGGTCTGCTATGGTTGCCAGTGCCGGTTGCAGCAGGGTTTATCGCCCTCACCAGCAACTCCATGGGCATCAACATCACCAGCCCCGATATGGTTGGCCCCCTGATGGCAGCGCATATCCTCGGAAAAGCGGGAACCATTATCGTGTTCATCATCTTTTTCTGCTCACTGGCTTCCAGCATCGATAGTTTGCTGGCCGCGACTTCCGATCTCGTTGTTGAAGATATTTATAAAAAAATGATCCATCCGGAAGCAACAGGAAGACAACTCCGAAAGGTGTCTGTCTGGGTGATCGCAGGATTAGGGCTGGCGGCATGGGTGGTTTGTCTTCCGCGCATCGGAACATTGGCCACCGTAATATTTTTCGCCGGGCCGTTGGTGGCCAGTACGATTTATCCCATTGCCATGGGACTATTTTGGAAATCAGCGAGTGCCAAAGGCGCCATTTTCGCAATGGTTGCGGGTTCTGCCATTGGATTGTTCGCATATTTTTATTTAGGATGGTACACGGCTTCCCTGATCGGGGCTTCGGTGTCTATTATCGTTACGACAGCTTTTGCAAAATGGCAACCTGAAAATTTCGATTGGGCATTGATGAACGAGCCGGGCATACCAAAAAACAGTTTCGATAACCCGGAAAATTCAGATCACAAAATAAATTGACAATGAACTTTCCACAACCTTTTTTCAAAATACTCATCCTGGCATCTATTGCACTCATGGCGCTTGGCGCTGTTATTTTAGTGGTAATGTTGCTTTTTGATGTAAAAAACAAAAGAATATGGTAACCGAAAAAATTAAATCAAACCACAATATTGTCGAAGATAAACATCTTGATTCCGTTGGCTTGTATCCAAACCCGCAGCAACTGCTGGTCAAAGATTCTATCAATCTGGGGATATTGAAAAAGCTGGTTGGTAAATCCGTTGTTTCCGCCGATCAGTTTGACCGTGAAACAGCGCTTGAGATCTGCAAATTCGCTGCCTTACTGGAAGCTACTGAAATCGCTTCCAATCATCCGCTTGATGGCAAGATCATCATTACGGCATTTTTTGAAGCGAGTACCCGCACACGACTTTCTTTTGAAAGTGCAACCCTGCGGCTCGACGGCAAGATCATCAGCATTCCGACGGGCATGGTCACTGGTGTTGCCAAAGGCGAAACCCTTTCGGATATCGGGGAAATGTTCAACGCTTATGGTGATCTCCTGGTCATGCGCCACACGGAAACCGATTCTGTCGAAAAAGTCATGCAAAACCTCAGAATCCCACTTATCAATGCCGGAAATGGTTCGGGAGAACATCCGACGCAGGCGCTAGCCGATTGGTTTGCAATCCTCAAATGGAAACCCCGTCTGAAAAATGATACGGTGTTGCCGGAAGATCGCATCCATCTTGGTATTTTAGGAACTCCGGGAAGTATGCGGGCAGTAAACAGTTTCCTGAGAATGTCATTGCTGTTCAAGTCGGGCATTCGCAAGATCTCGATTGTTTCCGAACTCGCCGATCCGCTCGGCCCTGAGTTGGAATCGCTGTTGAAAAATTCAGAGATCGAGTTTAATGTAACTTACGACGTCAACGAGGTTATTTCCGATCTCGATGTGATCTACATGAATTCCATTGCCTTCCTCGGCGACAGCTACAAAACGCTGGATTCCCGGTACAAGCTCAATGCCGACAGCAACCTCAAAGAAAATGCAGTGGTTTTGCATCCGCTCGCGAGGTTAGACGAGTTGGATACCAACCTCGACGGCACCAATCACAACCTCTATTTTACACAGGCTCACGGTGCGGTTTTTATCCGGCAGGCTTTAATGATCGCCATACTAAATCGTTTCGACAGATTGCCAGAAAAGGATATTCCTTTGACTCAATGAGATTCAGCAGAGATTAGACGTCAGACGGTAGATGAGGTGAACAGGAGGCGGAGGTTGGTTTGATCCCGACCTTGCGGTGCGGGACAGGTTGGGTTGATTGGGTTATTAAGTTATTTAAGTTATTAAGTTGGTTTGCTTGCCATAATACCATAATACCATAATACCATATCGTAGCGAAGCGAATCCCGCTTTTTCGAGAAAAAGCGGGACGATGAAATCGGGAATACCATAATACCAAATCAGCAAACGTGTGACGCCTACGGCGTTATCAACAAATCAACAAATCAACAACCTGCCTGCCAAACGCAGTCAGGCAGGATCAGCAAATCAGCAAATCAACCACAGAACCTAAAAACTCTATTTTCGAACAATAACCAAAAAAATTTTAAATATTATGTGTGGAATTACCGGATTTTGGAAGAAACACCCCCTTCAGCAAAATGATCGTTTTCAATTGACCAACATGACCGAAAGCCTTTACCATCGCGGCCCTGACGGTTTCGGTTATCATTTCGACCGCGAAGCGGGCCTCGCTATGGGGCATGCCCGCCTTTCCATCATCGACCTTGAGACCGGAGATCAGCCTTTGTTTAGCGATGATGAAAATCTCGTGCTTACGGCCAATGGGGAATTTTACGATTACAAACGCATCCGGACGGCGCTGAGGCTCGAAGGGTTCAGGTTTAAAACCAAATCGGACAGCGAAATTGCATTACCTCTTTTTCGAAAACATGGCCTCGATTTTATTGAAAAATTGCGCGGCGAATTTGCGTTTGCACTTTTTGATAAACAAAATCAACGGCTTATCCTGGCTCGTGACCGCTTTGGTATCAAACCGCTTTTTTACCATATTTCGGAAAATGGGATTTATTATGGCTCAGAGATTAAAGCCCTTTTCCAATGCAATGAAATACCACGAAAATTTTCGGAAGAAGGGATACTCCATCAGCTGATGCACACGATGGTGCCAGGCACAACGGCATACCAAAACATCCATGCCGTGAAGCCCGGTTACATGGTCGTCATCGAAAAGAAGGGAAATGGTTTCGACATCAGCGAGCACAAATACTGGGACATTGAATTCCCGAAAGAAGCCGACCGCGACACTACGATACCCGCGGAATTTTACATTGATCGCGTGAAAGAATCGCTGACCGAAGCGGTGGCTTTGCGCCTCGAAGCAGACGTGCCGGTGGGTTGTTATCTTTCCGGCGGGATCGATAGCTGTTCGATGCTGGGACTGGCTGCCTCCATGCAGCAATCGCCGGTGAAGGCTTTTACCATAAGTTTTGACCACTATGCTTACGACGAATCGTCTATTGCCCGCGAAATGGCCGAGGTAACCGGCGCCGATCAGGAAGAGATCCGCCTCGCTGCGAATGAGCTGTTTGGTAAAAACTATATCAAAACCATGTACCACGCTGAGCGAACTTTTTACAATACCCTGGGCGTAGCGAAATGGTGTATGAGCAAACGGGTGAACGAATGCGGCTATCGCGTGGTAGTGACCGGCGAGGGAGCCGACGAATTGTTTGGCGGATACCCGGCGTTCAAACGCGATTACCTTTTACATACTTACAAAAATGAACCCGACCGGCTGAAAGAAATGGATAATTCCAATAAGATATTCAAAGGAGCCATCCTGGCGGAATCGCCCGTTTCTCATCCTGCCCTGGATGCGGTGTGTGGTTTTACACCCTCCTGGATACAATCCTGGATACAAACGCTGGCGCTTGCCCGACCGCTTTTGAACGACGACCTGCTGGCTTCATTGGAGGGTTACGATCCCATTGTAGCTATAGCTGAAACTTTCGATAAAGAGATGCTCGATGGCCGTCATGTTTTGGACATAGCGCAATACACCTGGATAAAAACCATGCTCGAATGCCAGATCCTCAACTGGGGCGGTGACCGCGTCGATATGGCCAATTCTATGGAAAGCCGTCCGGCGTTTCTCGATCATCACCTGGCCGAGTTGGCGAAAGACATTCCGCCGCATCTCCGCATCCACGGCAATACGGAAAAATGGGTGCTTCGGGAAGCCATGAAAAATATTTTGCCCGAAAAGCTGTACAAGCGTGAAAAGTTTGCCTTTATGGCTCCGCCGGCACACGTTTCCGAGCACAATAAAAATGCTGTCCAACTATTGATCAATCGCTTTTTGAGTACCAAAAATATCAGGGAAGCCGGTATTTTTGACGAGCATAGGTTGAAGCAATTCCTCCTTGATTATCAAAATGATAAGAACCCAGTTTCGCTGGTTCGCAAAGATGCGCTGCTCAACCATATCCTTGGTTTGCACATTTTGCACGAGCAGTTTATTGAAGCAAAAACACCGGAGTTGGCTTTGGTTTAAGGGGATCGTTGGGGATTATAGGCTTTTGTCTGGAAACCCGTCACTAACAAGTGAATTGATTCAAGGGGATTGTTGAGGATTGTTCCGACGTTGTCGGAATGGGGATGTTTGGATTGGCTTATATCCAGTGGATTTCAAATTAACAAATTGGCAAATTGGCAAATCCGCAAATAATTCATAAATCTTCATGCTGGATATCAGTGTCGGCGGTAAGGATGGGCGCTGCGTCCACACTATCGAGGTCCAGCAGGTCGATGATGATCTCGAAGGCATTTTGGAGCTTTTGGAGAGATTCCTCAGAGAGATTTTTGAGTTTCCCGGAAAGCTGTTCGTGCAAAGGTTCCGGTGTATTTATTAAGAGTTCGGCGCCTTTCGCGGTAATGGAGATCATGCCGATGCGTTTATCATCTTTTTTCGGCAAACGGGCTACCAGTCCTTTCTTCTCCAGGCGGCTTATGATTCCGGTTACGGTACTGGCATTCAGTTTCAGGAAATTTTTGATCTCCTTATGGCTTGCCTGGAAAGCTTCCTTGTCGTTCAAAAACCCCAGGCACAACAACTGAGGGATGCTGATCCCAAATTCCTTTTCAAATCGCTTGCTTTCCAGATTCACGGAACGGATGATCTGTCGGATCTGAACAAGGATGTCGGTATATTTCATTGTGTAAGATATTTTTTAGTGGACTGTTTTCAGTCAGCTAAAAAAAGGATTTTTTAAACAAAACTCAGTTTCGATCCGCTTTTTTTTAAAAGAATAGTCTAGTCAAAACGACTGAATTTAAGCCAGGTCTTGCAATGCTGTTTCAATTCCAATCTGGTGCGATTTCCCGACTGAGTACTTCTAAGCCTTGCAGGGTATTGCTGCAAGACAAGTAGTTCTACGTCGGGACAATTCCAATCTGGTGCGATTTCCCGACTGAGTACTTCTAAGCCTTGCAGGGTAT
>CAZKDA010000089.1:13329-17858 GCA_964551455.1 uncultured Saprospiraceae bacterium
TGCTGCAAGACAAGTAGTTCTACGTCGGGACAATTCCAATCTGGTGCGATTAAGAGTAACAATGTGAGAGCCCGGCGCCTTATGCCGGTGTTGTTTCAATTCCAATCTGGTGCGATTAAGAGCCTACATTGAGTTTGAGAAGCTCCAGTCCGAGTTTCTGTTTCAATTCCAATCTGGTGCGATTAAGAGGGCCATTGCGTATATCTCGTGTCGTTCCGTATCTTCGTTTCAATTCCAATCTGGTGCGATTAAGAGTTTAAACTATGATCCAGTATTAAGGCATTTGGTATTGTTTCAATTCCAATCTGGTGCGATTAAGAGTGTTTGTCAATATCCTTTAATTCTTTGTCAAGTGCCGTTTCAATTCCAATCTGGTGCGATTAAGAGCACATCTGGAAAGCACATGAAAACCTGAAAACCTAGTTTCAATTCCAATCTGGTGCGATTAAGAGTACCATCTGATTTTGAAACATTTTCCCAGAATCCAATGTTTCAATTCCAATCTGGTGCGATTAAGAGTTTAAAACAAGCAATGATGCCTGATAGCCCAACATGTTTCAATTCCAATCTGGTGCGATTAAGAGCGCATTTTAACTTGTCGAATAACTCAACAAATTTTGTTTCAATTCCAATCTGGTGCGATTAAGAGCCATGTTAAACAAATCTTTTACCTCCTGCCAATCAAGTTTCAATTCCAATCTGGTGCGATTAAGAGTTGCCTTGTTAATATATTCTTTGTCAATTTCACAAGGTTTCAATTCCAATCTGGTGCGATTAAGAGAACGATCTGATTTCCCCAACCGCCCCATCCTTCCTCGTTTCAATTCCAATCTGGTGCGATTAAGAGGACAAGGCAAGTACATAAAGTACAGCCTGAACAAAGGTTTCAATTCCAATCTGGTGCGATTAAGAGGAACGAGTTGAAATTTACCGGCAAGATCGACGGCAAGTTTCAATTCCAATCTGGTGCGATTAAGAGAACATTTGGCCGGTTCTCTATCAGCAACCCTACTGCGTTTCAATTCCAATCTGGTGCGATTAAGAGAGCAAAGAAACGCTAGTCGGGGAAACTATTCAGATGGTTTCAATTCCAATCTGGTGCGATTAAGAGCGCTTAAATCTTTATATGTTGGACTAAACCACGCTAGTTTCAATTCCAATCTGGTGCGATTAAGAGTAGTAGCGGAGATTTGTTACTACGTTCAGATGAAGAGTTTCAATTCCAATCTGGTGCGATTAAGAGGTTGTCGCCGGGTTCCACCCCTTCCTGTCTTTTGCAGTTTCAATTCCAATCTGGTGCGATTAAGAGAACAACAATTAGTATTGAGAATATTATCATGTTCAAGTTTCAATTCCAATCTGGTGCGATTAAGAGTCTTTAAATTTGTTTCCGTTTTTTGCAATTCTGGTTGTTTCAATTCCAATCTGGTGCGATTAAGAGGTTTTTCGTCAACAAACCACACTTAGAGTATTGCACGTTTCAATTCCAATCTGGTGCGATTAAGAGATACTGAGGAGAAAACCCCGCAACACCTTGAGGCGAGTTTCAATTCCAATCTGGTGCGATTAAGAGAAGTAGCAGGGATAGTTCTGTCATAATCTTTTCTGGTTTCAATTCCAATCTGGTGCGATTAAGAGTTAAAACATCTTTACCGTATTGTGCTTGAATGTCGGGTTTCAATTCCAATCTGGTGCGATTAAGAGTCCGGCGTAGCAGGATCAACAATTAAAGTGTCCTGCGTTTCAATTCCAATCTGGTGCGATTAAGAGTCCGGCGTAGCAGGATCAACAATTAAAGTGTCCTGCGTTTCAATTCCAATCTGGTGCGATTAAGAGCGAACACGGAGTCTGTTCCTGTTGAATTGACTTCTAGTTTCAATTCCAATCTGGTGCGATTAAGAGTCGGAATCCAGGCTTTCGGCTTAGCTGTATTCGTTGGTTTCAATTCCAATCTGGTGCGATTAAGAGAGAGAAAACAGTTTTACTCCTAAGTTTGAACCCCATGTTTCAATTCCAATCTGGTGCGATTAAGAGGTATTCAATAAGAATAATCGACTTACATAAACCGTAGTTTCAATTCCAATCTGGTGCGATTAAGAGGTTTTGACACTTCCCGATAAACTCCAATTAATTCTTGTTTCAATTCCAATCTGGTGCGATTAAGAGTTGACCTGTCACATGATGTAAAGACTACATTTAATAGTTTCAATTCCAATCTGGTGCGATTAAGAGTTTGAAACAAAAGATATTTTAGAATTGTACGAAAAAGTTTCAATTCCAATCTGGTGCGATTAAGAGCTGCCGCCTGGATCCCCGCCTTGAGCCAGCCGACGTGTTTCAATTCCAATCTGGTGCGATTAAGAGCCGGGACATCTTCACGTCCCGGTCTTTTAACATAAAAGTTTCAATTCCAATCTGGTGCGATTAAGAGTGATAAGGAGCTTTGGGACAAGTACAAAATTACGAGGTTTCAATTCCAATCTGGTGCGATTAAGAGAGTAGGAGGATCACCTTCAGCAGTAAGTGCTTTACTGTTTCAATTCCAATCTGGTGCGATTAAGAGTCGGGAATACCTAAGAAATCAGCAAGCGATCCTTCCGTTTCAATTCCAATCTGGTGCGATTAAGAGTTGACCTGTCACATGATGTAAAGACTACATTTAATAGTTTCAATTCCAATCTGGTGCGATTAAGAGAGGACAAAATTTTGTCAACGCATCCGGCCTATTCAGGTTTCAATTCCAATCTGGTGCGATTAAGAGCATATACGATTGATTATGTGACGTACCAGGTTTCGCGTTTCAATTCCAATCTGGTGCGATTAAGAGCATACCACCACATCGAACATTTATTGAAGCCTTCGCGTTTCAATTCCAATCTGGTGCGATTAAGAGCAGGTAGAACGCAACACCCCGCGAACCCAACGCCGCGTTTCAATTCCAATCTGGTGCGATTAAGAGTCAAAAAGTCGAATTCAGCGTTAAACTAAACTCCTAGTTTCAATTCCAATCTGGTGCGATTAAGAGTTCAATTGTGTAATTCGCCTGTTGTTGTGTTTGATGTTTCAATTCCAATCTGGTGCGATTAAGAGCTTCAATTGTGTAATTCGCCTGTTGTTGTGTTTGATGTTTCAATTCCAATCTGGTGCGATTAAGAGACGCCCCAGAGTTGGCATTTGAATTAAGGCAAGCATTGTTTCAATTCCAATCTGGTGCGATTAAGAGCGTGTTGTTGAGAAGCAATACGATCAGGACCTCGAAGTTTCAATTCCAATCTGGTGCGATTAAGAGAAGTTTTTAGTAAAATTTAACTTTTCCTTAACGTTTGTTTCAATTCCAATCTGGTGCGATTAAGAGAAATGGCGAATCACAACTCATAATTAATTATATTGTGTTTCAATTCCAATCTGGTGCGATTAAGAGACCTTCGCCAGACGTAACGGCAAATATGTTGTTTCGGTTTCAATTCCAATCTGGTGCGATTAAGAGAACGAACATATTGCCCTGCGAAGTGTCAAGCTGAACGTTTCAATTCCAATCTGGTGCGATTAAGAGAGGTACACTTTCTGTATTCGTCAGAGGCAATTGTACGTTTCAATTCCAATCTGGTGCGATTAAGAGCATTGCCCCGTTTTCGCGCCGTACGTCCAACAGGATGTTTCAATTCCAATCTGGTGCGATTAAGAGTCCGCTTTTGTCTTGTGTGAAATCAAAGCCATCAAAGTTTCAATTCCAATCTGGTGCGATTAAGAGGCTTTGCCCTTCTGAAAATATTATGAATCTCCCCGCGTTTCAATTCCAATCTGGTGCGATTAAGAGTTTTGATAACGGACAACTTGCTTGGCAATTAGATTAGTTTCAATTCCAATCTGGTGCGATTAAGAGGGGCTTGGGGTGATTTAATGTCCGCAATAGTTGGCAAGTTTCAATTCCAATCTGGTGCGATTAAGAGAAACGGAGGGATTCATCAGGTGGGCGTTAGATCACGGTTTCAATTCCAATCTGGTGCGATTAAGAGGGCGAGGCCAGGTTATTTACCTGGTTGTTTTCAATTGTTTCAATTCCAATCTGGTGCGATTAAGAGCCCGGTTGCTTGACAATTATGATGAGGTTATAGCGGTTTCAATTCCAATCTGGTGCGATTAAGAGGATGCGGCCTGTTCCACTGCCTGACCAGGACGGCAAGTTTCAATTCCAATCTGGTGCGATTAAGAGTCATCCTTGCGAAATCATATATCGAACCGGAGCGAAGTTTCAATTCCAATCTGGTGCGATTAAGAGATCAAGTTTTACTATCATCACGCTTTATACGTTGATGTTTCAATTCCAATCTGGTGCGATTAAGAGCTGAATTGTCCGCGTATCGAATTACCCGACACCACAGTTTCAATTCCAATCTGGTGCGATTAAGAGGCAACGGAGACAAGACAAGGCCAGTAACATTAACGCGTTTCAATTCCAATCTGGTGCGATTAAGAGTTCAGGGATTTGGGAATTGAGGTGATGGTCAAGGCCGTTTCAATTCCAATCT
>CAZKDA010000090.1:0-17808 GCA_964551455.1 uncultured Saprospiraceae bacterium
TTACAATTTCAGAAGGGAAACTGTCAATGCCATCGACATTGAAAAGATCAGCGTTGAAAACCCGCTGGTTTATAACCTTTTTGGCTCGCTCGATGAAACCGAATCGCTGGTGCTTACCGAAGAAGACCAACTGGAGTTCATCCGCAACGTGGTAAAAGACGATCCGCGCATCCCCGAAGAAATCCTGGGGCAGTTCGACCACCGGAAAACGTATCTCTTTTTTGGTTTCGACCTCGAAAACTGGCAATTCCGGCTCCTGCTCGACGGCTTGAAACTGCGGGAGGAAAACACCACTTTGTCGCCAAAAGAACTGCGTTACCCCGTCAGCGCCATGACGCGGTCTTTTTACGAGGAGCGTTTCAATTTCCAGTTTGTTGATAAAGAAATCGACGCTTTCCTCGATGAACTAAAGGAAAAGATCGGCTTAGCAGAAAACCCCGATCAGCCGAAGATCACCCAAAAGGTATTTTTGATCTTTGATGAAAAAGACGATGAATTCCGCGTCGGTCTTGAAAACAGCCTCAGCCAATTGCAAAGCAACAAAGACATTGAAATTTTATACTGGGAAAAATTCGCCGCAGGAACCGAAGAGGAGGAGATCCTGAAAAACCTGGAAAATGCCAATATCATTTTGCCGATCCTCAGCCCCAATTTTCTGGCGGATACAGACCTCAACGGACACATCCTGGCTATCGCCGAAAAGCAGCACAATGAAGGAACGCTGAAGGTATTTCCGGTGGTTGCGCGACCCTGCGACTGGCGGGAAAATGATTTTCTCAAAAAGCTGATCCCCCTTCCGGATACCGCCGAGCCGGTAACCAGCAAGCTCTGGAATACCCGCGAAGATGCTTATTTTGAAATCGTTCGTGAACTCAAAAAACGGCTGAAATAATGGAAGGAGAACTGACGAAAAGCCGCTATCCCGGTATCCGGGCTTTTGAGAAATCCGAGCAAAAGGTCTTTTATGGCCGCGATGTGGAGACCCGCAAGCTATTTTCTTTGATAAAAGCCAAACCCCTCGTGGTGCTTTTTTCGAAATCAGGCCTTGGAAAAAGTTCGCTCATCAATGCCGGTGTCGAACCGCTTTTGGAAAAAGATGATTACCAAACCATCAAGATCCGTTTGCAGGACACTGCCCAAAAACCTGTCGAATCTGTCATCCAGGCTTTGAAACCTTTTCTAAACACAGAAATGCTGGACGCTCACACCGATCAGCACAACCACGGGATTTGGGAATACCTCAGAGCCTGCGATTTTTCAAAAGACGGAAGGCCGCTTGTCCCGCTGTTGATCTTCGACCAGTTTGAAGAATTTTTTGAACATAACAAAGCAGACCAGGATGCACTGAACCTCGAACTGGCAGACCTCGTGAGCGAACGATTGCCGGAGCGCATCCGCGATCACCTCCGTGCCATCCCTTTCCGCGAAAGGACTGCGGAGGAGTTGCAATGGCATTCGCCGATGCCTGTGAAGATATTGCTGGCTATTCGCTCGGATCGGATCAGTCTCTTAGATGAAATGTCGGTTCAGATCCCGAGCATCCTCCAGAACAGGTTCCACCTCAAGCCGCTCAACCTCGACAATGCCCGTGCCGCCATCGAACAACCCGCACTTTACGACAAAGAAGAATTCGACACCCCGCCTTTCCGTTACGATGAAAAGGCCATGCAAATCATTCTCGAATATCTGAAAAACAAAGACGACGAGATCGAATCTTTCCAGTTGCAGTTGTTGTGTCATTATATTGAAAAGAAAGTCCTCCGGAAACGGGAAGATAATGTGGCAGTTGTCGAATCGGATTTCGGCGGAGCGCAAGGCATCAAATCTATTTTGAACAACTATTACGAAGCGGAAATCGAAGAACTGGAACCTGATGAGCGCCCCCTCGCCAGAAAATTCATCGAAGAGGGTTTGATCGTCGGGAGCAGGCGGGTAGGTGTGAGCGAGGGCGTGGAAGCGAAAAATTTCGGGATCACACCGCAGTTACTCACCAAGCTACTGCAAAGTCGCTTGATCCGCGCTGAAAATACGCACCTTGGAAGGAGCTACGAACTGAGCCACGATACGCTGGTCGCCCCGATCCTGGAATCTTACGAGATCCGCCGCAAAGAGGAAGAAAGGATTGAAAACGAAAAGCGCCAACAGGAACAGGAACGACTGTTGAAAGTCGAAAGGAAAAAAAGGCGGAACGCTTTATTGTTGGCCGCTGCGGGATTTATACTGTTCTTTTTTGCAACGTTGTTTTACTTCAATGCCGAAGCCGCCAAGAAAAAAGCCGAAACTGCCGAAGAAGCCGCTAAAAACTTTTCGGAGAGCTTAAAAAGCACTTTGGATGAACTCCAAAAAACGCAGGAGGAAAAGTCCGAAGCATCCTTCCGCGAATACCTCCAGAAAGGCAAATCCAACATGGAGATCGGACGCTACGAACAAGCCGCTGCGGATTTTGAGTTTGCCATGCAATTCAAACCCGAAAACCACGAGGCCGATTCCCTCAAGCAGATCAGCATCAGCAAAGGCGGCGTCAAGGTGGATTACGACAAATTGATGAACGATGGCAACCAGGCGCTGCGGAGAAATGATTTTGTCACGGCGCTGAAAAACTTCCGCGCTGCCGCCAATCTGAACATCGGCCAAACCGCTACCCGCGAAGCCCGGCTGAAAGCCGACGAATCCCGGCTGCAATTGCTTCCGCAGTTTAAAAAATTCGTCTCCGATGCCCAAACTTTCCTGAACGCCGAAAGCTGTGCCTTCGCCCTGCAATCGGTGAGCAAGGCTGAAAATTTAGCGCAATACCTCGATAAGGAAAGTATCCGGAATGAATTGGATCAAATGGTGAAGATCAGGGAGCGGTGTAGGTGATGTAAGGTTTGGGGTTTGTAGTTTGTAGTTTGTAGTTTGTAGTTTGCCGTGGGTTGGGTTCGTTGGTGTGGACGAACAGCTTGTGTTACACTGACTTCATTGTTGGCCTTTCAGGCCCAACGAGAGCTTTAATTGTTATGAACAGTTGTTATTTTAAGCTCATTTTTATCGGGATAATTTTACGAGTTTTCACAGGTATGCCATCAATTTTACCTGGTTCCCATTCATTTAAGGTTGATTCAATCAGCCTCATAAATTCTTCGTCGCAACCTCCTCCAATTTTCTTGATAATTGTATATGTTTCAACTTGCCCTTTTTCATTGATTATTAATTCTGCTACCATTGTGCCTTCAATTTTCAGGGATACCGCTTCCTTTGGATAACTCATATTGGAATATATTTCTTCTATTAAACATTGGTCATGATTGACTTCTTTGCATTTTGATAAAGAGGGTAGTTCTTGTGGATTATGAAAAACTATTTCACCTTCTTTAGGGGTAAAGTTATCTGCTTTATATTCACCCCATACCCCATTTAATTTTACCAAATTCTTCTGATCTGAAAAAAAATCAATTTGCTGGAATATTACTGGAAGTACGAATTCTCCTTTCTTATTTATGACGCCCCAAAGTTCACCATCTTTGACATACCAGCCTATACTTCCATTATAATTTACTTGGTCAAAAGCTTTACTTTCATCTAGTTTACCATTTTCAGATTTGAAGACATATTTATTGAGCTTTTTCTGAAATTTAAATTCCTGCCCATTAACATTTAAAATTGAAAATAGAACCAACAGGATTGCTATTAATGTTTTAATTTTTTTCATAAGTATTAGTATTTCTTCTTAATGTTCATAACGGTTCTCAGCTATACGAATTCTATGTTAAAAGCAGGCGGGGTCGCCGTAAGCGGTGGCTTTGAGTGAACCTGCCTTTGGTGGGCAGGGTTGCTGTGAGATGGGTATGTCGGCATGGACGTATATTCGGTGTTGTACAACGAAGCCTTTGTTGTTGTGTGCAGATTTTCTTTATTTTTGAATCAAGTAATCCAAATGCTTATAAAACGGAGTGTTCACAACTTTCACCAATAATCCTTTCTCAAAATCTACCTATTTCAGCATTTTTATTAATTTTTCTTTTAGGTCCGGAAGATAATTTCTGATGATGTCGAATGAAATATTCGGGTCTATGCTTCGGTAATCATGGGCTATCCGGTTTCTTAATCCTGCAATAAGATGCCATGGAATTTCCGGATTCCCATCATTTAACTCCTTTTCTATTTTCTTACATTCTTCTCCAATTACCAGCAACAATATCTGGCAAGCATTAAAATTTAACTAATCTGCCAATTCAAAAAACTCATCAGCATCTTTAATTCCTTCAGTCTAAATAAAAATCTTCTCAATAGATTCTAATGCTGTAAGAATATAGGTTAGATTCTTTTTCTCATACATAGATGACGGATTTCATCATTTCACTTTCAATGACAGGATTGATATACTTAAGATTTATGAGATCAATTTTTTGCATTTTGAACTTATCTTTAAAAAATAATTCTAAGTCGTAAACCTCTTTTAATCCAAGTCGTTTGCCTTCAACTAATTCATAAACGAGATCAAGATCACTTTTGGCTGTCTGATCATTTCTTGAGTAGCTACCAAACAGACCAATTCTTGAAATGTTAAACTTCTCACCAAGTTCTTTTTTACTATTTTTTAATTCATTGATAATAAATGCCTTATCCATTTTTAGATATCTATTAGTTCTTGTGATTGTAATTTATGACTTTTTTCTTATTTGCCGCCAACTATTGGCTACCTACAGTGCGAAGCGAATGCGAGCATTGATAGGTAGCCGTTGTTGTAGGCAGTCTTTATATTATTTGATACCTTCAATTTTATCTTTATATACATTCACCAATTTGTGTGATTCGCTCATAATGATTACATCTTGCCAACATGAATTGATTAATCGGTGAAAATCTTTCATACTTACATTGCCTATTCTAATGTGAATTACTTTTGGAGGAGGGTCTTTGAATAAGATTCGATTAGAGAAATCACTGTCTTTTGTAATTATGGTTAAGCTATTCCCCTTGGCATATTCCCAAATATCTTTGTCTTTTGCTACTGGATTGACATCTATTTGATGAATATATTCTGATGTATTCCACAATTTAAAAAAATAGGGAAGGTTTACATCAATTAAGTATTTGGTCATTATTTTTACGCAGCTATTTCTCTAATTTTATAGTTCTTGTTCATTAATTCTATTGCAAATTGTTGGCAAGCTTTTATATCCTCTTTTTCTAAAATTGGATATTGTTTGAGTATTTCTTTTTCTGAAGTCCCATTAAATAAGAACTCCAATATTGTTTGAACGGTAATTCTCATTCCTCGAATTGTTGGTTTCCCATTACACAATTCGTCATCTATAGTTATTCTATCAAATATATATTCCATATCAATTTAATATTAAGTAAACTTATGCAAAATACAAATTCTCTAAGATAGACGTTCAATATTTTTGCTCTAAAATATTTATCGCCTCATAATCAGCGATTTACGAAATTTTCCTGATTGCCTACAATTGTGGAAACGAACCACGTTTCGTATATTTCTTCTATATCTGAACTCCAATATCCCCATCAAACTCAGCCTTTGCAATCATAATGGAACTAAAATTCACACCATCCGATCGCATTCGGAAATCATTGCCGAAATAAAGCATGGAATGTTCAGCAATCGAATATACAACATTTTTAAAAACACACAGCATACATCTTTAAAATAGTCTTTGCTTATCCGACCCGCAGCTTCAAATGATTACATTTAGTGTCGTCCAAGTTTACTAAACTTTGAAAGTTTAGTAAACGTAAATGGCGATCTAGCATGCCCAAAATTTGATAGATGACTTTTCCTGAGAAAAGCAAACAGTTTCAAGTTGTTATGGGAAATGGTTTTCAGCGGCCTATCTTTTTATACACGACACCGCATAGATTTCGGATTATAAAAATTAATCTATGCTTAGTCGGTATAACTGTTCACTGAAAATTTCGGGAAAAGAAAAATCCGAAATTTATCCGTGAACAAGTATATAGACTAATCCGCCTATTAAATAATTGTCGCGCTTGTCGGCTTCCAATTGTATCAGGTAGGTTTTGCTTTCCGAAAGTATTGTAAAAATCAAAACATTGTTCTTTGCTTTTCTGATTTCCCCGATTTGCGGATTCACCAGGCTGTTTGAGATGCCTTGAACAAAACCTTTAAGGTCAAACGACACACGAAAGGATTTGTAAAATACCTGCTCCATAAAACTGTCAGTAATTGTTTTTGAGGCAACTGCGGGATGTCTTCGTAGCCAATAAATGTATTTTCGAATCCCCAAAAAGTAATAATGCCCACCCCTCAATTAAATTCTGAAACTATTCAGCATTAACTCTTTAAAAATATACTTGTTCACGGATAAACCCGCCCGCCTGACATCGGTCGGGCAGGCCCGCCCGCCTGACACCTTGTGCCTGGGTCTGGAGACGGGTGTCGGGGTCTATGCCTTGTCGTATATACAAAACGATCAGCGCGCACAAAATAAAATCCCGCCAAACCCCTTACTTCGCAAGCCCGGAGACCAACTTCCGGATTTTCCTTTTAATTTTCGGAATATTTCTTCTAACTTTAAGTCCGAACACAAACCCGAACTATGTCTGATAATTTAAGCGAACTCTCCGGAAGAAAAGGTATTGTCGATAACTTATTTGAAAAGATGGGAAATGCCGCCGTAGCTACCGGCACTCCCTCACAGGAAGACCTCGACAGATTGGCCGATGAATTCCTCATGGGCAAAGCTAATACCTACGGCACAGCTACTTTCTACGATTTTATGAAGCCCGAAAACCAGGGCAAAAAAGTATATGTCTGCAATGGCTCCGCCTGCCTTTGCGCCGGTACACAAGACAAGCTGCACCACGATCTGAAAAATTATTTCAAAGAAGATGAGATCGGCCACATGACCTGCCTCGGCCGCTGCCACGAAAACAGCGCTTTTCATTACAAGGGTAAAAACTATTCTGCGCGAAATTCCGACGATATTAAAACCATTTTCCAGGGTAGCCCGGATTCGTTGAACAAAGATGCCTACCATATAAAAAACATCGGCAAACAGATCCTTACGCTGCCGCTCGGAGGTATTGAAAAATGTATCGCTTCATTTGAGAATATGACC
Organism: uncultured Saprospiraceae bacterium; assembly: GCA_964551455.1. Taxonomy (GTDB): domain Bacteria; phylum Bacteroidota; class Bacteroidia; order Chitinophagales; family Saprospiraceae; genus JAHDHW01. The sequence goes on from CAZKDA010000090.1 coordinate 7,083, forward strand.
CAAAAAGGTTCCGAAGGCATTTTGCAGGAATTGATCAAAGCCAACCTGCGAGGACGCGGCGGCGCCGGATTCCCGATAGGCATCAAGCTGGAAGGTTGCAGAAACTCGGAAAGTGATACGCGCTTTATTATATGCAATGCCGACGAAGGGGACCCAGGAGCTTTCTCCGACCGCTACCTCATGGAGCATCACCCCCACAAATTGCTCATGGGTATGATGATCGCCGGCTACGCCGCTAACGCAAACTGGGGTGTGCTGTACATCCGCGCCGAATATCCGGAATCCATCGAAATTTGCGAACGGGCGATCCGGGATTTCAAAGAAAACAACTTAGTGGGTGAAAATATCCGCAACAGCGGTTTCAGTTTTAATTTTAAAATTATCAAGGCGCAGGGTGCTTATATCTGCGGCGAAGAGACTGCGCTGATCAATTCCATTGAAGGGCAGCGCCCGGAAGTGAGGGTCAGGCCACCCTACCCTACGCAAAAAGGTTTGTTCAATAAACCCACAGCGGTTAATAATGTCGAAACGCTAAGCGTGTTGCCTTATATCCTGGAACACGGAGGAACATACCACGCCGGCATCGGTACCGAAAAATCGAAAGGGACCAAGCTGATGTGCCTCGATAGTTTTTTTAAAAACCCAGGCATTTATGAGGTGGAGATGGGAACTCCGCTGAGCAAAGTGATATACGACTACGGCGGCGGTTTTAAAAAGCCCGTGAAAGCCATGCAGATCGGCGGCCCGCTGGGCGGGATCGTTCCCGTGGAATCCATCGAAGACCTGACCGTCGATTTTGAATCTTTTGCAACTAACGGCTTCCTGCTCGGTCATGCTTCCGTGGTTTGTATTCCGCAGGATTTCCCGATGGTCAAATATCTGGAACACCTCTTCGATTTTGCTTCGTATGAAAGTTGCGGAAAATGTTTCCCCTGCCGCCTGGGCACAAAACGCGGCCAGGAGCTTTTGACAAAAGCCATTAATTCTGATTATAAAATAGACAAAACTTTGTTTTACGATCTGCTGGATACTTTGCAAAACGGATCGCTTTGTGCGCATGGCGGCGGCATTCCGCTACCCATTCGCAATGCGCTTCAATATTTCCAGGATGAGTTAAAGGTGTATTTCAATTAAATATGCGAATCAAATTTACTTGCAGAAACAATCTCATTTTTTGACCTCAAATTAAAAGACATGAAAAAAATTCTACTTGCGTTTGTAGCTTTAGGAGTAATATATCAGACTTCAAATGCGCAAATCACTAACGATTCAACGGACAACTCAAATGACCCGTTGAGTATAATTACTCCACAAATCTACCAACCTCCAACTTATGAACTTAACAATGTAAATTTATCCTCTGAGATTATTTCCTTTCTTGATGGAAAAATTGTTACTTACAATGCTTATGATTTTAATTATTCGGATTTGAATGATTTTTTATTGAGCAACCCTTATGCAATTGAGTTAAACCTAAAGCAAGGGAGTACATTATCTTTACTTACATTACAAAGAAGAGATTTACGCACTTCCGATTTTACACAAACCGAAACAGATGTGCAAGGGAGCACTGTTTCAGTTTTTGAACGAAATGGACTTTCAGACTCATTATTTATTGTAGAACGCTAAATGGATTTGCTGACAGAGATAAAAGTAAAATCGTACGCTTTGCCATTTATGAAGATAACCTGAAAGGTTACATTTATAACACAAATTCCAATCAGGTTTTGTACTATATCTCGTTACAAGAGTTTATCAAAGAAAGTGGAATATCATTTCACACCACCGCAAACCCACTTTTGGTTTTTGACCTTAGAGATTTAATAGGCAGTTCCAACGGAGTTTGTGGTGTACTTGACGAAGTTACAGATTCTTTAGGAGGAGATCATCAAAATAATAGGGGCTATTTTGAAGATTGCACACCACGCTATTTAGAAATTGCTGCAGAAGGTGATTATTGGTGGTGTCAAACCTTTGGAGCTAATTCAGCAAATAAAATTTTTGAGAACTTGTTTTTTGTAGAAGGCATTTATACCCACAATTTCAATTTATCATTCGTTGTAAATCATGTAAATCTATTAACAAGCAATTCATCTCTTTATGACACAACCAATCCCGCTACAAAAATTCAGCAATTTAGAAGTCATTGGAATTCAAACCACACAAGCATTCAGAGAGATGTTGCAATCCTCTATACAAGCAAAATCATATACCGATAATGTTATTGGTAATGCTTATCCAAATTCATTATGTATTCAATCAATAGCTTATGCCACAATGCAAAATCATTATAAAAATATTTTGATTTGTGCCCATGAATTAGGACATATATTTGGCTCTGACCACGATGAAGACTATGGCAGCTCATCTTGCAGTGGTAGTGATTTACCCATTATGTGCTCCTTTGCATTTGCTACAGGCCCATACTATTACTTTATCTCTCATACTAGAGATGTGATTCTTACATCAATCAACGACCATGCAGGCTGCCTTAATGATTATTCAAATGGAGACCCTCTTAGTGAAATTCATAAAACTTGGAGCAATTTCCGAAATCCTCAATGGATAGCAACATGGTTTTTAAATGTTGGTGATTATAAACTTGCAGGTAACTTCGATGGAGAAAATGAGGGTGATGAAGAAATATTTTTTGCCTCCCCCAACAGAGAATGGGTAGGTATTATAGATTTTTCATGCGATGAAGGCACAGACTGGTATCATCTCTGGAGCAATGGTGGGAACAGAACTTTTGGTACTTGGTATAGAAATTATAATGATAGATATTTAGCCGGTGATTTTGACGGAAACGGTACAGATGAAATTTTATCAATATCCGGTAGCAATCATTGGTTTGCCATCCAGCAGTACAACCCGTCCTCTTGGTCTTGGATACATATGTATGGTAATGGCGGTTCTAACTGGATTGCAAACTGGCACTTAAAGTCTAATGACAGATATAGGGTCGCTGATTTTAACGGGGATGGCAAAGCCGAACTGCTTTGTGTCAATCCAAACGGTTGGGCGCAGCTTATCAAGTTCAACTGGAATGCTGCCGGTTATTACGTACCTCAAACCATCTGGTCTAATAATGGCAACGGCTGGGTTGGAGGAGTACAAATAGGAAATACTGACTTATGGTTAAGTGGTAAATATACACAGCTATCAAATGACGAATTATTTACAATAAGTGGAACATGGGTAACTACCCAAAAATTCAACGGAAGTGGTTGGGACTGGATGTGGAGCCAGTATGGTGCAAGTAGTTTTGCGGGTATGTATATTCTACCACTTAATTCCGAACAAAGAATTTTAAATGGCAATTTTGACAATGACCAACAGGATGAGTTTGTAAACCTCAATAAAACATGGGTGGCGACAGCAGATTATAACGGCAATACATTTACACAGAATTACAACAACGGAGGCACTCAAAAACTAAATGATTGGAATTTGAATGCTGACAACGAATATCTATTTGTTAAGGCTGCTCCCACGGCTCAAAAGCAGATATTAGGTATTCAATATAATTATAATTGCAGCGGATGGTGGTTATGGGAAACGTGTAGCTATAGCGCAAACTTATCGGCTATGTATAAAGGAAACAGCACAGAATATAATTTCAGACTGCGGAATTATGAAGAATCTGCAAAAACAAAAGAGCTAAAAGTATTTCCAAACCCTGCCTCCAATACAATCAATATAGACTTCTCTGAAGAGTTTGAAAAAGCTACCTGCACCATAGCAGACATGGCCGGTAGGATTGTAAAATCAGAGCAAATCGTATCTTCGCTTCCAAGACTGAACCTATCGGGATTGCCTCATGGTATGTATGTTTTAACAGTACAGTTTGACAGCAAAAATTCATTAACCACTAAATTCGTAATTAATGAATAAGATACTATTTTTTATAGTAGCACTTGGGATGAGTATTGCTGTTAGTTCCTGTAAGAAAGGAAATGAAGTTATTCCTGTAACGTATAATAACATTAAAGGAACATGGAAGCATGATTACAATATCGAACCAGACTTTACAATGCCCCCGGAATATAAGAGAATGGAGTTTGTAAATGATTCATTTTATTTGACCTATAGATGGCGTAAAGAATTACTTTCTATTGAATGTCCAGACAATACGGGAATATGGTATATTAAGGGGCAATATAAATTAGAGGACGGAAAAAAAATGTATTTTAATGGAAATTTTACTGACCCCGATTTTGTAGTTTTAACCATAGGAAGCGGATGTGATAGTATTGGAAATTATATTGATTCATTTAATATATCAATGAGAACCAAAGAAATATTAGATTTATATTGGCTAATCCCTCATTCTTCAATGCCAGAATCACATAGAAAGATAGAATTAAAACGAATAAAGTGATAAGTATAAATAGATTAGGAATGGTGATTAAATCAAGTGTGAAAAATCAGAATTGAAAATCAAGTAGTTACGTTTGTCATATATCCGAAACCGGGACTTTGAAAAATATAATTGATCGATTATTAACGTTCAACACATTTCAGCCCTTGATTCGCATTAATTGTTTACAAACCATAAGTCCGTTTTATAAATACGATCTTATATTTAATCAAAATAAAACCGGAAACTATTATTTTCCGTAAATAGAAGTGAATTACAATTCGCCGCTACTATCAAAATCTAAATTCTGACGTCTAAAATCTAATTCTAAAACCTGACGTCTTTCTAAATTATAAGAAATTTTTGTTATGACCACCAACCCAAAAATAAAGACAAAATTCGCCTACATTAATAATATCCCTTACGAACTCAAAGAGGGCGAAACCATTTTATCTTTTTTAAAAAGGTATCAGGGCGACGATACCGTGCCTACGCTTTGCGATGCCCCCAACCTGGAACCTTTCGGCTCCTGTAGGGTATGCAGCGTTGAGGTTGCATTGGAAAAAGACGGGCGGCGTAAAACTCAAGCCTCCTGCCATACGCCGATCATGGAGGGCAGTTTTATATATCCGAATTCAAAAAGCGTAAGAGCGCTTCGTAAGAATATCCTGGAACTGGTGATCACCGATCACCCGCTGGATTGCCTGACCTGCGAAGTGAATGGAAATTGTGAATTGCAAAGCGTTGCAGCACGAGTCGGGATCACGGGCGTAAGATACCCGGAAGGAGAAAACCACCTGGACAGGCAAAAAGATCTGAGCCATCCTTATATGATCTCTGATATGTCGAAATGTATCAACTGCTACCGCTGCGTGCGTGCCTGCGACGAAGTTCAGGGCGAATTGGTATTGAGCATGGCGGGCAGAGGCTTTGACAGCAAGATCGTAAAAGGCAGCGATCTGTCATTTTTCGATTCCGATTGCGTCAGTTGCGGCGCCTGTGCACAGGCTTGCCCTACCGCGGCGATCAATGATGTTTTTAACTCAAAATCTGCATTGGTTGCTGAAAAAACCAGGACGGTTTGCACCTATTGCGGCGTAGGTTGCAACCTCGAAGTTTCCAATGCCGATAATGAAATTTTCAGTATCCGGGCGCCCTGGGATGCAGAGGTCAATCAAGGCCACACTTGTCTGAAAGGCCGCTTTGCATTCGGGTTTTATGACCATCCCGACCGCCTTCGTGATCCGATGATAAAAAAGAACGGCGAGTTTGTAAAAGTGAGTTGGGATGAAGTTTACGATTATATCGTCGAAAAATTCAACTATTATAAAAACGAATTCGGCCCTGATTTCCTGGAGGGCATTTCATCTTCCCGTTGTACAAATGAAGAAAACTACCTGATGCAAAAATTCATGCGCGCGGTGATCGGCACCAACAACATCGATGGGTGCGCCAGGGTTTGTCACTCTCCTACTGCAATTGGAATGCAACGAGCTTTCGGAACCGGCGCTGCCACAAATTCTGTTGAAGACCTGAAATACACCGATTGCATTATGGTCATTGGCGCTAATCCGACCGACGCTCACCCCGTCACCGGCGCTAAGCTGAAGCAACATGCCATGAGTGGAAAAATGACAATCGTCATTGATCCAAGAAGAACCGAAATCGCAAGGTATGCCCATTACCATCTGGCATTGCGTCCCGGAACCAACATGGCGGTTTTGAACATGATGATCTATTATATTATAGAAGAAGGATTGGTAGATAAGGATTTTGTCCTGGCCAGAACCGAAGGTTTTGAAACTTTCCTCGAAGAGATCCGAAACATCAACATCGATGAAATGGAAGCGACTTGCGGCGTTGATCGCAACCTCGTCAGAGAAGCAGCCATTGCTTATGCCTCCGCCGACAAGGCCATGTCATTCCACGGTCTTGGCGTCACGGAACATTTCCAGGGAACCTTTACGGTCATGCAGATCGCCAATCTCGCCATGCTGACAGGCAATATCGGCAAACGCGGCGTAGGCGTAAATCCGCTGAGGGGCCAGAACAACGTGCAGGGTATGGCCGACATGGGCGTACAGCCGTATCAGGGTGCTGGCTATATGGATGTTACCAATCCGGACATCATTAAACTGTACACAAAATTTTACGGCGCCCCTGTTCCGCCCCACATCGGTTATAAAATCCCCGAAATGTACGATGCGGCCATCGCCGGAAAACTGAAAGCGATGTGGATCATCGGGGAAGACGTCGTGCAGACCGATCCGAACACGCAGAAGGTTTTGAAAGCTTTTGAAAATACAGACCTTATTATCGTTCAGGAACTGTTTATGACCGAAACCGCTAAACTTGCGGATGTGATCCTTCCGGGCGCTTCTTTCCTGGAAAAAAGCGGAACTTTCACCAATGGTGAACGCCGCGTCCAGCGTGTCAACCAGGTCGTAGCACCCATCGGCAATTCCAAAGTCGATGGCCAGATCATCGTCGATATTATGAACAGGATGGGCTACCCGCAGCCCGATTACACACCTGACGGCATGCTCGAAGAGATTTCGCAGATCGTACCGTTCTTTGCAGGAATAAAATGGGACGAGTTGGGCATCAACGGAAAACAATGGCCGGTAGCCGATGACGGAAGCGATACGAAGATCCTGCACGAAAATGAATTCAAAAGAGGTAAGGGTTCTATCAAATTCTATCCTTTTGAAGAAACTATCGAGATCAAAGAAAACGCAAAGGATTTTCCATATATCCTCACTACAAACCGCGAACTGGAGCACTACAACGCCGGCACCATGACCCGCAGGACCGCAAATGCCAAATTGCTCACCGACGATTATCTGCTGATCCATCCACAGGATGCCAAAGAAAACTTCATCGAGGATGGCGATATGGTATGCCTGGAATCGGCAAGAGGTAAGATCGACGTCAGGGCAAAGATCACAGATGAAGTGCGGCCTGGCGTGTTGAGTTCCACTTTCCATTTCCCGGAGGTTATGATGAATAACATTACCTCTGACATTTCCGACTCTGAAGCCATGTGCCCGGAATACAAAGTGGTGTCTGTGCGCATCCGGAAAAGCAAAGGGAAATACAAAATGGTATAAGTCTTTTCAATTACGTCATTAATACCGTTAAATTCAAAAGCCTCAGAAGTTCCAGACTTTCGAGGCTTTAATTTTTTTTGGTAAAAATCCTTACCTATTCAATACACAAATTTTCCGTAAGGGCTTTGGATCGTAACTTTTTCCCCTTTAAAATCTTCTACCCTTCCGATGATCTGCGCATCAATGTTGAAAGATTTGGAAATTTGGATGATGTCCCCAGCGTACTTTTCCGGCAAATAGACCTCCATGCGATGCCCCATGTTGAATACCTGGTACATTTCCTGCCAGCGGGTTTCTGCCTGGTCGCGGATCATTTCAAACAAAAAAGGCGTGAGAAAGAGGTTGTCTTTTATCACGTGTTTGTTGGAAATAAATTTCAACACTTTGGTCTGACCGCGTCCGGTACAATGGATCATTCCGTTGATGACTTTGCGGTAGGATTTCAGGATTTCTATCAACACAGGCAGGTAAGTCCTCGTCGGTGACAAGATCAGTTTCCCGACATCCAAATCTTCATCAACACCTTCCAGCTCTATCGGATCCGTTAGTTTTTGCATCCCCATGTAAGCCACTTCCATCGGCATTCCATCGTCATAGCTTTCCGGGAACATATCGGCGTAGTCATAATTCAATACATCGTGCCGCGCCGAAGTAAGGCCGTTGCTACCCATACCGCTGTTGTAATTTTCCTCATAGCTTGCCTTCCCGTAAGATGCCAGGCCAACGATCACATCACCTGCTTTTATATCGTTCACGATCACATCGTCACGGCGCATCCGCGCAAAAGCGGTGTATCCCACATCGATGGTACGGACAATATCTCCGACATCTGCAGTTTCTCCACCCGCGAGATAAACCCCTACGCCAAAATCGTTGAGCATTTGTAAAAACTGGTTGGAGGCATTGATGATCGTGCTGATGACCTCGCCGCTGACCAGCCTTTTGTTGCGACCAATAGTGGATGACAAAACAATGTTGTCGATCGCGCCCACACAAGCCATGTCGTCGAGGTTCATCACAATAGCGTCCTGCGCAATGCCTTTCCAAACGTCCAGGTTGCCAGTTTCCCGCCAATACATGTAAGCCACACTGGTTTTGGTTCCGGCAGTATCGGCGTGCATCAGGTTGCAAAAGTCAGGATCGCCGGCGACAATATCCGGTAGGATTTTGCAAAAGGCGCTGGGATACAACCCCTTATCGAGGTGTTTAATAGCTTCGTGTACTTCGCCTTTCGTTGCCGAAACACCCCGCATGTCGTATTTATATTTTTCGGGCATGATCTGCTCTGGTTTGTGTCCGCAAATGTACGATGAATCAAATGAAATCTAGTCATCCGGTGGTTTTTTTATAACTTATACTTGTTCACGGATAAACCCGCCTGACTGCACGGGCAGGTTTCGGATTTTATTAATCCCGAAATTTTCCGTGAACAGTTATACCGATCCCGACACGTCGGGAATTAATTTTTATAATCCGAAACCCGCCTGACGACACGGGCAGGTCTATGCGGTGTCGTGTATAAATGTACTTGCATTTTTTTTGATGCGAATCAAAAGCTGAAACAATAATTTTTGGACACCCTAACCCGACAGGATGACAAGTTTTGCGCAAATTTGTGTCGAAGATTAAGTGACGAGAATTAGCCTGAGAAAAGCATAGACAATTCACAGGTACTTCACCTTTTACTGTATTACCTGACAATCACCAGTTTCGCTGAATAAATAACTTTATTATGCTCTTGAATCCTGACTAAATAAATGCCCGGAGGCAGCATCGCAGTAGTAAAGGAAAGCGAAGCATCGCCTGCCTGCATATAATGCCTGCCTGCCATCCGGCCATATAGGTTGTAAACGGACAATACGGCATCATTTTCCAGCGGCTCGTCCATGCGTACCGTCACCTCGTCTTTTGCAGGGTTGGGATACATACGGATTCCGGCTGCGGCGCTTGGTACTTCCTTCACATCGCTCGGCCCTTCCACCGTCACTTCCTTGCACACCGTATCGCTGTCGTACTCGTTGCTCACGGTGAGACAGACGGTGTAAGTACCGGAGGATGGAAAAGTGTGTATTGGATTGACTTCCGCGCTGCTGCCCGTGCCGCCGAAATCCCACAGCCAGTCGGTAGGCTCATAGTAGCTATTGTCGATAAACTCCACGAGCAAAGGCTGCACCGTGTCTATTTCATAGCGGAAGCCCGCTAATGGGCGGTTGTCTAAGCCTAAGGTGTCGCAGGGCGAGCCATCAAGCGGGCCGAGGCGGTAGTTGGGGAAGTGGGGAGATGTGAAGCGGTTGCGGGCTGCAAGTTGCAAGCCATGCTGCACCACCTGGCAGCTATCTCCTTTGAGGTTAGGGCGATTGATGTAATGGAGGATGTCAGTTCCATTGTTAGTGTTGATATAAATCCTGCCGTCGGGACCTAACTGAGAAGCGTAAAAGGTAGTTGGAAAAGGAGAAGCATATCCGTCGTAAATAGCTACCGTATCGAGGGAGGCGGCGATGTCATCAGCCCCCAGGTCGAGTTGTAGGATAAAGGTGGATGAAGCCATATAAAAAAAGCGCCCGTTCGGTGAAAATGCCTGCCCTGCCCCTAACTCTACCTCCGGAAGAGAAACTTCAACCTGGTTGTTTATTGTACCGGTGCAGCGGTCGAAATCATAGATGACCACATTGTCAAACGGCACTTCGTATTGCGCCATTTTTGCCCCATCGGGAGAAAATGATATTGTCCCGTTCATTCTTCCGGGGGGGGGAGGAAAGTTTTGTTCCGACACAAAATTCAACCCTTCGGGAGAGAACAGGAATACCTTGTAGGTATAACTGAACTCATCCGGCACCACTACCCACCAGTCTCGTCCATTGGCGTGCTTCACAGCGGTCACTTTTCCAAGCGATTTGGTCGTGTCATTAAGGATGACCACGTTTTTTTCCAGCACTTTGCCCAAACCGTTATTCTCCTCCATGTCAATGACAGAATAATAAAAAGGCATTAAGGCAAGGATGAGTTCATCGTGGTAATCCAGCCTCAAATGGAACAGGTAATACTTTCCGGGATGGCCCGGCATAGGCAGGATAATGTGGCTTTGGCGGACTCTCAGACCGTGAGGGTAATAATTAAAGGTTATCTCTCCCGGATTCAGGCTGTCGCCGTTCTCCATCATTTCATGCGTGAAGTTAGCTATCCAGCATCCGTTGGTGTAGAATAATAGACTTGTACGCATTTGATTTTCAATATTTTAAGGACAATTGATAGTTCG